>NC_015259.1:3722973-4031770 GCF_000192745.1 Polymorphum gilvum SL003B-26A1
CGCCGACGCCTGGATCGTTGCCGGCGTCGCCGGTCTCCTGTATGACGGTTTCGCAAGCGGTCCAAATAATGCCGCAAAATCCGGGTCTAAGGACCCGAACGCGGACGGATAGTCGTGTGAGGTAGCTCCGCAACGGGTTGCCGACGGCATCACAGCAAGACGGGAACCGGCGACGTGCGGTGGATGAGCTCTCAGAACACTTCCGGAATGCGGCGCGGCGTGGCGCTGGCGGGGCCCCTTGCGGCGGCTTTCGCGAGCCTGCTGCTGGCCGGCTGCGTGAGCAATTCCGAAGGTTACGAGGAAGGCGTCGACCGCGCCGCGGTGCGCCAGATCATGTCCGGGCTCGGCGCCGTCGACCCGCAGGCCAAGCCGATCGACTACAAGCCCCGGGCGCCACTGGCGATGCCGGCCAAGCTAGACGACCTGCCGCCGCCCGAAGACGACAAGCAGTCTCAGGTCGCCGCCAACTGGCCGCAGAACGACGACAAGGAACTGAAGGAACTGCGGGCGATCTACGCCGGCGGCGACCCCAACACCAGCCTGCTGACCCCCGAGCAGATGCGCGGCATCCGCATCGGCGACGGCAGCCGCCCGGACCCGGTGCGCGACGCCCGCGACGCCGAGATCCGCGAGGGCGCGCGCCTGACGCCGGCGGAAATGAAGGCCCAGCACGAAGGCGCGACCAAGGTCGACACGTCGCGGCTGTTCGATCCCGAGGGCAGGCCCGTGCGCCGCTTCCTGATCGAACCGCCGGTGGCCTACAGCACGCCCGCCGCCAACGCGCCGCTGGTCGCTCCCTCGGACGACAAGCAGCTCAAGGAGCGCGTTGCCCGCGAGATGGAAGGCGGCAAGCTGCGGCCCGGCTGCGTCCCGTCGGCGACCGACGACTGCATCATGGACTGAGCCGCGCGGGGCGGACGCCGCCCGTCGCTTCGCCAACATGACCAAAATTTAACGGGCCGGCTCCGGAACGCCGCCTATATTGCGGGACACCGGGACGGGACCGCGCACGCATGCGGCCGGACCGGCAACGGGAGATCCAGTCCATGCCCCTGACTCTTCGGCTGCCGCACAAGCCGCTTGCCGCCCTTGCCTGCGCCCTTCTGTTGCAGGCGCCGGTGGCGCTCCTGGGCGGTGCCCCGGCGCAGGCCGGCGACACGGTCACCATCGCGCCGAACCTCAGCCACTTCAGCCTCGACAACGGCCTGCAGGTCGTGGTCATTCCGGACCATCGGGCACCGGTCGCCACCCACATGATCTGGTACAAGGTCGGCGCGGCGGACGAGCCGCCCGGCCAGTCCGGCGTGGCGCATTTCCTCGAACACCTGATGTTCAAGGGCACGACGACCCATCCCGACGGCGCCTTCTCGGCCATGGTCGCCGAACTGGGCGGCCAGGAAAATGCCTTCACCAGCAACGACTACACCGCCTATTTCCAGCGCGTCGCCAAGGAGCACCTGCCGCTGATGATGGAGCTGGAGGCGGACCGCATGCAGAACCTGGTTCTGACAGACGCGGTCGTCGCGCCGGAGCGCGACGTGGTGCTGGAGGAACGGCGCATGCGCGTCGACAGCGACCCGGCCGCGCGCCTGCAGGAGACGCTGTCGGCCGTCGCCTATGTCAACCATCCCTACGGCTCGCCGGTGATCGGCTGGGAAAGCGAGATCGAGGCGCTGAACAGCGCGGCGGCGATCGCCTTCTACGACCGCTTCTACACGCCCAACAACGCCATTCTGGTGGTCGCCGGCGACGTCGAGGCGGACGAGGTCCGGCGCCTGGCGCAAGACACCTATGGCAAGGTGCCGCGCAGGGCCGAGCCTGGCGAGCGGCTGCGGCCGAGCGAGCCACCGCTGGCCGGCGCCCGCTCCGTCACGCTCGAAGACCCCCGGGTGCGCCAGCCGTCGGTGACCCAGACCTGGCTGGTTCCCAGCCAGGCAACCGGCGCGGATCGCGAGCCGGAAGCGCTGGAACTGCTGGCAAAGATCCTTGGCGGCGGCGCCACCAGCCGCCTGCACAAGGCGGCGGTCCTGGAAGCCGGGAGCGCGATCTCCATCGGCAGCTACTACCAGGACACGTCGCTCGACGACACCCGCTTCCTGGTCTACGCCACGCCGCGTGACGGTCACACGCTGGAGGAAATGGACACGATCATCGCCGAGACCATTCGCGCCGTCGCCGAGACCGGCGTCAGCGAGGCAGAGCTCGACCGCGCGAAGCGCCGCCTGATCGCAGATGCGATCTACGCCCAGGACAGCCAGATGCGGCTCGCCCGCATCTTCGGCAGCGCCCTGACCAGCGGGCAGGCGATCGAGGACGTGCAGACCTGGCCCGCGCAGATCCAGGCGGTAACCCGCGAGGACATCCAGACGGCGGCACGCCGGCTGCTCGCCCCGCCGGTCACCGGCTACCTGAAGCCGGCCGACGATGCCGACCCGAACAGCAGGTCCTGACGGGCCACGTTCCACGGAGACGGACATGACGATGCAGACACGTCCCGGCGCCCTGCTGCGCCTGTCGATGACCGGCTCGCTGACCGGTCTTGCCGCCCTGCTGCTGCTTGCGCTCACCGGGCTCGCGGCCCAGGCGACCGCGATCCAACGCATCGTCAGTCCCGGTGGGATCGAGGCCTGGCTGGTCGAGGATCACACGGTGCCTCTGATCGCGCTGAACTTCTCGTTCGAGGGCGGCTCCACGCAGGACCCCGACGGCAAGGAAGGCGTCACGCGCCTGCTCGCGGCGACGCTGGACGAAGGAGCCGGCGAACTGACGTCCGAGGCCTTCCAGGCACGGCTGGAGGAGCTTGCCGTCAGCATCAGCTTCAATGCCGGCATGGACCGCTTCTACGGCAGCCTGAGAAGCCTGACGGATACCGGCGAGGACGCCTTCGACCTCCTGCACCTGGCGCTTTCGGCCCCCCGTTTCGACGAGGACGCCGTCGACCGGATGAAGTCCCAGATCGTGTCCGGTCTGAAGCGCGAGACGCGGGATCCGGACGCCATCGCCTCCAAGGCCTTCATGCGCGCGGCCTTCCCCGACCATCCCTATGCGCGGCCGTCGAACGGCACGGAGACGAGCGTGCCGGCGCTGACCCGCGACGACCTCGTCGCCCAACATCGCCGCCTCGTCGCGCGCAAGGGCCTGACCATCGGCGTGGTCGGGGCGATTGACGCCGACACGCTCTCCGTCCTGCTCGACAGGACCTTCGCCGGGCTCCCCGAGCAGGGCGATCTGGTCCCGGTCGCCGAAACGCAGCCGGAGACCGGGATCCGCGTCGACGAGACGCTGGACGTGCCGCAGACGACGGTGCTGCTCGGCCTTCCAGGTCCGAAACGCGACGATCCCGACTACCAGTCCGCCTTCGTGATGAACCATATCCTGGGCGGCGGCAGCTTCACCTCCTGGCTCTACAGGGAGGTTCGGGAAAAGCGCGGGCTCTCCTACAGCGTTGGCACCGACCTGTCGCCGTATGACCGCTCCGGCGTGCTGTTCGCGTCGGGCGCAACGCGCGCAGACCGGGCCTCGGAGACGCTGGACATCATCCTGCAACAGTTCGAGCGCATGGCTGCGGACGGCCCGACGCCCGAAGACCTCGCCAAGGCGAAGAGCTTCCTGACCGGTTCCTATGCCCTGCGTTTCGACACATCGGGCAAGATCGCGGGCCAGCTCGTGGCGCTGCAGAATGCGGGGCTGGGCATCGACTACTTCGACCGGCGCAACGCCGAGATCGAGGCCGTGACGCTCGAGGACGTCAAGCGCGTCGCACAGCGCTACCTTGCGGGCAAGACGCCGACCGTGGTGACGGTCGGACCGGCGACAAACTGACCGATCCTCAGCCCGCGGCCCGCTTGCGGGGCGCGGGCGCCGGAGCGCCCTGCAGAATCTCCGCCCTGACCGGGCGCGGCGGCGAGAATAGGAAGCCCTGCGCCAGCTTGACGTCGAAATCGAGCAGTTCGAGGACCTGGGATTCGGTCTCGACGTGGTCGGCGACCAGTTCCATGCCGTAGCGGTTGAGCAGGTCGCCGAAGTCGGCCGGATGGATGTGGCCGTGATCGGTCCCCTTGCGGCCGATCAGGTAGTCCGCGTTCAGCTTGGCGAAGCGGAAACCCCGGTCGGCCAGCGCCTTGAAGTCCATCTTCAGGTCGACGATCTGGTCGATCGAGAAACGGAAGCCGATTTCGGCCAGGGCGCCGAGGCTTTCCATCTCCATCACCCCCATCTGGGCAACGTCGGCCTGCGTGAACTCGAAGATCAGCAGGTCGCCGAAATTGCGGTTGGCGCGGACGAATTCCAGGAAGCCCGGGAAGAAGGTCTCGTCGACCAGCGACAGCGACGACACATTGCAGAACAGCGCCGCGTCGCGATTACGGTTGGCCAGCTTGCGGATCACCTGCACGGAGCGGAACAGCAGCAGGTTGTCGATCCGCGGCACCAGACCGGACCGGATCGCCTCGGCCATGAACACGCGCGGCTCCAGCGTCTGCCCGTTGGCGTCGCGCAGCCGGGTCAACGCCTCGTAGTATTTCACCCGCCGCTGGGGCAACGTGACGATGGGCTGAAGATAGAGATCGACCCGGTTGGCGTTCAGCGCCCCGCGGATCAGCTCGCGCATCGCCGGATCCGCTTTCGGCGCCTCGAACGGCGGCAGGTCTTCCAGGATCGGGTCGCCCAGCTCGGGCCTGTCGCGTCGGCCGGCCGTCAGCGGCGGCTGAGCCGTGGCAGGGTCGTGGAGATACGCCGCCGGCGGCGTTTCGGCGTGGCGCGCGGACTCGCGATGGCCCACATCATGGATGGGCGCATAGACCGGCTGGCCCCTGTAGGCGGGCGCCGGATCGTGAGGCCGGGCAGCCGCGGCATAGGCCGGCTCGCCGCCGCCACGATAGGCCAGTTCCGGCGGCGGCGGCGGCGCTGCCAGCGCGCGCTGTTCCTCGAACCGGCCCTCCATGTCGGACATGGCCTCGGCCATCTGCTTGACCAGCGTGCCGAGGACCTCGACTTCGGCGAACAGGGGATCGATCTCCTCGCGCGTGCGGCGCGGAATGGTGTGCTCGACGCCGGACAGCCGCCCTTCCAGGTTGGCGACGTCGCCGTCGATCTCGGCCAGCCGGTCTTCCAGGCGATCGACGGCCTCGCTGACCGCGCCGCGGTCGCGCGAGCGCGACAGGAGGACGTGCACCATGATCATGGTGCACATCATCGCCAGCGACAGCGACAGCGCTTCGCCGGCCGGACGGCCGAACCGATAGACCAGCACCGCAGCCACCGACAGGGCGATGATCCCCATGCAGGTGACGATGAATATGGTCGTGCCGCGCCCCATTGCCGCCTGTGGTTTTGTTGCTTCGAATCAATGTCCGCTCCCGGGATTTTGCCCGAAAGCGACCGGCGTTCCGAATCCCTTCGCGCCGGAGGCAAGCGCTGCACTGCGCTTGTCCCCGACAATAGCGCCGAACGGCGGGCATTGCACGCCGCCCCCCGGGGCGGAAATCGCCGCGCCCGCGGGCCATGACAACGCTTTGTTTACCCTGTTGGCAGAAAGTTCGCAGGACGGATCGCAGTGATCCCGCCGCAGGAAAACCGAGAACAACGGGAGTCACCCGGGAATGGGGAGTCAGCAGGGCCAGGCCAGGTCCGTCCATGTTCGCATTCTCGATGCCTCGCCGGCGGACGCGACACGCGCCGCGACCGTCTGCGCGAAGCTGTCCGCCGACTGCGCCGATCCGGTGCTCTATTCCGATCCGAAGGCCTGCCTCGACGCGCTCGCCGACCAGCCGACCGACGTGCTGATCCTAGACCTGGAAACCATCGGCGGCGACGAGGCGCTGGCGCGCTACGCCGTGCGCTGCCCCAGAGCGGTGATCATTGCGGTCAGCGCCAGGGGATCAGTGTCGCGCGCGGTCAACGCCATGCGCGCGGGCGCCCACGATTTCCTGACCAAGCCGTTCTCCCTCGACGCGCTCGGCGACAAGGTCCAGGCGCAACTCGGCATGCGCCGAAAGCCGCGGCCGGCCCCGATGGCCGAGGGCGGACCGGCGGACGCGCGCACGCTGCAGACCGGCACGACGGAGGCCTTCGGCCGATTCGTCGGCATGTCGCCGGCCATGGTCTCGGTCTACGATCAGATCAGGCGTATGGCGCCGTCCGGCGCGCCCGTGTTCATCACGGGGGAATCGGGCACCGGCAAGGAATTGTGCGCGCAGGCGGTCCACGACCTTTCGGACCGGCGCGGCGGACGTTTCGTGACCCTCAACTGCGCCGCCATTCCGCGCGACCTGATGGAAAGCGAGATCTTCGGCCACGTGCGCGGCGCCTTCACCGGCGCCGTCGACACCCGCGCCGGGGCGGCCGAACAGGCCGACGGCGGCACGCTGTTCCTCGACGAGATCGGCGAGATGGAAATCGCCTTGCAGAGCAAGCTGCTACGCTTCCTTCAGACAGGCACGTTCCAGCGGCTGGGCGACAGCAGCGACCGCACCGTCGACGCGCGCATCATCTGCGCCACCAACCGCGACCCGACGGCCGAGGTCGCCGCGGGGCGGTTCCGCGAGGACCTGTTCTACCGTCTGCACGTGCTGCCGGTCCATCTGCCCCCCCTGCGCGAGCGGCGCGACGACATCATGCCGCTGGCCCGGGCCTTCCTGGCCCGCTTCGCCGCCCAGGAGGGCCGGTCGTTCAAGGGCTTCGACGCCGACGCCCAGGCCCGCCTGCTGGCCTATTCCTGGCCGGGCAACGTCCGCCAGCTGGAAAACACCATCCGCCAGATCGTGGTGATGAACGACGGTCCGGCGATCACCCTCGACATGTTGCCGATGCTCATCCGCGACGGCGGCGGACGCGCGCGCGCGGCGGCGGACGACACCCGCGATCGCCACCGGATGGCGCGCCAGAGCCGGCCCTTCGCCACCATCGAACCGCTCTGGGCGCAGGAGCGGCGCATCATCGAGGATGCCCTCGACGCCTTCGACGGCAACATCGCGATGGCGGCGGCCGCCCTGGAGATCAGTCCGTCGACCATCTATCGCAAGCGCCAATCCTGGTCAGAGCGGCTGCAATAGGCCGCCGACGCGCACCGACGGGAGCCGGGTCGTTTACCGCACCGCACGCATGCGCTTGTGCACGAGACCGCGCCGGTTTATATCGGCGTCTGCTAAGTCGACGAAATAATTGAGACTTGTGGGCCGGGGGGCGTGAGATGTCTGGAAGGTTTGTTGCCGCGCAGGTTCTTTGCAGCGCGACCGTTGGCGCCCTGCTGATGGGCTGGACCGCGTTCGGCGCCGCCCATGCCCAGACGGGGGCCCAGACGGGGGTTCCCGCGCCTGCCGCAACGCTCGTCAGCGCCTACGAGGCCCTGGACGCCGCCTGGGACGCCGCTCCGCTCGCCTTCACGGCGGCGACATTCGTGCGCGAGCCGGCCTCCGGCTACGGCCAGTACGAGCCGCTGGCGAGCTCGGTCTTCAGGAGCGACGAGACGCTGGTGGTCTATGCCGAGCCGGTCGGCTACGGCTTCGCCGCCGGTCAGGACGGCTTCGGCATCGAGCTGAAGGCCGGGTTCGAACTGCGCACGCCAGGCGGACAGGTGCTTCTGCGCGACGACGGGTTCGCCACGCTCGGCCGGTCGACCAGGACGCGGTCGCGGGAGTTCCACGCGACGCTGAGCTTCCGGTTCGACGGCCTGCCGGCCGGCTCGTACGTCCTCGCGACGACGCTGACCGACATTGTCGGATCGAGCTCCGCCAGCTTCGAGCTGCCCTTCTCCATCGCCGATTGAGACCCCTGCCCGGGCGCCGTTGCGCCTGGCCGGTACGCCTGACCGACCTGCGGCCCGCCTCAACGCGCCAGCCGCAGCCTGCTGATTTCCTTGCCGATCCGCTCGAAGGCGGTGACCAGTTCGCTGTTGGAGCCGGCGTCGAAGGCCATCTCCGGCGACGACGCGCAGTCGCGCAGCAGCTTGCGGGTCGCGTAGTCGCCGACCTGGAACGCGATGGTGTAGACCTGCGTCGCCTCGTAGGTCGCGGCGTTGCGGCAGGCGAGCGCCGTCCGCTCGTCCATCTTGGCGGCGATCTCCCCGGCCGTGTCGATGCCGCTGCCGAGCCGCTGTTCGGTGCCGTAGCCGTAGGCGTTGTATTCGGTGCGGTTGTGGCTCGACGACTTGTCCTGGTAGGTGTTGGCGCCGTCGGTCATGACGATCATGATCCTGCGGTGGTCCTTTTCCCGCTTCTGGTCGGGCGAGCGCCCGCGCGAGAAAGGTTCCTGCGGCGTCAGCACGCGCCAGCCCCAGACGACGCCTTGGTGGATGTTGGTGTAGCCGTCCGCGCGCATGGCGGCGACGGCATCAAGCAGGGCCTGCTTGTCGTTGGTCAGATCGGTGATCGGCTGGGTCTTGCACAGGAAGTTCGGTCCCTGCGACGACGAGGTGCCGTAGGACTTGGGCTGGTTGCGGTACTTGCAGAGGCGCCCCTGGGCGACCTCGCGCGTGGCGAGGCTGCCGTGGATCGGGCTGTCGCCCTGGTCGTAGATATTGACCTGGGCCGCCTGCTTGGCGGTCAGGGAGCAGGCGCCCGCGTTATCGGCCAGCCAGTTATTCGAATAACGGTAGCCGTCGCGGTTGTCCGGGGAGCTGTCGGGCTCGTCGGGGGCGAAGGCGGGAACGTACAGGCTCGCCGGTACGTCCGGATCGGCCGCGTCGTCGGTCACGTCATAGGGCATCGGCCGGGCCTCGACGCAGCCGAGCCAGTCCGTGCCGCCGAGTTGCTGGTAGAGCGAGAAGCGGCTCGGCCGGCCGTTGACAAGGGCGGACGACGAGAACAGGGACGGGACCGGCGTGCCGTCGCTGCCGGTCTGGAAATTGGTCCAGTGCACGGGCGAGCGGCCTTCGCGGTCCATCCAGGGCTGCGTCGCCTTGTCGGCGCCGATGTTGACGAAGGCGGTGAACGGCACTAGGCCGACCATGACCCGGTCGTCCTCCGTGCTAATCTCGTTGATCGACATCAGCGTTCGGATCAGATCGGAGGCGGCCTGCTTGAGCGTCGTCATGCGCGACCCGGCCATCGAGCCGGAATTGTCGAGCACCAGCACCACGTCGAACGAGGCGGTGCCGACCTTGGATTCGGCCATCACGGCGAAACTGATCTCTTCGACGCCGAGCAGCGGCGCGAAGAAGGTCGGCATGGTGACGCCAGCCTCGACGCTGATCGTGCCGTCGCCGACGGTCACGTTGCGCGACACGCTGCCGCGCTCGGGCGCCGTATAGAGGCCGTCGAAATAGGCCTCGGCATGCTGGCGGATCTGCTCCGCCGTGTATGTGCCGGATTTGTAGTTTGCAGCCAGCGCGGTGGCGTCCGCCGCCGACTGCAGGCGGCTCTTTTCCGTCACCACGCGCGACATGTCGATGCCGACGCCACTGCCCGCGGTCAGCAGGAAGGCGAAAGAGCCGAAGGCGATCGCGATGTTGCCGCGCCTGTCGGAGAGAAAGCGGAAGATCTTCACGGCCAGAGTCCCCATTTCGGGGTCTTTCTACCCGATCCGGTTTTCCAGCCGATTTAGGAAACCGTTAAAGTTTGGCTACAAGGCTGCTCGAATGCGATGCAAGGGACCGGGCAGCGGCCGGCACCGGGACCGGGACTCCGGCCGGCAGGAATTTTCTCGATCCGCGCCATTGACATCGCCAGAGGGTGATCATAAATCCTTCGCGCGTTAGCACTCGCTTGAGGGGAGTGCTAACAGGACGCGGGATCTCCCCCGCGATCTCTCGAGCCATCAACTTTGTGGATTGCGTGCTGCCTTCGGATGGGGGCACGCCGCATGAGAGGAAAGAGCCAAGATGACATTTCGTCCGCTGCACGACCGTGTCGTTGTCCGCCGCGTGAATTCCGAAGAGAAGACCGCCGGCGGCATCATCATCCCGGACACCGCCAAGGAAAAGCCGCAGGAAGGCGAAGTCGTCGCCGTCGGCCCCGGTGCCCGCAAGGAGAACGGCGACCTGATCGCCCTCGACGTCAAGGCCGGCGACCGCGTCCTGTTCGGCAAGTGGTCCGGCACCGAGGTCAAGATCAACGGTGAAGACCTGCTGATCATGAAGGAATCCGACATCATGGGCGTAATCGCCTAATCCGCGTCCGACCCGATCCTTCAAGTTCCAATCCAGACAAGTGAGACGAAACCATGGCAGCTAAGGACGTAAAGTTCGGCACCGACGCCCGCGAGAAGATGCTCCGCGGCGTCGACATTCTGGCCAACGCCGTGAAGGTCACCCTCGGCCCGAAGGGCCGTAATGTCGTTCTCGACAAGGCCTTCGGCGCTCCGCGCATCACCAAGGACGGCGTGTCGGTCGCCAAGGAAATCGAGCTGGAAGACAAGTTCGAGAACATGGGCGCCCAGATGGTGCGCGAAGTGGCGTCGAAGACCAACGACGTCGCCGGTGACGGCACCACGACCGCGACCGTTCTCGCCCAGTCGATCGTCAAGGAAGGTGCCAAGGCGGTTGCCGCCGGCATGAACCCGATGGACCTGAAGCGCGGCATCGACCTCGCCGCCGCCGAGGCCGTCAAGTACCTGGTCGCCAACTCCAAGACCATCACCACCTCGGAAGAAGTGGCCCAGGTCGGCACCATTTCGGCCAACGGCGACACCCAGGTCGGCAAGGACATCGCCGAGGCGATGCAGAAGGTCGGCAACGAGGGCGTGATCACCGTCGAGGAAGCCAAGTCGCTCGAGACCGAACTCGAGGTCGTCGAGGGCATGCAGTTCGACCGCGGCTACCTGTCGCCCTACTTCGTGACCAACGCCGAGAAGATGCTCGCCGAGCTGGAGAAGCCCTACATCCTCCTGCACGAGAAGAAGCTGTCCAACCTGCAGGCCATGCTGCCGATCCTGGAATCCGTCGTGCAGTCCGGCCGGCCGCTGCTGATCGTCGCTGAAGACGTCGAAGGCGAGGCACTCGCCACGCTCGTCGTCAACAAGCTGCGTGGCGGCCTGAAGATCGCCGCCGTCAAGGCTCCGGGCTTCGGCGACCGCCGCAAGGCCATGCTGGAAGACATCGCCATCCTGACCGGCGGCACGGTGATCTCCGAAGATCTCGGCATCAAGCTCGAGAACGTCACCCTCGACATGCTCGGCAAGGCCGAGAAGGTGTCCATCTCCAAGGAGAACACCACCATCGTCGACGGCGCCGGCGCCAAGGAGGACATCCAGGGCCGCGTCGCGCAGATCAAGGCGCAGATCGAGGAGACCACCTCGGACTACGACCGCGAGAAGCTGCAGGAGCGTCTGGCCAAGCTGGCGGGCGGCGTGGCCGTCATCCGCGTCGGCGGCGCGACCGAAATCGAGGTGAAGGAAAAGAAGGACCGCGTCGACGACGCCCTGAACGCGACCCGCGCGGCCGTGGAAGAAGGCATCGTCCCGGGTGGCGGCACCGCGTTGCTGCGCGCCAAGTCGGCGGTCGAGAAGCTGACCTCCGACAACGCCGACATCCAGGCCGGCATCAAGATCGTCCTGCGCGCCCTTGAGTCCCCGATCCGCCAGATCGTCGAGAACGCCGGCGTGGAAGGCTCGATCGTGGTCGGCAAGATCCAGGAGAACAACGATCCGTCGTTCGGCTTCGACGCCCAGTCCGAGACCTACGTCAACATGATCCAGGCCGGCATCATCGACCCGACCAAGGTCGTGCGCACGGCCCTGCAGGACGCCGCCTCGGTGGCCGGCCTGCTGATCACCACTGGCGCCATGGTTGCCGAGCTGCCGAAGAAGGAAGCACCGGCGATGCCGGCCGGCGGCATGGGCGGCATGGGCGGCATGGACTTCTAAGAAGTCCATAAAGCCGCCCATCAGCGAGAATGCTGAACCCGCCAGGACGGGTTCGGGGGCGGCATGGACTTCTAAGAAGTCCATAAAGCCGCCCATCAGCGAGAATGCTGAACCCGCCAGGGCGGGTTCGGGGGCGGCATGGACTTCCAGGAAGGCCAAACGCTTTAGAATACGGAAAGGGCGGCTTGCGGGCCGCCCTTTTTGCTTGCCCGGGATCAGGACCGAGGCGTCAGCGCATCAGGTAGGCGGCGATCCAGCTGGCGATCCGGCCGAACGGCGGGCGGATCAGGCCGCCGGTGTTCCAGCGCGCCTGTTCGAACACGCCCTTGGCGTGGCTCAGCGCGCGGAAGCCCTCGACGCCGTGATAGGCCCCCATGCCGCTTTGGCCGACGCCGCCGAACGGCAGGTCGTCCTGGGCGTAGTGCAGCAGCACATCGTTGACGGTGACGTTGCCGCTGGTGGTGCCGGCGAGGACCTTGTCCCGGTTGGCGCGGCCGACCCCGAAGAAATACAGCGCTAGCGGGCGCGGCCGCGCGTTCACGAAGGCGATCGCCTCGTCGAGGCTCCGGTAGGCAAGGACCGGCAGGAGCGGGCCGAAGATCTCCTCCTGCATGACCGTCATCTCGTCCGTCACGTCAAGCAGCACGGCCGGCGCCACGGCATTCGGCAGCGGCTGCTGCGGAGGCGGCTCGGCCTCGATCTCGATCACGCGCGCGCCCTTTTCCCGGGCGTCGTCGAGCAGCGCCCGCTGCCGCTCGGCATGGCGCGCCGTGATCATCGAGGTGTAGGCGGGATCCGCCGTCCCGCCCGGATGATAGTGCCGGACCGCCGCGACATAGGCGGCGACGAAGCGGTCGAGATCCGCCGCGTGTACCAGCACGTAGTCGGGCGCGATGCAGGTCTGCCCGGCGTTGGCGGTCTTGCCGAAGGCGATGTCCGCCGCCGCCCGCTCGACCGGATGGCCGGGCTCGACGATGACCGGCGACTTGCCGCCCAGTTCCAGCGTCAGCGGCACGAGCGTGTCGGCGGCCGCGCGCATCACCTTGCGGCCGACGGCGGTGCTGCCGGTGAAGACCAGATGGTCGAACGGCAGGGCGGAGAAGGCGGCGCCGACGTCGGCTCCGCCGGTGACGACGGCGACCTGCTCCTGCGGGAAGATCTCGCCCAGCATGGCGGCCAGCAGCTCGGTCGTCGCCGGCGTGAGTTCGGACGGCTTGACCATAGCGCGGTTGCCGGCGGCAAGCGCGGTCGCCAGCGGCACCAGCGCCAGCGACACCGGATAGTTCCAGGGCGACAGGATGCCGACGACGCCGAGCGGCTGGCGGATGACGTGCGCGCGGCCGGGCTGGAAGGTCAGCGCCACGCGGCGGCGCTCCGGCCGCATCCAGCGGCGCAGGTGGCGATGCTGGTACTTGATCGCCTGCACCACCGGCGCGAGGTCCATGATCGCCGTTATCTGCGCCGGCCGGTGGCCGAAGTCGGCGCGCGCGGCCGCCTCGAATTGCCGTCGCCGCGCGACGAGCGCCGCCTTGAGCGCGCGCAGGGCGGCCCGGCGGCGCTCGAGCGGCGGCGGGCCGTCGGCGAGAAACGCCGAGCGCTGGCGCGCGAGCAGGGCGGCAAGGCTGCCCGCGCCGCTCGCCCCGTCGCTCGCCCCGTCGCTCGCCTGGTTGCTTATCTGGTCGCTTATCTGGTCGCTGGCCTCGCCCTGCGCCGTCATGGCCGCCCTTCCTGCACGGCGCGCGCGGAGGCCGCGCACCGGTCGAGGGCCAGAGTAAGGCGGCCGCCATCATCCGGCAACCGGTTCCGCAACCGCCTGCGCCGCGGCCCTTGACGCCGCCGCCGTTCGCCGCCAAGTGAAGGAGACGCCCCCCTTGACCCGACAACGCCGAGGCCCCGATGAGCAACGACCTGGACGCCCGCGTCGAAAAGCTGGAGATCGACCTGGCCCATGCCGTCTACACCATCGACGAGATCAACGCCGTGGTGGTCGAGCAGGCACGCCAGATCGACCGGCTGACGCGCAGGCTGGCCGACATGACGGATCGGGTCGAGGACCTGATCGAGACCGGCTTGGCCGGTCACCGGATCGACAAGCCGCCGCACTACTGAGGCCGGGTCGGCCGGCCGTCGCGGGCAGCGGCAGGCAAGGCCGGCGGCGCGATTGACGGCGCGCTCAGCGCATGGCATAAGCCGACCATCATCAAGAGAAGGGCTGGCGCCCTCGCCAACCTGCCCGGCCGGGCAAGGTGGTCTCCGCCAAGGGATGTGGTCCGCGCGCGCCGCGCAAGGACAACCAAGCGGTCCGGAAGCTGTCCTGCGCCAGTCCTCCTCGGGCAACCGACGGAGGATTTTTCATGTCTGCCCACCCGACCATCGCCGACGCCTGCGCCCTCGCCGACGCCACCCTCGCCGATATCGGCCTTATCGGACCGGCTGCGGCCGACGATGCCGCCTCGATCCCTCAGAACCGCGAGCGGCTTGTGCTGGCCCGGCTCAGCGCCATGCCCTTTTTCGGCGGCCTGCCGACGCATCTGCCCCCGCTTTCGCCCGACGAGCGCAGGGCCCGTCTCGACGCGCTCGTGGCGCTGTGGGCGAGCGGCTGCCCGCGCGCGATCGACGAACGCCTGTTCGCCGACCTGCTCGAGAGGAACGGATCGCGCAAGCGGCTGCGCAGCCGCTGACGGCCGGTCAGGCCGGGGTCGGGCAGGTCGCCGGGACCGGGCGCGGCCGGCCGTCCTCGTCGACGGCGACGAAAGTGAACATAGCCTCGGTCACCTTCTCGCGGTGACCGAAGCGGTGGCGCAGCGCCCAGGCCTCCAGGTTGATCTCCATGGAGGTGCGCCCGATCCGGCCGACGCGGGCATAGACGCACAGAACGTCGCCGACATGGACCGGACGGATGAACTTCATCCGGTCGATGGCGATGGTGACGACGCGACCGTTGGCCCGCTGGCTGGCCGCGATGCCGCCGGCAAGGTCCATCTGCGACAACACCCAGCCGCCGAAGATGTCGCCGGCCGCGTTGGTGTCGGCCGGCATCGCCATGGTGCGCAGCGTCAGCTCGCCGCTCGGCTGGTTGGTGTCTTCGGGCGTGGCATGCGTCACTGGGCTGGCTCCGTCGGTTCGTCGGGCGGTTAAGGGCGGCGCTCAAGGGCGGGCACTCAAGGGCGGGCACTCAAGGCCGGCCAGGCAAGGTGGCCGGTCAAGGGCGAATGATCAAAGGGTGGCGGCCTGTTCGAGCACACGCGGCTGCTCGAGGCAGTAGTAGCCGGAGATCCGGCTGATCGTGCCCGAGCGCTTCCAGTCGTTGAGCACGCGGCTGACGTTCTCGCGCGCGGCGCCCGCCATGTTGGCGATGTCGGACTGGCTGAGCTTGTAGTGGATCAGGATCCGGTCGCCGTCGAGCGTCTTGCCGAAGGTCTCCGACAGCTGCAGCAGCGTCTGGGCCACCCGGCCGGGCAGCGGCAGGAAGGAGCGCGCGGCGAGAATGTCGTTCGACTGCCGCAGCCGCTTGCCGACGATCGACAGCATGTGGCGGTAGAGGCCCGGGTTCTCGTCGGCGAACCGCTCGAAGGCGCTCTTGTCGATGAAGGCCAGCCGCGACGCCTTGAGCGCCGTCACCGTCGCCGAGCGCGGCCGGCCGTCGAGCAACGCCAGTTCGCCGACCACGTTGCCCGGCCCGAGAACCGCCAGCAGCTGCTCGTCGCCGTCGACCGACAGCATCGACACCTTCATCGAGCCGTCGAGGATGGCGTAGCAGCCGTTGCCCGGATCACCGGCCTCGAACAGGATCGCGCCGGGGGTGACACTCATCGGTCTTGCCAGTTTCGACAGCCCTTCGGCCAGGTCGTGAGACAGCCCCTCCAGGGAAAAGCTGTTGTCGAGAAAGCCCTTCAGATCCGCCAATGCCCTGCCCCCGCTGCCGCTTGGCCGCTCCCGTCGCACGGCGACCGGGCGCCAAGCGCAGAAGTGTGACCCACATCACGTGCAATTTCGCAATCTACGCCCATATCTACAACCATGGAAGCGGGTCGCCCCCAACCCGTTTCCCGACCTCCCGAAAAACGGCTCCCCCCCGCAGGAGCCGTTTTTTCGTTGGCCGCGGCAGGGCGGGCCGCTTCAGTAGAGAAAGACGTCCTTCTCGTCGAGCGTGCGAAAGAATTCGTCGCTCATCAGGACGTCGAACTGGCATGCGCGCACCGCCACCTGGTGTCGGGACTCGATCCGGCGCAGCCGGTCGTCCGGCACCGCCGGCATGCATGCGACGAAGGTCATGTCGGCGAGGCCGTCGAAATGGCCGCGCAACGCCTGCTGCAGGGCGGCGCGGTCTTCGAGCGCCGGCAACAACGGACCACAAGGCAGGGTCTTCAGGCCGTGCTTGGCCGCGAACCGGGCGAAGCGGCGAGCTCGCCAGCCTTCGGCGAGGGGAAAGATGAGGAGCGGCGGCTTCTTCAGACCGCAATCGGCCACGGCCTTCATGAGCAGGCCGGCGATCACCCGATGGCGCATCAGGCCGTCGCGCAGGGTGACGAAATCGGGCGCACGCCCGAAGTAGTCGGCGAACAGCCGGATCTGCGCCACGATCTCGCTGCGGACGATCTCGTCGGGCAACAGCCGCAGCGTCGCCCGGCGCGAGATCCAGCCCGGTGTGCGGAAGCTGGCGCCGAAGGTGTCGCGCCAGCGCAGGCTGCACGGTTCGCCCGTCCGACCGCTCAGGGCCACGGTCAGGCCGATCAGCGCATGGCCGGCCTCCTGCTCGGCGAGTTCGCGCAGCGGCAGGTATTCGCGGCTCCACAGGTCGGTACAGACAAGACAGCCAACGGCGCTCAGCCGACGGGCGGCGAGCAGCGACCGCACCGCCCGGTCGACGCCGAAGGCCAGACCGTAGTCCACCGCCGCCAGGGTGATCCTCTTCATCGCGCCCCAAATCCCCGTCCGGGGCTCAAGCCCCCCCTCTTCCCTACGGCAAAACCGGCCGGGAACACAATCGCTGCGGTCTGTCCAAAAAGAACGACGGAAAGAGCGCAGGGCACCGCGCCGCCACACCGTCCCGATGGTCACCTCGGGCGAGCATCGCGAGACCCGGGGCCTACTCGGTCCCAGAGTGCCGGCTGCAGGGCTCGCCCCGCGCCGCCGTCGGTCCGTCAGTCCAGTCCTCCGTTTCCGGGATCCTCGAAGACGGAGCGCAGGGGATCGCGGTTGGGCCGCGCGATCTCGTAGACGACCAGGTCTTCCAGGAACACGCCGTTGACGGTGCGCGCAAGGGTGGCAACCCGCTCGACGTGGTCGAACACCTCGGCAAGCCGGGCCGAATTGTCCCGGCGCGCCTCGGCAACATAGAGCCCGGGCCGGTCGAACAGGCCGGCTGCGACCGGCGGCATCATGACGTAGCGGATGCGCTCGTTGAGCTGGACGACGGGAAGCTCCTGCGCAAAGGCGAAGGACAACTGGCTGGTGAGCCCGTAGCCGGTGGTGGCGAGATAGGCGGCACCGCGGCTGTCGGCGAGCGCGCGGATCCCGGCCGTCACCTGCGGCCAGCCGCGCAGCTGGAAGGTCGGATCCTTGCGGGCGAAGCGGCCGGTCAGAGGATCGACCGCATGGACCTGGACGACGACGGCAACCAGCACGCCGAGCCCGACGGCCGCAGCCGACCAAAGCTGCCAGAGGCGCTCGCGGCGGCCCGGCGCGGCGGCAAATACCGCCGCCGTCAGCGCCAGGGCGGGAAACAGCGGCGCCGGCCAGTTGGCCTGGACCCGCGCGTGCAGGGAATGGAACAGCATGTAGGCCAGGAACGGCACCAGCGTCAGGACGATGAGGCTCGCCGCCCCGTCCCGCGCCAGCGTGCGCCGGCTCAGGCGCGCGACGCCGAACCCGGCGAGCACGGCGACGAGCGGATTGAGCAGGCCGACGAGCGCGCCGAGGAACTCGAAGACGTATTTCGTCGTCCAGTCGCCGCGCCCGGCGCGGCCGAACTGCTTGTAGAAGGAGGCCCATTCGTGTCCGTGATTCCAGACCAGTACCGGCGCGAAGCACAGCAGCGCGAGGCCGCCGCCGGCCCAAAGCTGCCAGCTGGCAAACCAGCGCCGGGCCTCGGGCACCCACAGGAGCCAGAGCACGATGCCGGCACCCAGGAACAGCACGGAATACTTGGACACCAGGCCGAGGCCGGCGAATACCCCGACCGCCAGCCACCAGTCCGCCCGGCCAGAGACATGAAGTTCCGCCAGCGCCCACAGGGTCAGGCCCCAGAAGAACACCGAGGGCGTGTCCGGCGTGGCGATGATGCCGCCGACGCCGATCAGGATCGAGGCGTTGAAGAACAGCACGGCCAGGCCGGCGACGTGCCGGCCAAACAGGATCGCGGCTGTACGCCACAACACCAGCGAGCCGACAGCCGCCGACAGGACGCCGACAAGCCGCACACCGAGCGCCGTGTCGCCGGCGATCTGCTGCCCCGCCCAGATCCACCAGGCGATCATCGGCGGATGGTCGTAGTAGCCGAAGGCCGGATACAGGCCCCAGATCCGGTAATAGGCCTCGTCCTCGACCAGATGGGCGTTGGAGGCGGTCCACAGCCGGAAAACGATCAGCACGCCGACGAAGAGGGCCAGTGCCGAAGGCCGCAGCCAGGAGGGAAGCGTCTCGCTGCCGGAGGGGGTCTTCACCGCGTCGCCTCAGGCCTTGCGCCAGGTCAGCACGGAACTGGCCGCATAGTTCCAGACCGCGCCCATCGCAGCACCCGCCGTCCCGGCCAGCCACCAGACCGGCTGCTGGTCGTAGATCAGGCTGGCGACGCCGACGTTGGCGAGCACGCCGACGCTGCATACGGCATAGAAGGTCAGCAGGCCGCGCAGCATGCCGAAGCCGGTTAGCCGGCGGTCGCGATAGGTCAGCCGGTTGTTGAGCAGGAAGTTGGACGTCATGGCGACGAAGGTCGCCAGCGTCTGCGCGACGTTGAACTCGAGGTCGAGCGCGACCAGGGCGGCGCGCAGGGCAAGCAGATGCACCAGCACGCCGCTGGCGCCGACCAGGCTGAACATGAGGAAGCGCACCGACACCAGGTCGCCGAAATACTTGGACACGAGCAACCCCAGATAATCGAGCGTGACGAGCGTATCGAGCTTGCTGTCGCCGTGCCTGCGTTCGCGGAAGACGAAGGGGAGCTCGCGGATGCGCAGCTTGCCGCCGCCAGTGGCAACGATGTCGAGCAGGATCTTGAAGCCCTGGGAGGACAGTTTCGGCGCCAACTCGTCGGCGACCGCCCGGCGCAACATGAAGAAGCCGCTCATCGGGTCGCTGAGCGAGACCTTGAGCAGCTTCTGCGCCAGGCCGTTGGCCAGGTTGGAGCCCCAGGTGCGCAGCGTCGACAGGCCCTCGCCCATCGCGCCGCCCTCGGCCTTGCGGCTGGCGACGACGAGGTCGGTCTCGCCCGTCTTCAGGATCGCCAGCATTCTCGGCAGCAGGGTCTCGTCGTGCTGCAGGTCGGCGTCCATCACCGCGACGAAGGGGGCGGAACTCGCCAGCATGCCCTCGACGCAGGCACCCGACAGGCCGCGTCGGCCGACCCTGCGGATCACCCGCACGCGCGGATCCTTGCGGGCGATGTCGCGCGCCGCCGCCGCCGTGCCGTCCGGGGAGTTGTCGTCGACGAAGATGACTTCCCAGGCGATGCCGTCGAGGGCCGTGCGCAGCGCCTCGACCATCGGCGCGACGTTGCCGCGCTCGTTGTAGGTCGGCAGCACCACGGTCAGGTCCGGCACCTGCAGCGCGGCAACCGCCTCCTCGCGCTCCTGTGCGTCGGTCGAGATCATGAAACGTCCATTCCTGGCACCCGGCGTTCCCGCCGCCGGCGGCCGTGCGCGGGCCGCATCGCAGTGGCCGGGACCATAGACAAAATGCCCGCATTTGCAAGCCGGTCTGACCGGTCGCCGGGGCCCGGGTGCGCCCCTTCCCGGCGTGCAGGGTGAGACCTGTTGCCGCGCGACAGGACTCCGGCAGGTTTCCGGACACTCTCCGGAGCCTTTTAGGCTATGATTAAGCTATCAGTACGTGTCATTCGAGTGCCGGAAAGCCCATGCAGACCATCGAGGTGCGCCCCGCCGTGCAGCGGGAACCCGCCCATCCGTCCATCGACCGAAAGCAGATCTCGGATCTTGTCGAGACATTCTACCAGCACATCCGGACTAACGATCGCCTCGGCCCCGTATTCGAGGCCAGAATTGCTGGCGATTGGGGGCCTCATCTTGACAAGATGAAGGGTTTTTGGGCCTCCGTCCTTCTCAAGACTGGAGAATACAAGGGAAAGCCGGTTCCGGCGCACTTCCGGATGAAGGAAGTCGTCACCGACGACTTCCGCATCTGGCTGGACTTGTTCCGCGCGACCGCCCTCGAGGTGTTCGACGACCCGGAGGCGGCCGCGATCGTCATCCGCCAGGCCGAGAAAATCGCCACCAGCCTCTGGATGGCCATGCTCGCGACTCCCTTCGACAAGGCGCCGAACTTCCTGTTCGGCGAGGCCGGAGCCGGCCGCTGACCGGTGCCGGTCACCGCTCCATCGCGAACACGAGAGCGCGGTAGACGGAGACCGGATGGGCGGACAAATGCCCTTCTCCGTCAAGGACTTCGAAGGTCAGATCGATCTGACCGGCGCCGCGCTCGGCAATCAGTTCGGCGAGGTCGCGGGCGCGGCCGACCATGCGGTTGCCGGCAACCCAGGCCCTGCGCCGTACCAAGTCGCCGGGCTGCTGCCGCTCCCACCGGGTGAGGTCCTCCTCCTGCGATCCCACGGTCAAGCGCAAGGGAATCGGGACGGCCAACGCCTCCCCCGCCCGGTCGAAGAAGGCGGTCGCCTCGCGCAGCATCTGGCCGTTGTTGACCCACAGCGACGCGCTGCTCGCCACATAGGCATCGAAACTGTCCGGCCGCGTGAACAGGGCATGCAGGGTCATCAGCCCCCCGAGCGAATGGCCGTAAAGGGTCTCACGCTCCGGATCGACCGGAAAGCGGGCCGAAACGAACGGTTTGACCTCCTGCACCAGCATGTCCAGATAGACATCGCCGCCACCAAGCGGCGACCAGGGCTTGCCGTGCGGGCGCTCGGGCATGTCGAAGCGGCCGGCGGGATGGTCGCTCGGCGGGGTCATGTCCAGGAGGCGACGGTCGGTGTCGAGCCGGCGGTCCGGATAGCCGACGGCGACGATCACGGGCGGCGCCTTGCCGACTGAGCGGCCCGTCATCGCGAGGTTCTCGGCGAGACCAGCGAAGAGCGTGAAGCTGAAGTCCGCATCAAAGCTGTAGACGACCGGAAAGCCGCCCACCGGGGGCTCGCCTTTCGGCGTCCAGACCGCGACGCGGACCGGCGACCCTAGCACCTTGCTGGCAATCATGTATTCGGCTGTATCGTCGATAGCGACCGGGCCGGTCGGGTCCGGCCCGCCGGCCGAGGCGGGCGCGGAGCCGACGGCGAACGGAGCGGCGGACAGGAAGGCATAAAGCAGGGCGCGGGCAGCGGCAGTACGCCAGCCCGTGGCGGTCAGGTCCACGTGCATCATCGATCCTCGTGCGGCGATCGCGTTCGAGCATCTCCCTCGGCACGTAGCCTAAACCAAGTCGCGGCTCAATCAAGGCGCGGCTGCCGCCTTGCCCCGCCCACGGCTTTCGTCTAGGAAACGGGCGCCTGCCGGAGCGCGGCAGGCTCGACCGCCCGGCTTTCCACCGCAAGACCCGTGATCCGCATGGCCAACCCGAAGACGCAGAAACTCAAGGCCCGCCTGCCGCGTGGTTTCGTCGACCGCAGCGCGTCCGACATCCGGGCCACGGAGGAAATGGTCGCCAGGATCAGGGCCGTCTATGAACTCTACGGCTTCGATCCGGTCGAGACGCCGATGTTCGAATACACCGACTGCCTCGGCAAGTTCCTGCCCGACACCGACCGGCCGAACGCCGGCGTGTTTTCCGTGCAGGACGACGACGAACAGTGGATGAGCCTGCGCTACGACCTGACCGCGCCGCTGGCCCGCCACGTCGCGGAGCACATCAACGACATCCAGTTGCCGTTCCGCAGCTATCGCGCCGGCTGGGTGTTCCGCAACGAGAAGCCGGGGCCGGGACGCTTTCGCCAGTTCATGCAGTTCGACGCCGACACGGTCGGCGCGCCCGGCGTCCAGGCCGACGCCGAGATGTGCATGATGATGGCCGACACGATGGAAGCCCTCGGCATCCAGCGCGGCGACTACCTCATCCGCGTCAACAACCGCAAGGTTCTCGACGGCGTCCTGGAGGCGATCGGCCTTGCCGGGGACGACAACGGCGAACGGCGGCTGACCGTCCTGCGCGCGATGGACAAGCACGACAAGTTCGGCTCCGAAGGCGTGCGCCTGCTGCTCGGCGAAGGACGCAAGGACGAAAGCGGCGACTTCACCAAGGGCGCCGGACTTTCGGAAACGGCCATCGAGGCGATCCTGGAGATCCTCGACGCCTCGGCCATCGACGACCTGATCGACTACAGCAACGACTTCACCTTCAAGACCGCCGCGCTGTCGAAATTCGCCATCAACCAGCACTTCCAGGAAGGCTTCGCCGAGCTGAAGCTGATTTCCGACCTGGTCAAGGCGTCCGGCTACATGTCCGACCGGATCTCGATCGATCCATCGGTCGTGCGCGGTCTCGAGTATTACACGGGGCCCGTCTACGAGGCCGAACTGCTGTTCGACGTCACCAACGAGAAGGGCGAGGTCGTCCAGTTCGGATCGGTCGGCGGCGGCGGTCGCTATGACGGGCTGGTCAAGCGCTTCACGGGGCGCGACGTGCCGGCGACCGGCTTCTCCATCGGCGTGTCGCGGCTGATGACTGCGCTGAAGAACCTCGGCAAGCTCGGTCAGGAGGAGGTGCTGGAGCCGGTGCTCGTCACCGTCATGGACGGCGACGGCGAGGCGCTGGCGCGTTACCAGCAGATGACGCAGACGCTGCGCGCGGCCGGCATTCGCGCGGAAATGTATCAGGGCAACTGGAAGAAGTTCGGCAACCAGCTGAAATACGCCGACAAGCGCGGCTGCCCGCTGGCAATCATCCAGGGATCGGACGAGAGGGCCGCCGGCGAAGTCCAGATCAAGGACCTGATCGAGGGCAAGCGGTTGGCCGGCGAGATCGCCGACAACGTCACCTGGCGCGAGAGCCGTCCGGCGCAGGTGACTGTCGCTGAAGCCGATCTGGTCGACGCGGTGGGCAGGCTGCTCGAGAGCCAGGCGGAAGACCGCCGGCGCCAGATCGAGGGATAGCAGCGATGGCAGACATTGCGACGCCGCCGTTCGTGCTCGCCGAAGCGGCCTTGAGGCGGTTCGAGGACGCCGGCTATACGCGGGTCGCCCCCCCGATTCTCCAGCCGGCCGACATCTTCCTCGATCTGACCGGCGAGGACATACGCCGCCGCCTGTTCCTGACGAACGGCTCGGACGGACCGGACCTGTGCCTGCGGCCGGACTTCACCATTCCCGTGTGCCGGCAACACCTGGAAACCGGCCCGGCCGGCAGGCAGGCCGCCTATTGCTATGCCGGACCCGTGTTCCGCCAGCGCCCCGGCGCCCTCGGCGAGATCCCGCAGATCGGGGCGGAAAGCATCGGGAGAAGCGACCACGAAGCCGCGGATGCCGGCATCCTCGCCCTGGCCGTCGCAGCGCTCGACGATTTCGGCATCGGCGACGTGACGATCCGGATCGGCGACGAGACGCTGTTCACCGCCATTCTGTCCGGCTTAGACCTGCCGCTCGCATGGCAGCGACGCCTGCGGGACCTGTTCGGCGAGACCGACAAGCTGGCTGCGGCAGTCGCCCGCATGGCCGGCGAAGGCGGCAGCGAGGACGACGGCCGCGGCGTTCGCCTCGGCTTCCTTGCCGCACTCGAAGGCGCCGATCCCGACGCGGCGCAGGCGGTGGTCGAAGACCTGTTGTCGATCGCCGGCATCTCGGCGGTCGGCGGCCGCACGGCGAGCGAGATCGCCGAGCGGTTCCTCGAGCAGGCGGCGCTGGCGAGCGGGTCCGGCGCCCATCGCGATGCGGCCGACATTCTCCGGCGCTATCTGTCGATCAGCGGCGCTCCGGATGCGGCCCTCGCGGATCTCGACGGGTTTGTCCGCGCCAGCGGCATCGACCTGACGGGTCCGATCGATGCCTTCCGCAGGCGGCTCGAGGCGATCGAAGCGCAGGGAATCGCAACCGCCCGGATGACGTTCGAGGCGAGCTTCGGCCGCAGGCTGGACTACTACACCGGCTTCGTGTTCGAGATCCACGCTGCGCGCAGTCCGGTCCCGGGACAGATCGTCGGCGGGGGCCGCTACGACCGGCTCGTCAAGCTGCTGGGAGCGGAGACCGAAGTGCCGGCCGTCGGTTTCTCCATGTGGCTCGACCGCATAGGCGCCCTTTCGGGGACACACGTATGACCAGGCTGACCATCGCCATTCCGTCCAAGGGACGACTGCAGGAGAACACCCACGATTTCTTCGGACGTGCCGGCCTGAAGATCCAGCAGCCGGGCGGCTCTCGCGACTACCGCGGCACGATCAAGGGCCTCGACGACGTCGAGATTGCCTTCCTGTCGGCGTCGGAGATCGCGCGGGAACTGGCTGAAGGCAGCGTCCATTTCGGCATCACCGGTCTGGACCTTGTCCACGAGACGATCGCCGATCCGGACCGCTCCGTGCACATCGTCACGCCTCTCGGCTTCGGCCCGGCGGATGTGGTCGTCGCGCTGCCCAAGGCCTGGATCGACGTCGAGACCATGGCCGACCTCGGCGACGTCGCCTCCGATTTCCGCAACCGGCACGGCCGGCGCCTGCGGGTGGCGACGAAATACGTCCATCTGACGCGGGCGTTCTTTGCCCGCCACGGCATTGCCGACTATCGCATCGTCGAGAGCGCCGGAGCCACGGAAGGCGCTCCGGCAGCCGGTTCGGCCGAACTCATCGTCGACATCACAACCACCGGCTCCACGCTGGAAGCCAACAATCTCAAGGTGCTCCGCGACGGCGTGATCCTGAAAAGCCAGGCGCACCTGGTTGCCTCGCTCAGCGCCGACTGGAGCGTCACGGCCCTTGCCGCGGCACGCACGATCCTGGACCGGGTCGCCGCGGAGGAAACCGCCCGCGGCATGCGGCTCGTGCGCGCCGTGGTCGCCGATCCGGCAAAAGCCTTCGCGGAAGCGGCCCGCCTCGGCGCTGAGCTGCCCTATGGGACACCAGCGGCGGGCGCCGCCCTGTGCCTGTTGTGCCCGAAGGACGCGGTGCCGGATTGCGCCTCCCTGCTGATCGCCCACGGCGCGGAGACCGCGAGCGTCGAGACGCCCGACTACATCTTCCGCCGGACGAATCCCCTTTTCGATCCCCTCGCGGCGAAGGTGGACGGCCGGTAGCACCGGCCGCCAGGCATCAGCAGGCTCGGTTGGCCGACCTGAGGCAAAAAAAGACCGCCCCGGGGTCTAGGGCGGCCGTGAAGTTACGGACGACCCCGGCCTTTGTGGGGCAGCCGGCGTCAACCGAGCAAGAGCCGACCATCCTTTGACGATGGTGCGACAGCATCTTTACGCATCCACCGCCACCGCGGATCACGGACGGCGGAAGGCCTGGCGCTCCGCCTCCACCACCGGCCGCACGCAGCAACCGTCCAGATGGTCGTTGACCAGCCCCATGGCCTGCATGAAGGCATAGACCGTCGTCGGCCCGACGAAGCTCCAGCCGCGCTTCTTCAGGTCCTTCGATAAGGCGACGCTGGTGGGCGAGGTCGACATCGCACGCAAGGTGGCACGGTCAAAGCGGTCCGGACGCTCTCCGGTATCGGGCTCGAACCGCCAGAAGTAAGCGGCAAGCGATCCGAATTCGTCCGCGAGATCGCACGCGCGGCGCGCGTTGTTGATGGTCGAGACGATCTTGCCCCGATGGCGCACGATGCCGGGATCGGCAAGGCAGCGCCCGACCTCCGCATCACCGAAACGGGCGATCTGTTCGAAGTCGAAACCGGCAAAGGCCGCCCTGAAATTCTCGCGCTTGCGCAGGATGGTCAGCCACGACAAGCCGGACTGGAACCCCTCGAGGCAAATCTTCTCGAACAGGCGCCGGTCGTCGGAGACCGGCCTGCCCCATTCAAGATCGTGATAGGCCTGATAGTCCTCCAGGCCACCGTGCCACCAGCAGCGCCGCCTGCCATCGGCGCCTTCGATCAAGCCGGCGTCGTCCATACCACCTCCTGAAAGTGTTCTCTTTTTGTTCCTATCAGATATTATCGCTTGCCGCCAGCACAAAGGCCGCCCGGAAGGGCGGCCAGCGATGGAAACGCGCGTTGCCCCTGAGCCGGGATACCTACCGTGCGGTCAGGCGAACAGGGCGTCGATGTCGTCCTGGGTGGCGACGTCGGTGTCGGTCTTCAGCGACGGACCGTTCAGCAGGGCCGCGTCGCCCTCCGCACGGGCGCGCATTTCGACCTCGATTTCGGTGAAGGTCTCGATGCCGCCCCAGATCTCCATCATGTCGATGATGCGTTCCTCGATGAACCGCAACGTGCCAACGACCTTGGTGATGCGCTGACCGGTGAGATCCTGGAAGTTGCAGGCTTCGAAAATCTGGATCACGCGCTCCTGGATGTCCTGGGCCAGTTCGCGGTCCTGTCCCTTGATGCGCGCCGACAGGGTGTTGGCCGTCTCGTCGATGAACTCGGCAGCCGACAGGATGGCTTCCGTTGCGCCCTCGGTGCCGTCGACGACCGCGTCGAGTTCGTTGGCGACGCGGGTCATCTCCTCGCCTTCCGAACCGGTCGTGTGATGGAGGGCGGCGATTTCCTTCTTGGTCCGGTTGATCGCCTCGTAGATCGAATCGAGTTCGGCCTTCAGCCTGGAGGCTTCACTGAGTTCGCGCCGGAACTCCTGCAGAACCTGATCGCTCATCGACTTGGCGTCGGGGCCGCCGGAAACGATCGATCTCAGGGCGGCGATTTCCGCCATCAACTCACGGTGCCGTTGCTCTTCGCGGGTTTCTACAGGTCCGCCAGCGCCCAAGCTTTCGCGGAACAGGCTTTCAGCCCGAAATGCACGCCTCACCGCAGCCATACCCACTCCCGTCCTCTTCAGCCAGTGCCCGTCGTGGTTCCCCAACGCGCTCCTCTTTTTAGAGACGGAAGTTTAAAGAAATGTTCCCTGAGGACGTCCTGTAGCGATTTCCGGCCAGTTTTCAGCATATTGGGGTGATTTCAGCGTCCTCAAGAGATACAGTCGCGCTCGCCGTCCAGCGGCCCAACGGCTGCCTTCCTTCGCGGATCCGATGCCGAGTTGACCAACGCCCGATGCGCCGACTGCTACTCCTTGCATTGCTTCTGATCACGGTCGCGCCGGCCAGGTCTCTGGCCGCATCGGACACGTTCTCGACGGAAGAACTCATGGCCGGTTTCGTCAACACGGTTTTCGGTCTGGAATACCGCTCATGGAGCTGGCAACCGTATCTGGTGAAGAAATACACCCGGCCGGTCCGCTTCCAGGTCCATAACCTGGCACGCCGAAACCGCACGGCAACGGTGGAGGCCTTCGTCCGCGAGATCGACCGCAAGATCCACGGACTGTCGGCCTCGATGGCGGCAACGCCGGAGGAGGCCAACTTCCACGTCTTCGTCGTCGACCGGTCCCAATATGTCGATGTCGTGCGCCGGGACATCTATCGCGACATGACCGCAACGGCGCCCGGCCGATGCCTGGTGCGGGTGGAATCCGGGCGCCGGGGCATCACCCGCTCGTCGGCGGTGATCGTTTCCGACGAGGGCGAATTTCTGTTCAACCGCTGCCTGGTCGAAGAGATCCTGCAGGGGCTCGGTCCCATGAACGACGACCCCAGCCTGGCCCATTCCGTCTTCAACGACTATTCGCGACACAGCCGGTTCACCGCCTTCGACCAGTTCCTGCTGAACATGCTCTACGATCCGCGCGTGAAACCGGGCATGAACCGGCCGCAGATGGAAGAGATCCTGCCCGTGATCGTGCGCGACGTACGACGGCGGCTGAATTAACCACGAAAGCGACGAAATCGAAGACGGATCAACCGGCTCGGCGGACCGTTCGCGGACGCGCGGTGCTGCTGCAGCCGACCGGTAACCCTGTTTGGAAACGGCTTGCTAACCCTGCCGGCAGATTGCTGGACGGGTTACCGTCCGATTCACCATTCCCATCGTCAATTTTCCTAAAATCGGATCGATCGCTGCCGCAGCCAGCTCCCGGTCCCGGTGCTTGACCGGGGCACCAGGCCGCGGCGGTTCCCGGTTTCAAGACGATTGGTAGAGGGTACCGTCGATGAAACGCATTGCCTCGCTTGTCCTGGCCGCCGTGCTGAGCGCCGTTTCGGCCGGCGCGAATGCCGGCACCTCCGGAAGGGCGTCGCCGCCGCCGCTCGTTCTGAGCCCCAATCTGGCCGAACCGTGGGTGCTGCAGTTGCAGCCGCGTCGACAGCGGGGAACCGAAATGCCCGCGCAAGGCGCCGTCATGCCGCGCCTGTTCCGCCCGTCCCAGCCGGTCCAGTCGCAGATCGCGCATGCCCAGCCGGCGCGCACCCAGACGCCGCGGCACAGGCAGATCGCACCGCAGTACCTGCCGACGATCGTCGACTACGACGGGCCGCACGCGCCCGGAACGATCGTGGTCGACACGAACGCCCGCTACCTTTACCTCGTCCAGCGCGGGGGCACGGCGCGCCGCTACGGCATCGGCGTCGGACGCCCCGGCTTCGAATGGGCGGGAACCCACACGGTCACCCGCAAGGCGGAATGGCCGGACTGGCGCCCACCGTCGGAGATGCGCCAACGCCAGCCCGACCTGCCGGAATTCATGCCCGGCGGGCCGCAGAACCCGCTCGGCGCGCGGGCGCTCTATCTCGGCTCGACGCTGTACCGCATCCACGGCTCCAACGAGCCCTGGACGATCGGACATGCCGTGTCGTCCGGCTGCATCCGCATGCGCAACGAGGACGTGACCGACCTGTATCAACGGGTCGGCGTCGGCACCAAGGTGCACGTCATCTGATCCCGAACGCGTCGTCGCGGCCGAGGCTTGACCTTCCCCCTGCTGGAAGGATGAGAGTCCGTCTGCCGCAAGACAGTGCCCGGAAGCGATCATGATGCCGAAACCACAGCCCTCCGTCCGGATCCTGGCCGCAGCCGTCGTCATCGGCGTTGCCGGCGCCGGGGCCTACGGCTGGCTCGGCAGGGCCGGCGACGTGCCAATACCGCCGAAGGTCTCCGCGCTCCGAACCGACACGACGGGAACGGGACAGGCGGCGTTCGACACCTATTGCGCCGAATGTCACGGCACCAAGGGAACCGGGACGGCGAACGGGCCGCCTCTCGTTCACAAGATCTACGAGCCTTCCCATCACGCAGACGGTACCTTCGTTCTGGCCGTCCGCCGCGGGGTGCGGGCCCATCACTGGGGCTTCGGCGACATGCCGCCGGTGGAGGATGTCGGCGACGGCGAGATCGCCGCGATCATCGACTTCATCCGGGCCGAGCAACGGCGGAACGGGATCTTCTGAGCCCTCCTGTCCTTAATCCGGGATCGGGTCTAGCCGTTTGCGGCGGATTCCTGCGCGGCGGCCATGGCGCTCTCGCCCAGAGCCTCCGGCACCGGACCGCCGTAGGCCCAGTCGAGCAGTTCGGCGGTGTGCACGATCGGGATTCGCGTGCCCTGGCCGATCTGCGTCATGCAGCCGATGTTGCCGGTGGCGATCAGATCCGGCCGGGTCTTCTCGATGTTGGCGACCTTGCGGTCGCGCAGCCGTGTCGCGATCTCCGGCTGGAGGATGTTGTAGGTGCCGGCCGAACCGCAGCACAGATGCCCCTCCGGCACATCCTTGACGACGAAACCCGCGGCCTTGAGGAGGTCCTTCGGCTGGCGGGTGATCTTCTGGCCGTGCTGCATCGAGCAGGCGGAGTGGTAGGCGACGGTCAGCGCGGCCGAGCGCTGCGGCGTGCCAAGCTCGACCCCGGCCAGGAACTCGGTGACGTCCCTGGCGAGCGCGGAAACCCTTGCGGCCTTCTCCGCATAGAGAGGATCCTCACGCAGCATGAAGCCGTAATCCTTGATGGTGGTGCCGCAGCCCGACGCCGTGATCAGGATGGCGTCCAGTCCGTCTCCGTCCGCTTCGCGGGTCCAGACGTCGACGTTGCGCCGGGCGTTGTCGAGCGCCGCCTCCTCGCGGCCCATATGGTGCACGAGCGCACCGCAGCAGCCTTCGCCCTTCGGTAGCACCACGTCATAGCCCGCCCGCCGCAGCAGGCGGATGGTTGCTTCGTTGATCGACGGCGCCAGAACCGGTTGTGCGCAACCGGACAGCAGGGCAACCCGTCCTTTCCGGTGCATCGTTTGCGCGGCAAACGTGCCCGGCCCCTCGAAACGCGAGCGCGTCGGGGCCTTGGCCGGGGCGAGTTCGAGCATCGCGCCGAGCCTGGCCAGGGGACCGCCCATCGCCTTGAACACTCCTGCCAAGGGACGGCCGAGGGTCGCTCCGACCAGCGCCAGGCGGAAGCGCCTGGGATAGGGCAGCACCATGGCGAGCATGCCGCGGATCAGGCGGTCCGCCAGCGTCCGACGATAGGTTTTCTCGATATGGACACGGGCGTGATCGACCAGATGCATGTAATGCACGCCCGAGGGACACGTTGTCATGCAGGACAGGCAAGACAGGCAGCGGTCGATGTGCTTGACGATGCGCGCATCGGCCGGCCTGTCGTTCTCCAGCATGTCCTTGATCAGGTAGATCCGGCCGCGCGGGCTGTCGAGTTCGTCGCCAAGCAGCGCGAAGGTGGGACATGTCGCCGTGCAGAAGCCGCAGTGGACGCATTTGCGCAGGATCTTTTCCGACTCCGCAACATGGGCGTCACGCAGTTGCTCGGGTGTGAAGTTCGTTTGCATGCGGCCACAGGTCCGGGTTCGGGAGGATCAGAACAGCCAGGTTTGCGGATCGGCGATCGGTTGCTGCCGTGAGGCTGCCTGCAGCCCCTTCACGCAGCGCACGATGACCCAGATCGCAACCAGAATCATGAGCACGAAGCCGATACCGATGAAGGCGAGTACCAGACAGACGAGCCCGTAGAGCAGCGCGATCCAGAAAGTGCGGATCTGGAACGTATAGTGGCTGGTGGTCCAGCCCTGGCTGCGACCCCGGTTCAGATAGGCGAAGACGAGACCGATCAGACTGGTGAACCCGATCACGAAGCCGACCAGATAAAGGATGTAAATGAGGGTGACGTTCCGGCCGCCCGGCTCGACGAAGCCGGCCATGTCGGTGTCTTGGTGCATGCTCATGGCAGAAATCCTTCGCTTTAAACCAATAAACGCGCGCCAACCGACGCAGGCCCCTAAAGATCAACGCGCATGCGGCCCGGATTCAAGACCCCATGGGGATCGAACTGCGCCTTGAGGCGCGCCGCGAGAGCGGCCAGCGGCGCCGGCTGAGGCTGTAACGGCGGCGCGGAGACACGGCTGGAAGCGCTGGCGCGCACCAGCGTCGCATGGCCGCCGCCACAATCGGCGATCGCCGCCCGGATCGGCACGTCGTGCAGTTCGCCGTCCAGATTGTGCAGCCAGACCAGACCGCCGCTCCAGTCATAGAACGCCTCGACCGGCATCTCACGTTCGAGCCTGTCGACGACTTCGGCACCGCGCGTCGGCGGCACGGACAGCCGCCAGACCGGAGTGCGCGCACCCGCGAACGGCAGACAATCGCGCACCGCGCTCCAGATCGCCCGGGAGGCGTCGTGCTCGACGCGCTCGGCAATTCCGAACGGGGCGAGCAGGCCGCCAAGCGCGCGGAAGCGATAGTCGACCGACGGGCCGAACCCTTCCAGACGCAGCAGGGTGACCGGTCCCGGGCGATCCTGCCCGGCAAGTCCAAGCCGCTGGAACAAGCCTTCGGGAAGATGAGCGGCGGCGGAAACCTCCGCCGAAGAGCCCATCGCCGCGCACATGGCCCTGACGGCATCCCGGTCGGACAGGCCCGGAAGCAGGAATGTGGCGCTGGTTTCGCTGCGCGGATTGACCTTGAGCGTGACCGTGGTCGCGACGGCAAGCGTGCCCCAAGAGCCGCACAGTACGCGCGGCAGGTCGTAGCCGGTGACGTTCTTCACGACCCGTCCGCCCGCCTTGAAGATCTCGCCGCGGCCGGACACGGCTTCCATGCCGAGGATGTGGTCACGCGCGGCGCCGGCCTTGATCCGGCGCGGCCCGGCGAGGTTGCCGGCAAGAACGCCTCCGATCGTGCCCCGGCCCGGCTCCTGGCCGAGCAGCGGACCGTAGTCCATCGGCTCGAACGACAGTTCCTGGTTGTGCGCGGCGACGAGCGCCTCGACATCGGCGATCGGCGTGCCGGCCCTGGCGGTCAGAACCAGTTCGGCCGGCTCGTAAACCTCGACGCCAGCGAGATCCGACAGGTCGAGAACATGGGCGGCCTGCACCGGGCGCCCGAGCGCACGCTTGGACCCTTGACCAAGGATCTCGAGCGGCGTCTCCTCGGCTGCCGCCCAGCGCAGGACGTCGCGCGTCTCGTCGGTCGACTGCGGCTTGAAGGTCGAATTCATGGGGCGCCTCAAAAACGCGGAATATCCGGGAAAGGCAACTGGCCCTTGTGCACGTGCATCCGGCCGAGCTCCGCGCAGCGATGCAGCACCGGGAAGACCTTGCCCGGGTTGAGCAGCTGCTTTTCGTCGAAGGCGCACTTGACCCGCTGCTGCTGCCTGAGATCCTCGTCGGAGAACATCTCCGTCATCAGATCGCGCTTTTCGATGCCGACGCCGTGCTCGCCGGTCAGCACGCCGCCGACTTCAACGCACAGGCGCAGGATATCGGCGCCGAAGGCTTCGGCCGCCTCCAGTTCGCCAGGCCTGTTGGCGTCGTAGAGGATCAGCGGGTGCAGGTTGCCGTCGCCGGCATGGAAGACATTCGCGACCCGCAAGCCGTGTCTTTCGGACAGGTCGCGCATGCGCGCGAGCACGCGCGGCAGTTCCCGGCGCGGGATGGTGCCATCCATGCACAGGTAGTCGGGCGAAATGCGGCCGACCGCCGGGAACGCAGCCTTGCGGCCGGCCCAGAAGGCCAGCCGTTCGTCTTCGGTGGTCGAGGTGCGCAAGTAGCCGGCGTTGTTGGCGCGTGCGATCTCCTCGACGCGGGCGAGCAGATAGTCGACCTCGGCCTCCGGGCCGTCCAGCTCGACGATCAACAGGGCTTCGGCGTCGCGGGGATAGCCGGCGTTGACGAAATCCTCGGCGGCGTGGATCGCGGGCTTGTCCATCATTTCCATGCCGCCCGGAATGATGCCCGCGCCGATGATGTCGGCCACGCACCGCCCACCGTCCTCGCTGGACGGGAAGCCGATCAGCACCGCGCGTGCCGTCTCAGGCTTCTGCAGGATACGGACAGTGACCTCGGTAACGACGCCGAGCAGCCCTTCCGAACCGGTCATCAGGGCGAGCAGGTCATACCCCTCGCTGTCGAGGTGCTTGCCGCCCAGGCGAATGACCTCGCCGGTCATCAGCACCATCTCCAGGCCGAGAACGTTGTTCGTGGTCAGGCCGTATTTGAGGCAGTGCACACCGCCGGAGTTTTCCGCGATGTTGCCGCCGATGGAACAGGCGATCTGCGACGACGGATCAGGCGCGTAGTAAAAGCCCTCGTGCTCGACCGCCCGGGTGATGCCGAGGTTGGTCACGCCCGGCTGCACGACGGCGGCACGGTTGGCGAAGTCGATATCGAGAACGCGGTTGAACTTCATCATCGACATCAGCACGCCGTCGGCGAGAGGCAGGGCGCCGCCCGACAGCGACGTTCCCGCCCCGCGCGGCACCACCTTGATTGCATTGTCGTAGCAGTAGCGCAGGATGCGGGCGACCTGGTCGACCGTCTCGGGCAGAACGACGATAAGCGGCATCTGGCGATAGGCGGTGAGCCCGTCGGTTTCGTAGGGACGCATCTCGATCTCGTCGGCGATCACGCCCTCTCCGGGAACAATGGCCTTCAAGGCGGTGACGATCTCGTCGCGCCGGGCGATCACGGTCGCATCCGGAACGGGCATCGCAATCCCAGCCATGATCTCTCCCTTTCCATTTCAGCAAGAAATGTGATCCACTCTTGCCGTCGATCGCGTAAATCGAGCGTGCTGATCGATTTGCCTGCGACCGGTTTCAAGCACTCTGCCAAGAAGCCGACCAAAACGGAACATTGGGGCTGCTACTAGAACTGTTTCCGATCGGGACAAAATGAGCAATCTCACGGATATGGAAATTTTCGCCCGTGTCGTCAGCGCCGGCAGCATGTCCGCGGCGGGACGGGAGATGGCTCTGTCGCCGGCCGTCGTGTCGAAACGGATCCGCCGACTGGAGGATCGGCTCGGAACACGCCTGCTGCAACGTACGACCCGCCAGATCGCGATGACAGAGGCCGGGCAGGGCTTCTACGAACGGGTGGTTGCCATCCTAGCTTCCGTCGAAGAAGCCGAATCCTTCGTCACCCGCGGCTCGGCCCAGGCGCGCGGCACCTTGAAGGTCACCGCGCCGACGTCGTTCGGACGCCTGCACATCGCGCCCTACCTCGGACGCTTCCTGGAGGACAACCCCGATCTCGCGGTCAACCTCGACCTTGCCGACGATTTCGTCGACATCGTCGGGGAAGGCTACGATCTCGCCATCCGGATCGCCGAACTGTCGGATTCCAGCCTGGTGGCCCGGCGCCTCGCGCCGGTGCACCGCATCCTGTGCGCCGCGCCATCCTATCTTTCGCGCTACGGCGAGCCGCGCTCCATCGAGGACCTGCAGGAGAACCATGTCTGCATCGCGGCCGCCGCGCAGGATCCGTGGCGGCTGATGGGACCGCGCGGCATCGAGATCGTGCGCACAGGAGCGCCGGTGCGCACCAACTCCAGCGAGGTCGTCCGCGAGGCCCTGCTGGCCGGTGTCGGCGTCGCCCTGCGCTCGACCTGGGACATCGGACCGGAACTGCGCGACGGCAAGCTGCGCATCGTTTTGCCGCAATACCGCGCCTCCAAGGACGTTGGTCTGCACGCAGTGTATCCCAGCCGCCGCTTCCTGCCGGCGAAGGTCCGCGTGTTCATCGACTTCCTCGCGCAACTCTACGGTCCGTCGCCCTACTGGGACGCCGGCCTGGACGCCTGGCTTGCGGAACCAAACGTGGTCGAGATCGGTTGAATTCGCAGGTTGCTCGCATCCGGACGCTGCGACATAGTGCCCGGACACAGCAAAAAGGTCGTAGGATCTGCATCTCGGTCTTGTCGGATCGGCCTTGTCGGGCCAATTTGCGCCCATGCTAGCCGGATAGCGTTTTTTTGGAGGGAGAGAGAAATGAAGAATGTCACGGTCCTTGCCAGCGTGGCGTTTCTTGCGCTGACCGCGACGGCCTTCGCCGACGGCGACGCGGCAAAGGGCGAAAAGGTCTTCAAGAAGTGCCAGGCCTGCCACGATGTCGGCGCCAACGCGAAGAACAAGGTCGGACCGGAATTGAACGGCATCGTCGGCCGCAAGATCGCGTCGATTGAAGGCTTCAAGTATTCCCCGGCCATGATCGAGTTCGGCGCGGGCGACAAGGTCTGGGACGAAGCGACGCTCACCACCTACCTGCACAACCCGAAGGAAGCGATCCCGAAGAACAAGATGGCCTTCGTCGGTCTGAAGAAGGACGACGACCTGTCGGACGTCATCGCCTACCTGAGCCAGTTCAACGAAGACGGTTCGGCGAAGTAAGGCTCGGACTCATGACGTATGAAAGGCCGGGACATGGTGCCCGGCCTTTCCCGTTTCGGAGTTCGAATCGGGCGTTTCGGGGCAGCCAGACACGGGCGTGAGACGGCTTGCCGTTCAGTGCCCGTCGTCGCCTTCCGCATGATGGGCCCGGATGCGCCGGATGGTATGCCAGATCACCAGCAGAACTACCGGCACGGACACCCCTGTAGCCACGGCAGGCTCGAGCATCGGCAGGCCAGCATCCTTCGCCGCCTTGGCAAGATAGCCGATCAGACCGACGATGTAGTAGCTGATCGCGGCGACCGAGAGGCCCTCGACCGTCTGTTGCAGGCGCAGTTGCAGGCGCGCCCGCCGGTTCATGGATTCCAGCAGATTGCGGTTCTGCTGTTCGAGGTCGACGTCGACGCGGGTGCGCAGCAGCGTCGTCGCGCGTGCAAGCTTGCGCGACAGGTTGGCCTGCCGGTCCTCCATCGCCTGACACGTGCGCATGGCCGGAGCGAGGCGGCGCGTCAGGAAAGCAGACATGCCCATGTGGCCGGGCAACGGACTTTCAGCAATCGCCTGGAGCCTCGCCTTGACGATTTCGTAGTACGCCCGACTCGCCCCGAACCTGTAGGCGCTGGCAGCCGCGCCGGCCTCCAGATCGGCGGCCAGACTGGACAGCTTCTCAAGCAGCGCCCGGTTCGGCTCCAGGCCGGAGGTATCCTGGATATGGGCCGTGATCTCGACCAGGTCGCGTTCGATCCTGCCGATCTCCGGTGCAAGACGGATGGCGACCGGAAGCCCGAGCAAGGCAAGCGTTCGGTAGGTCTCGATTTCGAGCAGGCGCTGCACGAAGGCACCCGCCTGGTTCTCGTTCATCGAACGGTTGAGCACCAGGATGCGGGTCATGCCGTCGCCGTCCTGGCGGAAGTCGGTCGCCGCGATCGCGGCCTCCCCATCCGCCTGGAAGGCCGACAGGCTGGCCGGGTCGAAATGGCGTTCCACGACCTGAAGATCGTCGGCGCCCGAGGGCAGAAGATCGAGACGCACCGCCGACAGCAGCGGACCGGGCGCCCGGAACCCCGAGCCGAACGGATGCGAGCCCGGAACGCCGCCGAAAGGCGCCATGGCTGCCGCCGGCCCATCCCATGTGTAGGTGATGAATTCCGCATGCTGTTCCCAGCGCAGGAGGCCGGCGCCGAACGCAAACGCATGCGAGCGCATGCCCTCGTCCGGACTCGGTCCGCCCTGGCTGGCGCAGCGTTCGGCCAGCCAAAGCCGATCCGCCCGCGCCTGTTCGGCATCGCAGGTGAACGCATAGTGCAGGACGATGCGCGGTGTCGCGACCGGCCGAAACGGCCGCGCGTGAATTTCGCCCAGCACGAAGGGCCGCAACGTGTGCGGCTCGAAGGCCGGCAGGCGCCCGTCCGGCAAGGCCGGGGCGTCGGTAGCTGGTGGAGAAATGCTGTCGTTCGCGTCCATGGCTTCACCATTGCCCGAGACCCCGGACTTGTCATCATGCAAAAAGGCCGCAAGCACCAACGTCGCAAGCTTGCCCGGTTTCCGGGGCACCCGGCCGTGGTGTGCCTGCGCGGCGAAGCGCGCATGACACGTCATTTCGCTTGCAACTGGACAATTTTCTTGACCATTTATCTTCATGCCCTCATGTGTCCGTGCGTGCCATGGTCCGCGGCGCCGATCGGGGTACGAGAGTGAGCGAACGGGTTCATGTTCGAGAAGATCCGGCATATGCGCACTGCAGACGCGGTCGTGCAGCAGATCGAGGAACTGATCCTGCACGGGATCCTGCGTCCGGGCGACCGGCTGCCGCCGGAACGCGAGCTGGTGACGCTGGTCGACGTGTCGCGTCCAATCCTGCGGGCTGCCTTGAAAACGCTCGAAGACAGGGGACTCGTGGTTAGCCGGCAGGGGGGCGGAACCTTCGTCGCCGACGTGATCGGCACCGTCTTTTCCGAGCCGATCGTCGACCTAATCGGCCGCCACGGCTCGGCGATCGAAGACTACCTGGACTTCCGGCGCGACATCGAAGGGATCGCCGCCGAGCATGCCGCCGCACGCATGACCGCGGCCGACCGCGAGATCCTGACACAGATCGTCGCCGACATGGACCGCGCTTTTTCGGACGATGACTATCCGAGCGAAGCCCGGCTCGACGTCGACTTCCACCAGGCCGTCGGCGAGGCGGCACATAATATCGTGCTGCTGCATACCTTGAGGGCCTGCTATCGCCTGCTGGAGAACGGCGTCTTCTTCAACCGGACGAAACTCTACAGTCGTCCGGACGCACGCCGGTGCCTGCTCGACCAGCATCGTGAGATCCTGGATCATCTCTGTGCCGGAGACGGCGCAGGAGCCCGGCGCGCGGCGGAAGCGCACATCGACTTCGTACGCGAAGCACTGAAGGCCTCCGAACGTTCCGGTTTTCGGGACGAGGTGGCCGAGCTGCGTCTGCAGCAAAGACTGGATACCCAGGGCAAACGGCGAAAAGCCGAGGCCCAGCACAAGAGCAAGGCAGAGACACCGCAATGACAGCTTCCCCAGCGGACGGCCTCCGGGTCGGCCTTTTCGTCACCTGTCTCGTCGACCTGTTCCGCCCGAGCGTCGGCTTCGCCGCGGTAAAGTTGCTGGAGGACGCCGGCTGCAGCGTCGAAGTGCCGGCGGCGCAGACATGCTGCGGCCAGCCTGCCTTCAACTCCGGCGACCGAGCGGACGCACGTGCCATCGCCGAGGGCGTGATCCGGGCGTTCGAGGGCTACGACTATGTCGTCGCCCCGTCAGGCTCCTGCGGCGGCATGCTCAAGAAGCACTATGTCGAACTGTTCGATGCGAACGACCCCTGGGCCGGCCGTGCCGAAGCCTTTTCCGCCAAGGTGTTCGAACTCGTCAGTTTTCTGACGGATGTCCTGAAAGTCACCGGCGTGTCGGCCAGCCATGACGGCACGGTGACCTATCACGACAGTTGCTCGGGCTTGCGGGAACTCGGAATCAAGGCCCAGCCGCGCGCCCTGCTCGCCACGGTCAAAGGCCTGGAGTTGCGCGAGATGAAGGAGTCGGAGGTCTGCTGCGGCTTCGGCGGCACCTTCTGCGTCAAGTACCCGGACATTTCGAATTCCATCGTGTCGCGCAAAACGGCGGACATCGCGGCCACACAGGCCGAAACGCTGCTCGCCGGCGACCTCGGCTGCCTGATGAACATGTCGGGCAAGCTGAAGCGGGAGGGATCGCCGATCAAGGCACGGCACGTGGCCGAGGTGCTCGCCGGGATGACCGACACGCCGGCAATCGGCGAAAAGCGGCGCTGACGCGCTCCGGCGAGGGAGAGGAACGGCCATGCAGAGCACATCACCGCGGTTCAGGAAAAACGCCGTCGAAGCCCTGGCCGACAGCGAATTGCAGAGCGCGCTGCGCCACGTGCGCAGCAACTTCATCGAAAAGCGCGCCAAGGCGGTCGCGGCGCTGCCGGAATTCGACGCCCTGCGCGACGTCGGCCGACAGATCAAGGATCATACCCTCGCCCATCTCGACCTCTACCTGGAGGAATACGAGGCCAAGGTCACGGCGGCGGGAGGCCATGTCCACTGGGCCGAAACGGGCGCCGACGCATGCCAGATCGTTCTCGACATCTGCCGACGCGTGAACGCGCGGACGGTGACCAAGGGCAAGTCGATGGTCTCCGAGGAGATCGGCCTCAACGCCTTCCTGGAGGAGCACGCGATCGTCCCGGTCGAAACCGATCTCGGCGAATACATCATCCAGCTGCGCGGCGAGCATCCGAGCCACATCATCGCTCCAGCCGTCCATGTCACCCAGCGCCAGGTCGAGGCCGACTTCCGCCGCGTGCACACTCATCTCGATCCGGCACGCAACCTCGACGAGCCGACGACCCTGCTCGGTGAGGCCAGGGCCGTGCTGCGCGACAGGTATTTCCAGGCTGACGTCGGCATCACCGGCGCCAATTTCCTGATCGCGGAAACCGGCACGTCGGTCATCGTCACCAACGAGGGCAACGGCGACCTGACCCAGATCCTGCCCCGGGTCCACATTGTGCTTGCCTCGCTGGAAAAGGTCACGCCGACGCTGGAGGACGCGGCGCAAATCCTGAGGCTACTTGCCCGTTCGGCGACCGGACAGGACATGTCGGTCTACACGACGCTGTCGACTGGTCCGCGCCGCGCCGCCGACCCGGACGGCCCTGACGAATACCACGTCATCCTGCTCGACAACGGCCGTTCGGCCATGCTCGGCTCGGAGTATCAGGAGATGCTGCGCTGCATCCGCTGCGGCGCCTGCATGAACCACTGCCCCGTCTACCACTCGATCGGCGGCCACGCCTACGGCTGGGTCTATCCGGGACCGATGGGCGCAGTGCTGACGCCGTCGCTGATCGGCGTCGAGCAAGCCGGCCACCTGCCGAATGCCTCGACCTTCTGCGGGCGCTGCGAAGCGGTGTGCCCGATGCGCATTCCGCTGCCGAAGATGATGCGGCACTGGCGGGAACGGGAATTCGAGCGCAACCTGACGCCGGCGACGACGCGCTACGGCCTGTCGCTGTGGGCGTTCCTTGCCAAGCGGCCCGCCCTGTATCGGCTGGCGGCCAGGATCGCGGCGGGCGGGCTCGGGTGGCTTGGCGGCGGCAAGGGCGGCTTCCGCGCGCTGCCGCTGGCCGGAGGCTGGACCCGGCATCGCGACCTGCCGGCGCCGGAGGGCCGCACTTTCCAGGATCTTTGGAAGCAAAAACAACGAGATGGCGGGAGGATGCCGCAATGACCACGACCGCGCGCACGGCGATCCTAGCCAAGATCCGCGCCTCTCTGGGACGCAAGGGAAGCGATCCGGATCGCAGGGCAGCCGTCGCCGCGCGGCTCGCCGACGCGCCGCGCGGGCTCGTTCCGGCGCGGGGGCAGTTGCCGCCGGAGGATCGGGTCGAGCTGTTCGTCCGGATGGCCGAGAGCGTCCAGGCGAGCACCGAACGGTTGGCCTCAGCGGAGGCCGTGCCGGCCGCGATATCCGCCTATCTGCGGCAAAAAAACCTTCCGCACCAGATCCGTATCGGAGCGGATCCGCGCCTTGCCGAACTCGACTGGACGGCTGCGGCGGGGCTGGAGGTGACCCGTGGCCATGCGCGGGCGTCGGATCTGGTCACGGTCTCCCATGCCCTGGCCGGCGTCGCCGAAACGGGTACACTGGCGCTGGTGTCGGGAACGGACAATCCGACAACGCTCAACTTCCTGCCCGAGCACCATATCGTGGTTATCCCCGCCGCCAACATCCTCGGCGACCTGGAATCGGTCTGGGACCGGCTGAGGACGATCTACGGAAAGGGCACGATGCCGCGGACGGTGAACTTCATCACCGGCCCGTCGCGATCGGCGGATATCGAGCAGACCCTGCTGCTCGGCGCCCACGGACCGCGAGCGTTGCATATCCTCGTCGTAGGACCGGCCGTGTCAGGGACGCAATCAGGGGCGTAGCAGGCCGACCCAGGCCCTCGCCAGCGCCGCCCCGGCCACGTCCGACGCCGGAGCATGGATGCGCGCCTCGCCTTCGAAGCGATCCGCCCAGGCGGGTGTGTGCTCGGCAATCAGGTCGGCGAAGCGCTCGCTCCAGAAGCGTGCCTCGGCAAGCCCCGTCTCGAAGTGGAACTGGGTGGCATACGTCGCGCGGCCGAGGCGGAAGCCCTGGTTCTCGGTCATCGCGCTGGCGGCCAGATGGAGCGCGCCCTCGGGCAGGGTGAAGGTGTCCGAATGCCAGTGAAACAGCGGTGCGCCGTCGCCCAGGACGGAGAACAGGGGATCGTCGACGGCCGCCGGCGTCGGCGTCACCGGCCGCCAGCCGAACTCGACTGGCCGGCCGAGGATGTTCGTACCACCGAAGGCGCGGGCGATGAGCTGCGCGCCGAGGCAGATGCCGAGCACCGGACGGTCGGCGGCATGAAAGGCGCGGATGAGATCGCAGACCTTCGGCAGGAAGGGATAGCCGGCGTCGTCGAGGGCATCCTGGGCACCGCCGAAGACGACGAGACCGGCATGCTCGCCGGGACTTTCCGGTACCGGCGCACCGGCATGGGCGGAGACAACCCGGGCGGCGATGCCGGCCTCGTCAAGGGCACGTCCAACCTGGCCGAGCGGGGTTTCGGGGTAATTCTCGATGACAAGGACCTGCATTCGGATCGGCCTGCGGGCGTGAGAGAGGGACGATTCGCGGCCCGTTATTTTGATGCGCTTCGCGCACTCTGGCGAGATGGTTGTCCACCAGCGAAGGGCTCGGCGATGCCGCAGCAGCACAGGATATCCCCGCCGGGCGGGCTCCCTTCGCAGGCGCCTTATTGGTCCTCTGGCGGCGAACGCTGCCGGTGCTGCGCCCCGTGTCGATATGCCTCCTGATCTCCTGCAGGAAAGCCGCCGGAAAGCTGCCGATGAGCTGCCGGTCGTCTGCCGAAATCGCCACCGTCCCGACGCCCGCCATCCCGGGGGCCGAGCGCGCGGCACGGGACCGGCCGCGGCGGCAGTCGAGCGCGACCACCATACTTCACACAAACGAATGAGTCGATCACCAACAATCATTGGAAGTGAAGAGTCAAAGCCGGCATGGTATCTTTGCCTTCCTTGCCCGACGAGACCCTCATGGCCGTTTCCCAGACGATGGACGACACCCGCGACCCTGCCCTGTCGGCGACCGACCTCGGCCTCTACGGCCTGACGGTGTTCGCCTGGGGCTTCAGCTGGATCGCCATGAAAGGACAGGTCGACGGCGTCGCGCCGGAGGTGTCGGTGTTCTGGCGCTTTGTGCTGGCAGCCCTGGTGATGTTCGGTTGGAGCGGGGTGCGGCGGCTGTCGCTGCGTTTCGGCTGGCGCGACCACCTGCGCTTCGCCGGGCTCGGGGCGCTGCTGTTCTCGACCAACTTCACCTTCTTCTACTACGGCGCGCGCCTGCTGCCGTCCGGGCTACTGGCGGTGGTGTTCTCGCTCGCCTCGGTGCTGAACCTGTTCCTGGCCTTCCTGCTGTTCCGCCAGCGGCCGCGGCCGATGACGCTGGTCGCCGGGCTGATCGGCTTTGCCGGGATCGCGCTGATGTTCCAGCCGCAGATCATGGGGGCGCAGATCAACCTCGACGCGGCCTGGGGCCTCGCCCTGTGCGCGCTCGGCACGCTGTCCTTCTGCTTCGGCAACATGCTGTCGGCGTCCAACCAGCGCAAGGGCCTCGCGGTGACGCCGGCGACGACCTGGGGCATGGCCTATGGCGCGCTGTTCCTCGGCATGTTCGCCGGAGTGCGCGGCCAGTCCTTCGCCTTCGAGCCAACGCTCGTCTATGTCGGCAGCCTGGTCTATCTGGCGGTGATCGCCTCGGTGCTCGCCTTCGCCTCCTACCTGACGCTGCTCGGGCGCATCGGCTCGGGGCGGGCCGGCTACGTGACGGTGATCTTCCCGGTGCTGGCGCTGACCGTCTCGACGCTGTTCGAGGGCTACCAGTGGACCGCCGGCGCGCTCGCCGGCCTTGCCTTCGTGCTGGCCGGCAACGTGATGATGCTGCGCGGCCGCTGAGCCGCCGGGCGCGCGCCCGGCCCGCTGGACCGCCGCCTATTGCGCCGCCTGGGGCACCGACAGGTTGTCCAGCGACGACATGATGTGCTCGACCAGCGCCTCGGTCACCCGCGAATGCTGGTGCCAGGAGCGCATGACCGCAATCTCGCAATCGGGCAGCTTGGGAAACCCGTCGGCCTCGCACAGCACGCGCATGCCGGAACGCAGGGCCGACTCGGGCAGCACGGAGATGGCGAGACCGGCAAGCACGGCGGCGCCGACCGCGGTCGAGTTCCAGGACGAATAGAGCAGCCGGTGTTCGCGCTTAATGCCGTTGAGGGCGGCGAGCGCAGCCTTGCGCCAGTCGCAGGTCGCCCGGCCGAGCGCCAGCGGCAGGACGTCCTCGTTCTCCACCGCATGGCGCGCCGAGGCGACCCACAGCAACGGTTCGCGGCGGATGACCTCGTCGCGCTCGCGTCCGGGCCTGAGCACGTGGGTGACGATGGCGACGTCGAGCTCGTTGGCGGCAACCAGATCGACCAGGTTCGGCGTCGGAGCGCAGACCACGCTGACCTCGGCCTTCGGGTTGGAGCGCGAGAAGCGCGCCAAAATCTCCGGCAGGAAGCGGTCGGCATAGTCGTCCGGCGTGCCGAGCCGCACGAAGCCGGCGACTTCCGAATCGTCGAAGGCGGCCAGCGTCTCGTCGCCGAGCTGGACGAGGCGGCGCGCATAATGCAGCAGCCGCTCGCCATCCTCCGTCAAGCGCGACAGGCGCCCGTCGCGCATGAAGATCTGGCGCCCGATGCGTTCCTCGAGCCGGCGCATCTGCATGGAAACGGCGGACTGGGTCTTGTGCACCATTTCGGCGGCACGGGTGAAGCTGCCGTATTCGGCGATGGCGACGAACGTTCGCAACTGGTCCAGGTCGAGCATGCCGGCAAGTTCCCATCCATCAATCAGATCGATAAATAGCATCAAACACATTCGCCGGAGAGATCTTTTTGCGGGCGAGGTAGACGCCGCGCGACAGCCTAGGCGGTACTGGTCGGCATTTTTCCGCCTCGGCGGCCCGCACCGATGCGCAAGCGGTACGCGCCCGGGCAAAGGTATTAAATTCGTCCGGTTTGCCGCCACGAGGGGAATGATTTTTCCAAGACCATCCGAATATCATCACAAACTTCGATTGAATCCATAAAAAACATTCGTTGGATATATCGATTGCGATGCAGCATCCTGCAATCGTTCCCAGCAGCCAACGAGCCGCCGGTTCCTTCACTCGACAATCCGGAAAGACTCTTTCCGGCTTACAGGAGATTTGCGCCATGTCCGCCCCCGTTTCGCCGCCGCTGATCGGTCGGATTGCCGGTTTTGTCGCGCGTACGTGGCGCGCGATGAGCTTCCGGCGGGAAATCGCCGAACTCGCCACCTGGACGGACAGTCAGCTCGACGACATCGGCCTGACAAGGGCCGACGTACGACGCGCGCTGCGCGAACCGCTGTTTTCCGATCCATCCCGGGTTCTGAGGAATTCGGTCGGCGAGCGCCGGCTGGCCCGCGACGAGCCCGCCCTCAACGTTGTCGTCCTGCCCGCTGCGGCGGACCGGCCGGCGACCCGGCGCGGACCGCAACTGGCCGCCTGATCCGGGCCACCTGACCTTGCCGGCTCGACCGCCCGGCCGGGTCCGCCCACCCCTTTGCAGCCCCGTCGGCGAAGCCTTGCCGACATCACCTGGCCCGCCTCCCCCGGCGGGCCTTTTTTTAGTCCGCGTCCGTCGGCCTCGGCGGATCGCCGGCGCGGTCGAACAGGGCCTCGAAGGTCTTCCACTGACTGGTCTGCAGGCTGCGACCGGCGGCCATCCAGTCGTCCAGAAGCGTCGAGAAGTCGCGTTCGGACGGCAGGGGCGTCTCTACGGCGGGCGCAGCCTCCGCGGGCGGGGTCGCCTCGTCGGCGCGCGCGCGCCCCGGCGGACGGGCGGTCGCAGCCTTCGCCGCCGCCGGTTCGCCGGTCCTGTCCTTCCCCTCTTCCCGCGTCCGGGGCGTCGGCGCCTCCGCCTTGCGGCCCTGCGGCGCGCCGAGGAAGCCCGACCAGAACGACTGGATCGCCTCGGAATAGGACGCCATCATGGCGGCCGGATTGGGCACCGGCTTCGGCCGGCCTCGGGCGTAACCGGCAAGGAAGGCGTCGAGCAGATCACGCGCCGGGCCATGGACGAAGGAGCGGGCGACATTGCCCATGGCGAGCGTCGCGGCGACCGGCATGAGTGCTGCAATGGCGTCGCGCTGCAAACCGGTCATCGCCGCGACATGATCGGCAACGGCGCGCTGGACGTTCTGCGGACCGAAGAAGAAGGCGAGCGGCGGCTGGCGGTCCCCCCCGGCCGTCTCCGCCCGTCCGCCGACGGCGGCCATGAAGTCGCGGAAGGCGTCCGGCGTGGCGGTGTTGTGCTTCAGGCCGGCGAAGGCGGCGGGCAGGAGCGCCGCCATGGCACGGCCGACCTCGGTCTCGCCCCAGCCGTAGCGGCTGCGCATCGTCTCCAGGACGGCGGCAGGATCGAGCGCGAATGGAAACCCGGATGTGTCATTCATGTCCCGACTCGCCTTGGCGTTGCCCCGTCATGATCTGCCGAAGCCCGCTCCGGGTCAAACCGCCTGTTCTGCCGAGGGCACCGGCGGGGACGACAGATCAGTAGGCGTAGTCCTCGAACGCCCTGGACAGGTCGCGGTTCCAGGCGCCCTCGTAGCGCTTGAGCATCTGGTCGGCCGGCGACAGGCCGGCGGCGACGCCCTCCTCGACGGTGGCCAGATGGACGCGCTCGTCCTGGCCGCCGTCGTTAAGCCGGGCGCGGCGCTTCAGGCCCTCGCGCGACAGGGCGACGGTCTCGCGGGCGATGTCGAGCACGGTGCCGGAGCGGAACGGCGTCTGCAGCGCGAGCCGCGGCACCTCGTTGCGCAGGGCCTCGCGTTCCTCGGCGGTCCAGTCGCGGACCAGCTGCCAGGCCTGGTCGAGCACGCCGCGGTCGTAGAGCAGGCCGACCCACAGCGCCGGCAGCGCGCAGATGCGCCGCCATGGCCCGCCGTCGGCGCCGCGCATCTCCAGATACTTCTTCAGCCGCACGTCGGGGAACAGGGTGGACAGGTGGTTGTTCCAGTCGCCGATGGTCGGCAGGCCATCGGGGACGGTGTCCTTCAGCGCACCGTTCATGAAGGCGCGGAAGGTGGTGCCGGTGACGTCGTAATAGGTGTCGCCGCGCTTGACGAAATACATCGGCACGTCGATCGCCCAATCGACATAGGCCTCGAAGCCGAAGCCGGGCTCGAAGGCGAAGGGCATCGGGCCGGTGCGGTCCGCATCGGTGTCCTTCCAGATCTCGGCGCGGAACGACTTGAAGCCGTTGGGCCGGCCGTCGGTGAAGGGCGAATTGGCGAAGATGGCGGTGGCGATCGGCTGCAGCGCCAGGCCGACGCGCAGCTTGGTGACCATGTCGGCTTCCGACGAGAAGTCGAGATTCACCTGGATGGTCGAGGTCCGGTACATCATGTCGAGGCCGAGGCTGCCGACCTTCGGCATGTAGCGGGTCATGATCTCGTAGCGCGACTTGGGCATGACCGGCACCTCGTCACGCGTCCAGGTCGGCGTCATGCCGAGGCCGAGGAAGCCGATGCCGAGCGGTTCGGCGATCTGGCGCACCTGGGCGAGGTGGCTGTTGGTCTCGCGACAGGTCTGATGCAGGTTTTCCAGCGGCGCGCCGGACAACTCGAACTGGCCGCCTGGCTCGATCGAGATGGCGCCGCCGCCGACCGGGTCGGCGAGGCCGATGATGTTGCCGTTGTCGGAGATGCGCTCCCAGCCGAGCAGTCCCTCCATGCCCTTCAGCACGGCCTCTATGCCGCGCGGGCCGCCATAGGGAATCGGCTTCAGGCTGTCGCGGAAGAAGCCGAACTTCTCATGCTCGGTGCCGATGCGGAACCGGTCGTCCGGCTTGCAGCCGGAGTCCAGCGTGGCGGCCAGTTCCGAGACCCCCTCGATGGGGGTCGAATCGACGGTGTCGCGGGCCATGCATGTCTTCCCAGGTTCTGATCGGCGCGCACCTTACAAAGGCTACCTGCCGCACACAAACACGATTTGTCACAGTCGCTTGAGGGCGCCGGCCGGATCTTAGGGCGGGGGCGTTCGACGACGCTAGTGACACCTTTTGGTCATGGCCGCAAGCGGTCTTCGATGCCCGGCCGCGGCGCCGGTCAGCGCCAGTCGCCGAGGGCAGCCTGGACGACGGCGAGCGCGGCCACGGCGGCGGTGTCGGCCCTCAGGATGCGCGGTCCGAGCGGGATCGGCACAACGAAGGGTAGGCCACGCAGCAGCGCCCGCTCCTCCTTCGAGAAGCCGCCCTCCGGGCCGACCAGCAGCGCCAGCGGCGAAGGCCCCTCGCCGGCGAGGCGCGCCAGCACCGGCAGCGGGCTGTGGCTCTCCTCGCCCTCGTCGCAGAACAGCAGCCGGCGGCCGGCATCGGCCTGCGGCCAGGCGGCGAGCACGGCGTCGAGCGCCGCCGGTGCGCGCACGTCCGGCAGGCTGATGACGCCGCACTGCTCAGCCGCCTCGACGACGTTGGCCTCCATGCGCTCGAGGTTGATGCGGCTCGCGTGGGTGTGGCGGGTCATCACCGGGCGCAGGGCGCCGGCGCCCATCTCGACCGCCTTCTGCACCATGTAGTCGAGGCGGGCGTGCTTGAGCGGGGCGAACAGGTAGTGCAGGTCGGGCTGCGGCGTCTGCGGCCGGGTCCGCTCGACGAGGCGCAGCGTGCAGGCCTTGCGGCCGGCGGCGGCGATCTCGGCCAGCCACTCGCCGTCGCGGCCGTTGAAGACGAGCACGCGGTCGTCGTCGGCGAGCCGCAGCACGTTGAGCAGGTAGTTGGCCTGGGCGCGGTCGGCCTCGACCTGGCCGCCGTCGGCGAGGCCGTGGCGCAGGAACAGGCGCTGGGTGCGGAAATCGTATCGGGTCATGGCCTCAAGGTAGGACGGTCGCCCCCGCCCGTTCAACACCCGCACGCCGCCTTCTTCAGGCGCGGCGTCCCGGCGGCGGTCGCCGCCGGGCAGGCATCGGCACGCCTCAGGCGTGACGGTGCGGCGCGGGTTGCTCCGCCGTCTCCTCGGCATCGAGGACGCGGTCGGCGTGACCGACGTACATGTAGAACATCGGCACGACGAACAGGGTGAAGATCGTGCCGACCGACAGGCCGGTGGAGATCACCAGGCCGATGGAATAGCGCGCGGAGGCGCCGGCCCCCTCGGCCATGACCAGCGGCAGGACGCCGAGCACCATTGCGCCGGTGGTCATCAGGATCGGCCGCAGGCGCTCGCGCGCCGCCTCGACGATGGCCGCGCGCTTGGACTTGCCGTGCAGCTCGCGCTGCATGTTGGCGAATTCCACCATCAGGATGCCGTGCTTGGTGATAAGGCCGACAAGCGTGATCAGGCCGACCTGGGTGTAGATGTTCAGCGTCCCGAGGCCGAGGTTGAGCGGCACGATGGCGCCGAAGATCGACAGCGGCACGGTCATCATGATGATGAACGGATCGCGGAAGCTCTCGAACTGGGCCGCCAGCACCAGATAGATCACCACGATGGCGAGGGCGAAGGCGATGACGATGGTGTTGCCTTCCTTGACCTCGAGGCGCGACTGGCCGGCGTAGTCCTCGAAGAAGCCCTCCTGCATCTCCTCGGCGGCGATCTGCTGCAGCGTGGCGAGGCCGTCGCCGGTGGTCACCGTCGGCAGGGGCAGCGCCGACAGCGTGGCGGCGTTGAGCTGGTTGAACTGCTCCACGGCAACCGCGGTCGCGTCGGTGGAGATGCGCACCACGGCCGACAGCGGCACCATCTGGCCGCCCGCCGCGCGGACGTAGAGGCTGCCGAGGAGCTCCGGGTTCATCCGGTATTCCTGCTCGACCTGCGGGATGATGTCGTAGGCGCGGCCCTCACGGTCGAACTTGGACACCGACGCGTTGCCGACCAGGATGTTGAGGGTCTGGCCGATGGTCGAGATCGGCACGCCCAGCGCCGCCGCGCGGTCGCGGTCGATGAGCACCGTCGCGCGCGGCTTGTCGAAGGACATGGAGTTCTGGACGATGATGAAGCGGCCCGACGCCATCGCCTTCTGGCGGACGCGTTCGGCGACCTCGTAGACCTGCTCGGCCGAGCCGGTGGTCTGCAGCACAAACTGGATCGGCAGGCCGCCGCCAGCGCCCGGCAGGGACGGCGGCGAGAAGACGAAGGCCTGGACGCCAGCCGACTTCTCGATCCGGCTCTGGATCATCTGCTGGATCTGCTTCTGCGACTGCTCGCGCTCGCCCCAGGGCTTGAGCGCCCAGATGGCGAAGGCGGAGTTGGTCGAGCCGGTGCCGACGATCTGGAACCGCGCCTCGACGCCGGGGACGTCGTCGGTCATCTCGTAGAACTGGTCGGTGTAGAGCTGGGTGTAGTCGGAGGTCGCGTATTGCGGTGCCGTGACCATGGCGAACAGGCCGCCCTGGTCCTCCTCCGGCGCAAGTTCCGAGGACGTCTTCAGGAACAGGAAGCCGGTAGTCGCGAGCAGGGCGACGACGATCAGCAGCGTCACCGGCTTGTAGTCGAGCGAGGAGTCCAGCCGGCGGCCGTACCAGTTGGCCAGGCCCGTGAAGGTGCGGTCGACGAAGACCTGGAATCGGCTGGCATGGGCCGACAGCAGGCGCGCCGACATCATCGGCGACAGGGTGATCGCGACGAAGCCGGAGATGAACACCGCACCGGCGAGCGTGAAGGCGAATTCCCTGAACAGGGCGCCGGTCAGGCCCTGGGCAAAGCCGATCGGCGCATAGACCGCGCCGAGCGTGATGGTCATCGCGATGACGGGACCGAAGATCTCGCGCATGCCGACGATGGCCGCCTGCATGGGCTTGAGACCTTCCTCCAGATGGCGGTGGATGTTCTCCACCACCACGATCGCGTCGTCGACCACCAGGCCAATTGCGAGCACCATCGCCAGAAGGGTCAGCGTGTTGAGCGAATAGTCGAGGCTCCATAGGAAGAAGCAGACGCCGATCAGCGACAGCGGAATGGTCACGATCGGGATCAGCACGGCACGGAACGAGCCGAGGAACAGCAGGATCACCAGGATCACGATGACCACGGCTTCGGCGATGGTCTTGAACACCTCCTCGATCGACGCACTGATGAACTTGGTCGAATCGTAGACTACCTGCATGTCCATGCCCTGCGGCAGGTTCGCCTGCAGGCGGGGCAGTTCGGCGCGAACGCCGGCCGCAGTGTCCAGCGGGTTGGCCGAGGGCGTCGGCATGATGCCGAGGAAGACGCCCTGCCTGCCGCCGAACGAGACGCGGGTGTCGGTGCTCTCGGAGCCGAGCTCGACGCGGGCGACATCGTGCAGACGGACGACTTCGGCGCCGCTGGAGCGCACCGGCAGGGCGCCGAACGCCTCCGGCGACTGCAGGGTGGTCCGGGTCTCGATCTGGTAGGCGACGTATTCGTTCTCGGTCTTGCCGGGCGCGGACAGGAAGTTGGCGCTCTGGATCGCGGCGAGCACCTCGGCGGCCGTCACCGAGCGCGACGCAAGGCGCACCGGATCGATCCAGATGCGCATGGCGAAGGTCTGCTCGCCGAGGATCTGGGCGTCGGCGACGCCGTCGACGATGGCGAGCTGCGGCTGGATCACGCGTGACACGAATTCGGTGATCTGCTGCGGCGACATGTGGTCGGACAGGACCGACAGGTACATGATGGCGAAGGACTGGCCGGTGCCCTTCTGGATGACCGGGTCCTCGGCTTCCGTCGGCAACTGGCCGCGCACCTGCTGGACCTTGGAGATGACCTCGGTCAGCGCCTTGTCCGGATCGGTGTTCAGGCGCATGTGGACCGAGACGGTCGACAGGCCGAGCGAGCTTTTCGACGTGACGTAGTCGACGCCCTCTGCCGAGGCGACGGCCTTGGCGATCGGCGTGGTGATGAAGCCCTGAACGAGGTCGGAACTGGCGCCGACGAAGATCGTGCTGACGGTGATCACCGTCTCGTCGATCTTCGGATACTGGCGGACGGACATGTTCATGACGCCCTGCGCGCCGAGCAGCAGGATCAGGAGGCTGACGACGGTCGAAAGAACCGGGCGGCGGATGAAGATTTCGGAGAAGTTCACGTCACTCTCCCGTCTTCGCCGATGCCGGGACCGGATTGATCGTGTTGTCGATGACAACCGGGCTGCCGACCGTGAGCTTGTTCTGGCCGGCAGTCACGACGACGTCGCCGCCCGAAAGACCGTCGACGACCTCAATCTTGCCTTCGAACCGACGGCCCGGCGTGACGAACACCTGCCGCGCCACGAGGCGCTTGTCGTCACCCGCCCCCTGGCCGGAAGTGTCCTCCGCGACGACATAGACATAGGCGCCGTAGAGGCTCTGCACCACGGCGGTCTGGGGCAGCGCGATGACGTCCGCCTCCTCGGGCAGTTCCAGGCGAACGAAGGCGAACTGACCGGGCCTCAGCGCCCCGTCGGTGTTCTCGACCTCGGCCTGAACGGAAACGAGGCGCGACTCGGGATCGATCTTGGGATCGATGCCGGTGATCCTGCCCTGGTAGCTCATGGCGTCCTCTTCCAGTCCCATGCGCAGGGGTTGGTCGATCCGCAGGTCGCTCAGACGCTGCTCCGGCACGGAAAAGTCGACCTTCATGACCTTGAGGTCCTGGAGCGTGGCGATGACGGTGCCGACAGGCAGGTACTGGCCGACGTCGATCTTGGGAATGCCGATGGTGCCGGAGAAGGGCGCGACGATCCGTTTCTGGTTGATCGACGCCTGGACACGCTCCATCTGCGACCGCGACGCGTCGAGAGCGGCCGTGGCGTTGTCCAGGGTCGAGGTCGAGCTGAAGCCCCGGTCGGTCAGCGTCGAGGCGCGCGCCAGCGCCTGGGTGTCGCGGGCGACGTTGGCCTTGGCCGCGATCAGATCCGCCTGCTCCATTTCGTCGTCGAGCTGGACCAGCAACTGGCCGGTCTCGACCTCCTCATTGGAGACGAAGGTGATCTCCTTGACGATGCCGGCCGCGCGCGCGGCAACGTCGACGCCCTGACGGGCGACGACCGTACCGATCGCTTCGATGCCGGGCTTCCAGGTCTCCGGCTCGACCGTGACGGTTGACACCGTGACGGTCGGGCGAGGGCGGTTCGCGAAGAACTCGGCAATCTTCTGTTCCTTGAACAGGTTGAAGCCGACGAGGCCGCCACTGACGAGGGCAATGAGCACAATGGCGAAGAAGAAACGCTTGATCATGAATCCCGGCCATGCGGCCGCACGGCCGCTCTTGTCGTTCCAATGGAGCCCGGAACCGTTGCCGGTCCCGCGCGCACCCTATCCTCCAGAACCCTGCCGACCGGTAAATCCGTATAGCCGGCGGCCTGGACGAGGGGTGCGGCAAGGCTGCGCTTGATAACTTTACCGTCCAGACGGTAAAGTCAAGAGCGACACGACGCGTTCGTTTCCGATCCGGCCCGGTCCGGAGGGTGCGGACGCTCGGCCGGGGGAAACGAACGAGGGTAATTGACAACACGTGCCCAGCAAGGATGCCAAAAGAACCAACGCCCGCGAACGCATCATCGATGCCGCCATGGCGATCGTCTTCGAGGATGGAGCGAGGAAACTGTCCCTGGATGCCGTCGCCGAGCGCGCCGGGGTTTCGAAGGGCGGGCTGCTCTATCATTTCAAGAGCAAGTCTGACCTGCTCAAGGGCATGGTGGCGCGCCACATCGCGATCCTGGAGGACGCCGTCGCCGCAGCCCATGCCGAAATCGCCAAGGACAACAAGCCCAACGCACTGATCCGTGCGTATCTGCAGGCCGTGTTCGTCGAGATCTGCACCAAGAAGAAGCCGCACACCGGGCTTCTGGCCGCCATCGCCGAAGAGCCGGAACTGCTTGCACCGGTCCGCGCGCACAACACGCGGCTGGTCGCGGAACTGAGGGCGGCAAGCGAAACGCCCGACCTCGCCCAGGTTGCCTTGCTGGCGGTCGAGGGAAGCTGGCACATGAGGCTGTTCGACATCAGCCCCTTCGACGATGCGGCCCTCAAGCGCCAGTTCGACGCGCTGACCGAGTTGCTGGCCAATCCGCCAGCCAATCCGCCAGCACGGCGCGACGAAGAACAGCCGAGCTAGTCACTGCCTCAACCCGGCCGGCGAGTTGCCGCGCGCCTTGCCGCGCGACCAGGCGGCGACAAGGTCGGTACCAAGGTCTCGCGCGTCGGCGCGCTGCCAGCCGTTGCCCGCCGATTTCACGTAGAGAACCAGGGAGAGGCGCCGGTTGTCGCCGGTGCGGACCGCGTCGACGACTTCGTCGGGCAGGATCATCGGCCGGCCGTAGACCTCGCGTACCGGCAGCCTCAGTTCCGGCATGACATGGTGGATGAGCTCGGCGCAGAACAGGCAGGCGTCCTCGCGCAGATCGAAGCGGTAATCGAAGCGGGTGCCGAGATGGCCGAACAGCGCGAGCGCGATCCGCCGGCGCTGCGCCGTGGTGTAGAGGCGCGGCCGGAGCACCGCGACCGCGTCGGTGTTGAAGATCTCCTCCGGCGTGGCGAGGTGAACGCCCTTGTAGTCCGATTCGACCAGCGTGGCGCCCTCGCGTACCCGGGCCTGATGCGGCCGGACGGCATCGGTGTCCCAGATGCCGAGCGCGCGCAACTCCTTCTCCGAGCCGAGGTAAAGGCCGAAATGGCCGAAATGGCCGGGAATGAGGTTGCCCGACAGGCGTCCCTTGGAACTGAAGGCGATCAGGTCGAGCGGGCGCAGCCGCGACACGACGAAATCGCGGGCTTCCGCGCGGTCGGCGAGATGGCCACGGCGCAGGTGGACATGGGCGACGCCCCGCCCGAACAGCGGCGCGAGGGGATCGAGGCCTGCGACGAGCAGGCGCGGATAGCGCTCCGGGTCGGCGCAGCAGTCGACCCCGTCCGGCGCGGTCACGACCGGCCGATCGGAACGTGGCGCGGCGCATCCGGCAAGAAGAAGAATCGCGAGGCAGACGAACGGCAGAACGGATCGCATGCGCGGACTATAGACGCTACGGCACGACGGTCTGCAACCGCATTTGAGCGCCGGCGTGCAGGCTCGTCGCGCAAGCCGGCGCTCTCTTGACCCCGCCTGCGTCGGCGTCCACCTTCGGGACCACAGCCAGGGAATCGGACAGCGTGGCGGACACACCCACCAACATCGCCGAATATTCGGTCTCGGACATCTCCTTCTCGATCAAGCGCACGCTGGAGGACACGTTCGGCTACGTGCGCGTGCGCGGGGAACTGGGGCGCATCTCGCGGCCCGGCTCGGGACATGTCTATCTCGACCTCAAGGACGACCGTTCGGTGCTGTCGGCCGTGATCTGGAAAGGGGCAGCGGCGAAGCTGAAGATCCAGCCCGAACAGGGCCTCGAAGTGATCGCGACCGGCAAGATCACCACCTTCCCGGGCCAGTCGAAATACCAGATGGTGATCGACGCGCTGGAGCCGGCGGGCGCCGGCGCGCTGATGGCGCTGCTGGAGGACCGCAAGAGGAAGCTGGCCGCCGAGGGCCTGTTTGCCGCCGAACGCAAGCGGCCGCTGCCGACCCTGCCGCGGGTGATCGGCGTCGTAACCTCGCCGACCGGCGCGGTCATCCGCGACATCCTGCACCGGCTCTCCGACCGCTTCCCGCTGCATGTGCTGGTCTGGCCGGTGCGCGTCCAGGGCGACAGCTGCGGCGCGGAAGTCGCCAACGGAATCAGGGGCTTCAACGCGCTGGAGGCGGGCGGGGCGATCCCCCGGCCGGACCTGATCATCGTCGCGCGCGGCGGCGGCAGCCTGGAGGACCTGTGGGGCTTCAACGACGAGCAGGTGGTGCGGGCGGCGGCGGAAAGCGCCATCCCGCTGATCTCCGCCGTCGGCCACGAGACCGACTGGACGCTGATCGACCTGGCCGCCGACGTGCGCGCGCCGACGCCGACCGGGGCGGCGGAGATCGCGGTGCCGGTCAAGGCGGAGTTGATGGCGGGCGTCGACGACCTGTCGAGGCGGCTGGCGTCGGGGCTGAACCGGCTGGTAGCGAGCCGGCGGACCGAGCTGAGGGCCGCCGCCGCAGCCCTGCCGGCACCGCGCGACCTGCTCGCCCTGCCGCGCCAAAGGCTTGATTTTTCAGGCGGAAATCTCGAACGCGGACTGACAGTCAACACCCGCGCGCACCGCTCCCGGCTGCAGCATGCCGCCGCCCTGCTGACACCGATGACGCTGGTTCGGGCGATGCGACAGGGCCGCGAGCGCCTGGACGGCCACCGCCAGCGCCAGGCAAGGGCTTGGGAAACAACGATTTTCCGCCACCGGCAGCGGCTCGAGGCAGCCGCCGGGCGGCTGACGTCGGGGCGGCTGGAGCAGCAGCTGCGGCTCGGCACCGAACGGCTCGACGGCCTGCTGCGGCGGCTTGAGCGGGCGCAGCAGGCCCGCCTCGCCGAGCAGCGCGCGCGCCTGCAAGGCCTTGAAAAGCTTCTGAAAACCCTCTCCTACAAGGATGTCCTGGCGCGCGGTTACGCGCTGGTGCGCGACGCGGCGGGCGAGCCGGTGCGCTCCGCCGCTCACGTCTCTGCGGGCGACCGGCTGAGCGTCGAGGTCGCCGACGGCCGCTTCGAGGCGATCGCCGCCACGCCTGCGGAGGAGCTGCGCAAGTCCCGGAAACCAAAGGACAATCCGGCGCCGGGAGGGACCTCGCAGGGCAGCCTGTTCTAGGCCTCGCGCGCCGCCGCGACCGCCTCCTGCCTGTGTCCGAAGACTGTCCGGCACGGCTCCGGAAACCGGCCGAAGACCCGCCGAAACGCTGCCGGAGACCTGCCAAAACCTGCCAAAACCTGACGGAACGGGGCGGCGTCCGCATGCCCCACCCCCGACCCCTCGGCACAGGGGGTGGGGAGCGCAGGCGTCGTGCGTCGGCGAGTGCCTTTCCTCGCCGAACGCACCTCCCTCCCCTCCCTCCCCATCCCTCCCGCACCTCCCTCCCGCACCTCCCTCCCGCACCTCCCCTCTTTGCCGATATGGACAGCGGCGGCGGGGCGGGGCTAGCCTGCGCGCCGAGGAAGACCGCAGCGAGGCCGAGGAACCGATGGATTTCAACCTGTCCGAAGAACACCGCCTGATGGCAGAGACCGCCCGCCGGCTCGCCGAGGACCGGCTGGCGCCGCTGGCGGCGACGCTCGACCGCGGCGAGGGCCGGCAGGCGTTCCTCGCCAACCTGAAGGAGCTCGCCGACGCCGGCTTCATGGCGCTCAACGTGTCGGCCGCCTACGGCGGCACGGAGGCCGGCAGCGTCGCCTTCGCGCTCGCCGTCGAGGCGCTCGGGCGCGGCTGTGCTGCGACCGGCGTCACCGTGTCGGTGACCAACATGGTCGGCGAGGTGATCCAGGCAGTCGGCTCCGAGGAGCAGAAGGCGGCCTATCTGCCGAAGCTCGCCGACGGCCGCTACCCGGCCGGCGGCTTCTGCCTGACTGAGACCGGCGCCGGCTCGGACCCGGCCGGCATGAAGACGCGCGCGGTGCGCGACGGCGACCACTACGTGCTGAACGGCGCCAAGCTCTACATCACCTCGGCCGAATACGCCGGCATCTTCGTCGTCTGGGCGGTGACCGACCCGGACGCGGCGAAAGGCAAGGGCATCTCGTGCTTCCTGGTCGAGACCGGCACGCCGGGGCTCGTCATCGGCAAGGCGGAGACCAAGATGGGCCAGACCGGCTCGGCCACCAACGAGGTGCTGTTCCAGGACTGCCGCGTGCCGGCGACCGCACTGATGGGGCCGGAAAACGCCGGCTTCAAGGTTGCGGTCGGCGAACTCGCCGGCGGGCGCATCGGCATCGCCGCGCTGTCGCTCGGCATCGCCCGGGCGGCGATGGAAGCGGCCAAGGCCTATGCGAAGGAGCGGCGCCAGTTCGGCACGGCGCTCGCCGACATGCAGGGCCTGCAGTGGATGATCGCCGACCGCGAGACGGAACTGGAGGCCGCCCGGCTGCTGGTGCTGCAGGCCGCCTGGCTGAAGGACCAGGGCCGGTCCTTCGCCAAGGAGGCGTCGATGGCCAAGCTCTATGCCTCGGAAGCCGCGCAGCGGGCGACCTACACCGCGCTGCAGATCCACGGCGGCGCCGGCTACATCCGCGACTATCCGCTCGAACGCTTCGCCCGCGACGCGCGCATCACCACCATCTACGAGGGCACCAGCGAGATCCAGCGCCTGATCATCGCCCGCGAGGTGCTGAAGGCGGTGTGAGCGGCCGGGCGGCAGAGGTGAGGACACGACAGAGCGCCGCACGGGCCGCGCCCTGCAGCGTGTCGATGGTGTCAATGAAGGACAGCGAGGCCCCGGCTCACCGGTCCCGCATCTGCGCTTCGCTGCGTGCGGGATGACGCGTTGGCAGGATTGTCAGCAGTCCGAGGGCGCCGCGCGGGCAGCGCCCTCGGCTTGCCGGACGTCGCCGCCGGACTCAGTCGCTCGGCAGGATCACCTTGTCGATGACGTGGATGACACCGTTGTCGGCGCGGATATCCGCAGACACGACGGTGGCGCCGTCGACGGTCACGCCGGCGGCCGTCCTTGTCACCATGATGGCGCGGTCACCGGAAGCCTTCAGGGTCTCCACTTCGGTGGTGCCTTCGGCGATCATGTCGGAGGTGATCTGGCTGCCGACCACGTGGTAGCTGAGCACGGCGACCAGCTGGTCCTTGTTTTCCGGCTTGAGCAGGTTTTCAACCGTGCCCTCAGGCAGAGCGGCGAAGGCTTCGTCGGTCGGAGCGAACACTGTCAGCGGGCCGGGGCCGGACAGGGCGTCGGCCAGCCCCGCCGCCTGCGCGGCAGCCAGAAGAGTCGTGAAGCTGCCTGCCTGCTCGGCGGTCTGCACGATGTTCGCGGCCATTGCGGACCCCGCCGTCGCAAACATGGCGGTACCGATCAACCCGAATGCAATACGTCGCATTGTCTACTCCCTGTGGTTACGAGAAGCGGCCCCGACCACCCGGTCGGGCCGCGATCTGCACGGGGTTTACGCGTCCGCCGGCAACCGGATTGGCGACCGCCGGACACAGTTTTTTGACCGGGATGTCATCATCCGTTCCGCAAGACCGGCGTAGCGGGGCGCCGGATTCCACAGGCAGATCAATGCCCGCCCGCTCCGCCGCCGCCCGGGGCAGGCGTCAGTCCGCGCCGACGTCCCCCTGCGCCGCTGCGGCAGACCGGCCCGCGAGGGGCCCCGGATCTCCGCTGCGCTGCGTCCGGGGTGACCGAAGGAGCGAAAGGCACGGCCCTGCCACCCCCGCCGCCCGGGCGGCGCAGGGCACGGCCCCGCCCCCCTCCTCCGGCCCTTCGGACCTCCTTCTCCCCCGGGAGAAGGACTTGCGGCCAGCGGCAAAAATCTCCTTGCGGAAGGAGGGGTTAGGGGAGCGGGTTTCTTCGGCCGGGGTTGATGCGCGTCAAAGTCGGGGCTTTGCGCGCTGCCTATTGTCAGATACGACAGACGGATATCATTGGCGGCGCTCGCGAGGGGCGGCGCTTCGGACGGAGGATCGACTCATGGCTTTGAAAGACATTCTCGCGCTCACCGACCTGACCGGCGACCAGCCGGCAGTCAAGTGCGCCGTGGAGCTGGCGGCGCGCTGCGACGCGCACGTGACCGGACTGGCGGTCGCCTTCGAGCCGGTGGTGCCGGCCTTCGCCGCCGCGCCGCTGCCGGCCGACTTCATCGAGACCAGCCGGCGCCAGGCCCTGGAGGCCGCCGAGGCCTCGCTGAAGGCCTTCGCCGAACTGGCCCGCAAGGAGGGCGTCAAGGCGGAAGAGCGGACGGCCGAGATCCTGACCGGCGGACCGATGGAACCGGTGCTGCGCCACTGCCGGCTGACCGACCTGGTCGTCATCGGCCAGGAAAACCCGGACAGCCCGGAGCCGATGCGCGAGCTGATCATCGAGACGGCGCTGTTCGAAAGCGGCGTGCCGGTGCTGCTGGTGCCCTATATCGGCGTCGCCAAGTTCTCCATGAAGAACGTGCTGATCGCCTGGGACGGCAGCCCAACGGCGACGCGCGCCGTGCACGCGGCGCTCCCCGTCCTGGCGCTGGCCGACAAGGTGACCGTGCTGATCGTCAACAAGGGCCAGAAGATGGCCGGCGAGCCCGGCGCCGACATGGCGACCTACCTCGCCCGCCACGGCCTGAAGGTGACCGTCGACGTGGTGACCAACCCGCAGACCGGCATCGCCGACACGCTGCTCAACTACGTCTCCGACAACGGCAACGACCTGGTGGTGATGGGCGGCTACGGCCACAGCCGGGTGCGCGAGTTCCTGTTCGGCGGCGCGACGCGCGAGATCCTAGCGTCGATGACCGTGCCGGTGCTGATGGCGCACTGACACCACACACGACGGCTGCCGGCTTCGGGGGGAGCCGGCCCTCTCCGGGAGGCCTGCACTCAGGGACCGGGCATTTCTACGGAAAGCCCGGCCCACAGCGCACGGAGGCGATCCGGTGACCATCCGCAACCTCGACGGCTTCTTCTCCCCCCGCTCGATCGCCGTGGTCGGGTCCGACCGGCATCACCCGGCGGTGGCCGAAACGCTGCTGGCCCGGCTCGCGGCCACCAGCGGCTCCCCCATCCATCTCGTCGACATCGATCCCGCTGTGCCTGCGGCAGCGTCGGACCGGTTCCGGCGCGCGGCGCGGTTCTCCGACCTCGCCGAGGGCACGGCGGACCTCGTCGTCCATCTCGGCGCGCCGGAGCAGGCGCCAGCGCTGATCGCCGCGGCCGGCGCGATCGGCACGCGCGCCGTCGTCCTGGCGGCGCCGGGCTTCGACGCCTGGCCGACGGCGCTGGTCACCGACTGCCTGATCGCCTCGCGACCGCAGGCGGTGCGGCTGATCGGGCCGGGCAGCCTCGGCGTCGCGGCGCCGGGCAACGGCGTCGACGCGCTGCTTTCGGCCGCCGCACCGGCGGCCGGAGACCTCGCGCTGATCGCCCGTTCGAGCGCCGTGCTCAACGCGACGCTCGCCTGGGCGGCGTCGCACAACGTCGGCTTTTCCGGCGTCGTGTCGCTCGGCCAGCGTACCGACGTCGACGTCGGCGACCTGATCGACCATTTCGCCGGCGACTTTCGCACGCGCGCGATCCTGGTGCATCTGGAAGGGGTGTCGAGCCCACGCAAGTTCCTGTCGGCGGCCCGCGCGGCGGCACGCAGCAAGCCGGTGGTGCTGATTCGCTCGGGCCGCAGCCGCGACCGCACCGGCACGACGCGCACCCATGCCGGGCGCATGACCACCGCCGACGCGGTCTACGAGGCGGCGCTCAGGCGTGCCGGCATCCTGCGCGTCGAGGACCTCGACGAGATGTTCGAGGCGGTCGAGACGCTGACGCGGCTGCGCATCCCGCACTGCCGGCGGCTGGCGGTGGTCTCCAACGGGCGCAGCCTTGCGACGCTAGCGACCGACCGGCTGGCCGACCTCGGCGGGGAACTGGCGCGGCTGTCGGAGGAAACGGTGGAGCGGCTGGCGCCGCTGGCGCGCAGCCAATCCGCGCCCGGCAATCCGCTGACGCTCGGCGAGACGGACGGCCCTGAGACGATGACGCAGGCGATCGAGGCGCTTCTGGCCGATGGCGCCACCGACGGGCTGCTGGTGCTGGCGGCGCCGACCGCCTTCACCCCGGCGGAGGACATCGCGCGCACCATCGCCGCGGCAGCCGAGGCCGACCGCAAACGCACCGGCCGGCGCAAGGCGATCATTGCCGGACTGGTCGGCCTCGACCCGCTGCCGCGCGCCGCGCTCGACGCCGCGCGCGTGCCGGTCCATGCCAGCCCGGCGGAGGCTGTGCGCAGCTTCATGCACCTGGTGCGCAGCGCCGGCGCGCAGGAGATGCTGATGGCGGCGCCGCCGAGCCTGCCGGAGGACTTCACCCCGGACGCGGACGCGGCACGGGCGATCGTCGAGGCTGCCCTCGGCGCCGGACGCACGACGCTGGATCCGGAGGAAACCGCGCGCGTGCTCGCCGCCTACGACATCCCGGTGACGCCGACACGGCTGGTCGCCGATGCGGCGGCGGCAGAAGCGGCGTCGGCGGCGTTCTTCGCCGACCACCGGCACTGCGTGGTCAAGGCCTATTCGCCGGCGCTGCCGTTCAAGTCCGACATCGACGGCGTGCGGCTCGGCCTCGCCAGCCCGCAGGAGGTGCGCGCGGCGGCCGAGGACCTGACGGCGCGCATCGGCGCGACGCATCCGGACCGGCCGCTCGCCGGGCTGACCGTGCAGCCGATGCTGGAGGATCCACACGGCGTCGAACTCTACCTCGGCCTCGCCGACAACCCGGTGTTCGGGCCGGTCGTGGTGTTCGGCCACGGTGGCACGGCCGTAGAGGTGACCGCCGACATCGCGCTGGAACTGCCGCCGCTCGACCTCCACCTGGCCGGGGCGCTGATCGAGCGCACCCGGATCGCGCGGCTGCTCGGCGCCTTCCGCGGAAGGCCCGCCAAGGACCGGGCCGGGGTGGCGCTGGCGCTGGTCAAGCTGTCGCAGATCGCCATCGACATTCCCGAGATCCTGGAACTGGACATCAACCCGCTGGTGGCGACGGACAGCGGCCTTGTCGCGCTCGACGCGCGCGTGGTTCTCGGCGTGCCGAAGCTGCATCCGGGCCGCAGCGGCACCTCGCGGCTGGCGATCGCGCCCTATCCGAAGGAATGGGAGCAGACGCTGACGCTGAAGGACGGCTGGAAGGTGTTCGTGCGGCCGGTGCGGCCGGAGGACGAGGCGCTGTTCAAGACGTTCTTCGAGGCGGTGTCGCCGCAGGACCTCAGGCTCAGGTTCTTCGCGCCGGTGAAGGACTTCAGCCACAAGTTCCTGAGCCGGCTGACTCAGCTCGACTATGCCCGCGCGATGGCCTTCGCGGCGATCGAGCCAGCGAGCGGCGCCATGCTCGGCGCGGTGCGCCTGCACGCCGACCCCGACCACAAGACCGGCGAATATGCCGTCATGGTTCGCTCCGACCTGAAGGGCCGGGGCCTGGGCTGGGCGCTGATGAAGCTGATCATCCGCTACGCAAGGGCCGACGGCATCGGCACCATCAAGGGCGAGGTGCTGAAGGAGAACACCGGCATGCTCGCCATGTGCGAGGCGCTCGGCTTCACCATCGCGACCTCGCCCGACGACCCGGCGGTCGCGCTCGTCACCCTGCCGGTGACCGAACTGCCCGAGGGGATCGACTAGCCAGCGCCCGCACGCGCCTGGGCGGCGGCGCGGATCTGGCTGAGCGAGGCCGTCGGCGTCAGCGCCTCCGGGTCGAGCTTCAGATGCAGCATGGCCGGCCGACCGCTGGCGCGGGCGCGCTCGAAGGCCGGGCCGAAGTCAGCGGTTGTCTCGACCGTCTCGCCATGGCCGCCGTAGGCGCGCGCGAGCGCGGCGAAATCCGGATTGACCAGCGTCGTCGCCGAGGGGCGGCCGGGGTAGGTGCGTTCCTGGTGCATGCGGATGGTGCCGTACATGCCGTTGTCGACGACGACGACGACGATCGCCGCGCCCTCCTGGCAGGCGGTGCCGAATTCCTGCAGAGTCATTTGCAGGCAGCCGTCGCCGGCGAAGCAGACGACGAGGCTGTCGGGGCGGGCGAGCCTGGCGGCGACGGCGGCGGGCAGGCCGTAGCCCATTGAACCGGAGGTCGGCGCAAGCTGGGTGGCGAAGCGGCGGAAGCGGCGGAAGCGGTGCAGCCAGGTGGCGTAGTTGCCGGCGCCGTTGGTGAAGATCGCGTCCTCGGGCAGGTTGGCCTCGATCCAGTCCATCACGCCGGCCATCTGCAGGGCGCCTGGCGTCTGCGGGCGGGCGCCCGACCAGTCCAGATAGTCGGCGTGGGCATCGGCCGCAGCCCCGGCCCAGCGGATCTCGGCCGGCGGCTGCAGGCCCTCGGCCGCCTTGCAGAAGGCGGCAGGGCTGGCATGGACGGCGAGCGTCGGACGGTAGACGCGACCGAGTTCCTCGGCATCGGCATGGACATGGACGAGGGCCTGCTCGGGTTCGGGAACCGCGAGCAGGGTGTAGGACTGGCTTGCAATCTCCGACAGGCGGCCGCCGACGAGCAGGACCAGGTCGGCGGCCTTGATGCGGGCGGCGAGCTTCGGGTTGATACCGATGCCGACGTCGCCGGCGTAGTTGCGATGCAGGTTGTCGAACAGCGCCTGGCGGCGGAAGGAGCAGGCGACCGGCAGGTCGAAGCGCTCGGAAAAGCGGGTGAAGGCGGCGACCGCCCCGGCGGTCCAGCGGCTGCCGCCGAGGATGGCGATCGGCCGCTCGGCCGCCCACAGGCGCTTCTGCAACTCCGCCATCAGGGTCAGGCCCGGATGGGTCTCGACCTGACGCCAGGGGGCGGGCTGGGCGACGGAGGCCGTCTCGACCAGCATGTCCTCGGGCAGGGCGAGCACGACCGGGCCGGGGCGGCCGGAGGTGGCGACGTGGAAGGCGCGGGAGACAAGCTCGGGCACGCGCTCGGCGCTGTCGATCTCGGCGACCCACTTGGCCATGCCGGCGAACATCTGGCGGTAGTCGACCTCCTGGAAAGCGTCGCGGCCGCGCATCGACCGCTCGATCTGGCCGACGAACAGGATCATCGGGGTGGAATCCTGCTGGGCGACATGGACGCCGGCGGCGGCGTTGGCGGCGCCGGGGCCGCGGGTGACCATGCAGATGCCGGGCCGGCCGGTGAGCTTGCCCCAGGCCTCGGCCATCATGGCAGCCCCGCCCTCCTGGCGGCACACGGTGACCGGGACGGCCGCGTCGCACAGAGCGTCGAGGACGGCGAGATAGCTTTCGCCGGGCACGCAGAACACGCGTTCAGCGCCGTGCCGCTCGAGCGCCTCCACCAGAAGCCTGCCGCCCGTCCTCGCCGCTGTCGTCATGCCGTCCTCCGCTTGCCCGCTCGCGCCGCGGTTATACGAAAGCCGGCGGCCGGCCAAAAGGAAAAACGGCCGCGCGTGGCGCGGCGCCTTGCAGCGTGTCGACACACCCGCGGCCTCTCCGCTGTCATTCCGGCCAAGCGTGAGCTGCGAGCGATGACGCGTTTGGCGGCGTATCAGCAGTCTGACGGCCGCGCGTGGCGCGGCCGTCGCCAACGGTGGCGGCGGCGCTCAGGCCAGCGGCGGGATACGCAGGACCTGGCCGGGATAGATCTTGTCGGGATGGCTGAGCATCGGCCGGTTGGCCTCGAAGATCTTCTGGTACTTGGAACCGTCGCCATAGGCCGCCTCGGCCACCTTCCACAGGGTATCGCCCTTCTTCACGGTGTGGAAGGTCGCCTCCGGCTCGCTGGCGGCGACGGCGATGTCCTCCTCGACCCGGGCGATGCCGAGCACGTTGCCGGCGGCGAGAATCAGCTTCTCGCGCGCCTCCTGGGTGGGCGCGGCGCCGGCGATCTTCACCGTGTCGCCGGACACCTCGACCTTGATGTCGCCCTCGAGGCCGAGGTCGGCGACCTCCTTCTCGATGGCCGCGGCGCCGGCAGCCCCGGCATCCTCGCCGCCGAACAGCTTCTTGCCGGCGTCCTTGACGAAATCGAAAAATCCCATGACGTCCCCCTTCCCTACCTTCCTAAAGAAACAGATGCGGCACAAGTCACCCCTTGATAGCCGCGCCGAAGCGGTCCGCGCAACGCGCATTTTCCCTTACGGAAGATCGGCTTGACGGGTGAATGAAACGCAGGCGACCGCATCGGCAGACACGACCGCCCGGTCCCTGAAAGAGCGGCCGGGCCGCTCAGCCCTTGCGCTTGACCTCGATCTTGCGGGTCTGCTCCTGCGCCTCGACGGGCTTGGGCAGGTGCACGGTCAGCACGCCGTTGTCCATATGGGCCTCGACCTTGTCGGGATCCGGCGCGAAGGGCAGCGTCATGGCGCGGCGGAACGAGCCGTAGCTGCGTTCGGTGACGTGCCGGTCCTCCTCCTTGATCTCCTTCTCGGCACGCTTCTCGCCCTTGATGGTCAACAGGCGGTCGGAGACGGAAATGTCGATGTCCTTCTCGGCGACACCCGGCAGTTCAGCGGTCAGTTCCAGTCCCGCCTCGGTCTCCGTGACGTCGATGGCCGGGAAGCCCGCGCCGAACCATTCGACGTCCGGCAGCTTCTTCTGCACCTCGCCGAACAGACGGTTCATCTCCTTGCGCATCACCGCGAACGGATCGCGCTTGTCGTCCCAAAGCGTCGGCAACAGAGCCATGGTTCACTCTCCTCTTGCGTATGGCCGGCCCGCCAGGGCCGGCAGTAACGACAGAGGGACGGTGCCGCCGACGGCCTCCGTTTTCATTGATCCCGATCAATCGAGGCGTGTGCGTCACACATCCTGCACCGTGACGACCGTGAAGGTGTGCAACTCGCCGTCCTCGTCCTTGATCGAGACGTATTCGCCCGGCGCGAAGGCATGGGCACCGAAGCGGTAGCCGGCCTCGTCGTCGTCCTCGCCCTCGATGTCGTAATGAAAGGCCCAGGAGCCGCCTGGGCGATGGACCAGGTGGCCGATCTCCCACTCCTCGTCGCCCCAGAAGCGGCGCACCCGGCAGCGGTCGCGCTCCTTCTTCCACAGGCCGGCATCGATGTGGCCATCGGCGTCCAGCGGGGCGACAAATTCATAGCCATGGCGAGCGGAGCCGTTCGGGAACTCCTTCGTCCGGGCCAGATTGAGCCGTATCTTCTTGAGTGCCGGAGCGGTGGTCATCAGGGGCGTCTCCTCGGGGTCGCGTTCGCTTGTCGTTCGGCGCAGGCGGACCGCCGATCGCGGTCCGTCCATACGGTTTGGCAAAACTGTCACCGGCTGGCAACGAAACATTGAGCAAGATCAATCCGGAGCGTACGAAACTGGGGAACAGTTGCGAACGGCCCGCGCGCGGCCGCACCCGTACGGGCGGCGCCAGACCGATGGGAGAGGCCGATGAACGACAGTCAGGAGCGGGTGTTCTCGTTCCTCGAGACACCGGCGCCGGAGGGCGGCGCGGACGGCAAGGCGGTGCGCATCGACACCCACGCCAACGCGGTGTTCCTGAGCGGCGACACGGCGCTGAAGGTCAAGCGCGCGGTGAAGTTCCCGTTCCTCGACTATTCCACCCTGGAGAAACGCCGGGACGCCTGCGAGCGGGAGATCGCCTGCAACGCCCGCTTCGCGCCCGGGCTCTATCTCGGTGTCGTGGGCATCACCGAGACGGCGAACGGGCGTCTGGCGCTCGACGGCGACGGGCCGGCCATCGAGTATGCGGTGCGCATGCGCCGCTTCGACGAGACCCGCACGCTCGACCGGATCGCCGAGGCCGGCCCCTTCGACGACACGCTGACCGACGCACTGGCGCGCATGATGGTCGCCGCCCACGAGGCCGCCCCGCGGCGCGAGTCCGGGCCGTGGATCGCCGACCTTGCCGCCTATGTCGAGCAGAACGATGCCGCACTCCACGGTGCGGCGGAGTTGTTCGCGCCGGCGCGCGTGCGCCAGCTGACGGCAGCGGCACGCGCCTGGCTGGCGCGGATCAAGGACCTGATCGAGGCGCGCGGACGGCTCGGCCTCGTGCGGCTTTGCCACGGCGACGCGCATCTGCGCAACGTGGCGCTGATCGACGGCAGGCCGGTGCTGTTCGACGCGATCGAGTTCGACGACGCCATCGCCACCGGCGACGTGCTCTACGATCTCGCCTTCCCGATCATGGACCTGTGGGAGCGCGGCCAGCAGCGCGCCGCCAACCGCCTGTTCAACCGCTACTTCGACTTCGCCCGGCGCGAGGCGGACGGCGACGCGCTGGCCGCGCTGCCGTTCTACCTGTCGATGCGCGCCACGATCCGCGCCAAGATCGCCGCCGCGAGCGCGGCGCAGCAGCAGGACGAAGCGCACCGGCAGGCCGAACAGGCGCAGGCGCGCGCCTATTTCGACCTGGCGCTGGCGGCGCTGGAGCCCGACACGCCGCAACTCGTCGCCATCGGCGGGCTGTCGGGAACGGGCAAGACCACGCTCGCCAACGGCCTGGCGCCGACGCTCGGCCGCGTGCCGGGGGCGCGCGTGCTGCGCTCCGACATCGAACGCAAGGCGCGGCTCGATCTCGCCGAGACGGACAAGGCGCCGCCCGAGGCCTACAGTCAGACGGCGTCCGACGCGGTCTACCAGGTGTTGCACGAGCTTGCCGACCGGGCGCTGGCGGGCGGCCATAGCGTCGTGCTCGACGCCGTCCACGCCAAGCAGGCCGAACGGGCGGCGGCACGGGCGACCGCGGCGCGCAGCGAGGCGGATTTCCTCGGCCTGTGGCTGGAGGCGGGCGCGGCGACGCTGAAGGCGCGCGTCGAGACCCGCCGCGGCGATGCCTCGGACGCGAATGCGGCCGTGGTCGAGATCCAGCTCGGCTATGATCCCGGGCCGATCGACTGGGTTCGCATCGACGCGTCGGACGGCCCCGAAAAGACCCTGGAGCGGGCGCTGGCGGCGCTGTCAGAGCCCGCCGGCGCGGGCAGCCGCGGCAACGGCGATGCCGACGGCAACGGCTAGCACGTCCTTGCGCACCAGCCCCATGACCAGTGCGGTGGCGGCCAGGCACAGGGCGGCGGGCAGGCCGCCCTTCAGCGCGATCGGCAGGATGGTGGAGACGATGATCGCGCCCGGCAGCGATTCCAGCCCGCGGCGGACGCGGTCGGTCAGCGGCACCCGACCCATGACGAAATAGCCGCCGGCGCGCAGGGAATAGGTGACCGCCGCCATGGCAAGCACAGCGGCGACGAACAGAGCGTCGGCGGAAAACAGCCCCTCAGTCATCGACGAAGGCCCCCGCGAGCGCGCCGGCAAGCGCGCCGGTCAGGATGCCCCAGTAGCCGCCGAAGGTCGCCCAGGTACCCCAGGCGACGACACCGGCAAGGCCCCAGCTGACAGTCTGGCGCCGGCCCTTCCACAAGGGCACGAGCAGCGCCGTGAAGAAGGCCGGCATGACGAGGTCGAGTCCGTAGCGGCCAGGATCGGCGAGCAGGGCGCCGAGAAAATAGCCGGGCACGACGCTTGCCGACCAGACGACCCAGATGGCGAGGCCGCTGCCGAGATAGACGCCCCAGTCGCGACCGCCCTCGTTGTAGTGGCGCAGCGCGATGAGCCAGTTGATGTCGGTGAGCAGGAACAGCGCGGGATAGGTGTGCAGCCCCGGCACGGTGCCGAGCCAGGGGCGCAGGCTGGCGCCGATCAGGAGCATGCGCAGGTTGACCGCTGCAGTGACGCCGACCATGGCCAGCAGGCCGGCAAGGGTCAGCGGCGCCGCATAGACCTCCATGGCGACGAACTGGGAGGCGCCGGCGAAGACGACCGAGTTGATCAGCAGCGTCTCGAGGAAGCTCAGACCCTTCTGCGCGGCGACCGTGCCGAACACGGCGGCAAAGACGACCGTGCCGGGCAGGACCGGCAGGGTGAGGCGGGCGCCCAGCAGCGTGCCGGCGAGGGTGATGCGGGTGGGTTCGGTCATGACGGTCGCAGCGGAACGGGACGAGAGGAGAACGGAAACGCAAAGGGGCGCTGAGCCCGGAGGCGGATGCGGGGACGGGAGCGGAGCATGGCCGGCGGCGACGGCAAAGACCAATCGATTCTTGTGATGCACCCATTCACGGCGCGCGGCGCCGCACCGGAAGCGGTCAGGTCAGCACGCCGTAGATCATGCGCGCACCGGTGAAGCCGAGGAACAGGGCGAACACCAGCCGCAGGCGCGCCGGCGGGATGGCATGGGCGATGCGGGCGCCGAGCGGGGCGGCATAGACCGAGGCCGGGATGATCAGGAAAAAGCCGACCAAGTTGACGTAGCCGAGGGACAAGGGCGGCCGGTTCGGCACATCGAGACCGTACCAGACCGACATCAGCGTGCCGGGCACGGCGATGATCAGGCCGATGGCGGCCGCGGTGCCGACCGCCATGCGGATCGGATAGGAGAACAGGGTCAGGATCGGCACGCCGAGGGTGCCGCCGCCGATGCCCATCATGACCGAGACCGAGCCGATGAAAAAGCCGAGCGCCTCGCGCAGAGGCGTGCCGGGCAGGCGCTCGGCCAGCGCACTGCCCTCGCGGCGCAGGAGCATGTTGGCGGCGACGGCCAGCGCAACGACGCCGAACACCAGCGTCAGCGCACCGCCGCTGAGGTTGCCGGCGAGCGTCGCGCCGGCCAGCACGCCGGCGGCGATCGGCAGCCACCAGCGCTTGAGCAGCGCCATGTCGACGCTGCCGCGGCGATGGTGGGCGAGCGCAGAGGAGGTGCCGGTGGCGACGATGGTGGCGAGCGAGGTGCCGACGGCCAGATGCATGAGCACGGCCTGTTCGATGCCGAGGGCGGTGAACATGTAGTAGAGCACCGGCACGATCACGATGCCGCCGCCGACGCCGAGCAGGCCGGCGGTGAGGCCGGCGACGACGCCGGTGGCGAGCAGCGCGGCGGCGAGCAGCGCCAGGGACAGCAGGCTGAAATCACCCATGGGCGGGAAGACCTTCGACACTCGTCGCCCGGGCGGGCGGTACAGGTTGGGGCGCGACTATAGGCGCGCCGCCCCGCCGGCGCCAGCGGTGGCGTGCGCCGGACCGGCGCCAGGGCCGTGGGGGACGAACCCTACAGTTCCTCCAGATAGCGGGAATAGGCCCAGCCCTGCTGGCCATCGGCGGTCAGGATGCGCACCCAGCCCCGCACGCTGTCGGAGACCATCACCACCTCGGTGCCGTTGTCCATGCGCATGATGACCGGTCTGTCGTTGCCGGGGCCGCTTCTCAGGTTCAGGTATCCCGACTGCTGCGAGTACACCCGGTGCGTGGCGACGTAGTCGGCGGGCACGGGCGCGGCTTCGTCGGGAAAGACCTCGCGCACGAAGCGGTCGGTTGCGCTGCAGAAGCTGTCGGAGGGAATTCCGTATTGCCTGCCCAGCCGCGCGAGTTCGGCGGGCGCGTCGTCGCGCCGGACGGCGGCGACCGCGACGGCGAACCAGCCGTTGCCGCTTTCGAAGATCCGCGCCGCGTCGGCAAGTTCGCCGGCCATCCCGCGCACGAAGGTCCTGGCCTCGCCGACCGTGCGGCGCGAGGCCACCATGAGCACGCAGCGGTCGCGTCCCAGACCGATCCAGTCCGGGACGTCGGGCCGGGCGGCCGCTGCGGCTTGTGCGGCAAGCGCCCGCTGTCTCTCCGCCTCCTCGGCGCGCAGGCGGGCCTCCTCCCGGGCGGCCTGGTCGCGGCGGAGGGCTTCCTCCCGGGCGGCCTGCTCGCGGCGGAGGGCTTCTTCGCGGCGGCGGGCTTCCTCTTCGCGCCGCCGGGCTTCTTCTTCGCGTCGGCGGGCCTCTTCCCTTGCGGCCGCTTCGCGCCGCCGGGCCTCCTCGTCGGCCGCCGCCTTTGCCGGGCGAACGTCGAGCATGAGGTGCAGGGCCTCCTGATAGAGCGCCGACTCGCGATCGGCACCGGCAAGAAACCGCGTCAGCGCGTCGTGGGCACGGTCGACCTGGTCGAGGCTCCAGGCCGCCCGGGCCTCGAAAAAGCGAAGCTCGCCGGCGTCGAGCGAGGGATCGAGGCGCCGCAGCGCCTCGATGTGGCCCAGGACGGCGGCGTGATCGTTGCGGGAGATCGCCCGTTCCAGACCGGCCATCTCGAGGTCGATCTCGACATCCTGCGAGATGGCTGTCTGGGCCGCCGCCGGCATCGGCTGGACCGGCGAAAGGAGGACTGAAAAGAGCGCCAAACCGGCGATCGGCAAGAGCTTCATGACGGGCATCCTAGTTTTCGGACAGGGTCCGGCCTGCCAGCACGCGTCGTGCCTCGGCCTCCTCGGCGTCCAGTTCCTGCCGCGAGCGCCGGTGCTCGGCTTCGGCGCGGGCGAGGCAGGCTGGATGGTCCTGCGCTTCCCATCTGGACATGGCGCGCGCATGTTCGGCGCGGCGATCGGCGTTGATGCGGGCGCGCTCCTGTTCCCGTTCCTTCTCGCGGCGGGCGTTCTCGCGCGCCCGCGCGGCCCGCGCATCGCATTCCGCCTGGCTCTTGCAGGGCGGGGGCACCGCCTGCAGGCAGAAGGGAACGCAGCGATCGTCGCGCTCCAGGCGGAGCACGGGTCGGCCGGCCTCACAGGCGGCGCGGGCGTCCTCGAGCGCAGCGTCCAGTTGCGCGCGCTCGTCGTCCAGCGCGGCGAGGCGGACTTCCGCCTGCGCGCGCCGACGCTCGTTCTCGCCGCGCTGGAGCGATGCAGCGAGCCTGTCGGAGAGGGTCGTTGGCGCCCCGGTCCGCCCGTCGGCGGGCGAAGGGTCTGCGGCGCCATTGCCGGAGGCCACCCTGTCCAGCAGCGACCGAAGCCGCGCCTGGCGGGCGCTTGCCGGCCCCGCGGCCGGCTCTGCAGTCTCAGCGGACTCAGGGGTCTCCGCGGACTCAGCGGTCTCCGCGGCTTCCGACGCCTGCTCCGCCCGCGCCTTTTCGGCCTGCTGCCGTCGCCATTCCCCGATCAGGCCGTGAAAGCCGAAGCTCGCCGACATGACCACCGGATAGGCCTGGTCGTGGAACGCCGTCCCTACCGCGGAGCCGGCGAAGGTGCTGCGCGCACGATCCTCGGGCATGAAGCGGCCGCCCAGCCCCTCGGTACACCAGTCCGCGCCGAGGCGCTCGGGCAGGGTCGGCCGCGACGCCGGATTGTGGCCGTGCCAGCAGAAGGTCCTTGTCAGGGAATAGGCGGACGGGATGCCCCAAACGGGCTGGCTCTCGGTTCCCACCAGTCCGTTGGGGCAGGACAGGGCGGTGTAACTGCCGAGCAAGCCGGTCTGCATGACGAGACCGACGTCGATCACGGAGAGAAGGTGCCGGTTGCTGTCGCCGACGACGATTTCCGCCGGTTTGCCGGCGTCCGTGAAGCGCACTGTGCCGCGCAGGTTGCGCAGCCTGATGCCGCAGTTGACCAAGGGTTCGCCGACCAGGACGCCGGCGCGATAGAGCCAGTCAAGGTCGAAGGTCAGGTGCGCGCCGGTCACGATGCCGGCAGCGCCCTTGCGCACGACGACGTTCGAGAGCGTGCCGCTGCGCTCGACGTCGACGGATTGAGCGGCGGCCGTGCCGGCGGCGTGGAGTGCCGCAACGCCAGCGAGCGCCGCGATCAATATCCATCTGCAAATCGCATCAAGAAACGGCATCCTAACAACGTCTTCCCGAAATCATTTTCCGATCAATTCCAGTTCCTGTCCGGCAGCGAGCGCCGAAAACCGATGGCTTCCGGGCCGTTCCGCCCGTGGCATGACTTTCATCCGACACCGGTCTTCTGGCGTGTGGCGGAAATTACTCGTCCCAACCCGGCCCAGGCCCACCGAAACCGATCGACATAGTGGCCTGAGCGGCAGGGCGGGTCAATTCTTCATGGGCCGCACAGCGGTACCGGCGCTGGAACGATCCGTTGCGAGGCACAGGCATCCGCAGCGGCGGCCATCACAGCTTCCGGTCCTGCGGGTGTGTCAACATCGGAGAGGGAAGAGAGGATGGTACAGACGGGTGGATTCGAACCACCGACCTTCGGAGCCACAATCCGACGCTCTAACCAACTGAGCTACGTCTGCACGGGCGGCAAGGCGGAAGGGCCTTGCGGAAGTGGCGCGGACCATAGTGAGAACGGGCCGCGTTTGCAAGAGGTCTTCTAGCGCCTCGCGCCGGCCCCGACAAGGGGCGAGTTGGGGGCGACTTGGGGGCGAGTTGGGAGATGAGATGGCGCGATCGGCGTGCGCCGAGCGCGCCGACGCCCGTTTGCCGTAACCGCCGCCAGATCTTTAAAAAAAGGACGCCCCGGGGCCGTGAAGCCCCGGGGCGTCCCGCATTCTCATCCGGACGAAAGGCCTCAGGCGGCCTTGAGGTCCTTGAAGGTCTTCTCGACCGCTTCCTTGACCGGCGCGGTGACGTCGGTGGAGAACTTGGTCGCGAATTCCTGCATGTCCCTGGCCTGGGAGCTCAGCGCGTCGAACTGCTGGCGGGCGAAGGTCGACTGCAACTCGATCGCCTCGGCAACCGTCTTGACCGACATCAGGTCCTTCACGAAGGCGAAGGTGGCATCGGTGTTGGCCTTGGCCGCGTCGACGGCCTTCATGTTGAACTCGACGACGCCCTGGCGGGAGGTCTCGAAGGTGTCCTCGAGCAGGTCGGTGGCTTCCTCGGCCGCGGTCTTGACCTTGGCATAGGCGTCACGGGCCTGTTCGATGCCCTTCTCGGTCATCTCGCGGACCATCGCGGGAACTTCCATCTTCGGCATGGCAAAAGCCTCGAAATCGGCAAAGGGGGACTTGACCGCGGTCTTGGCGGTCTTGGTGGCGCGGGTCTTGGTCACAGCCTTGTCCGCAGCCGGCGCAATGGTGTCAGTCATGATCTCATCTCCTGATTCATCGGATGCGATCACATCAAATCTTCCGCCCGCGCCATCCATGAGCGCAGGCCCTACCGTCATCCGCACTGCCAATATAGGGACACTTATATTGCATTGCAATATTTTTTTGCATTGCACAATAGACGGCAATGAAAGAGGATCCGCCGGCCGCGGGGACATGGCGCCGGACGGGCATCGGACAGGCGTCGGGCGGGCATCAGGTGCCCGCCAAAGGCGTCAGACAGCACAAGCGGGGGCGAGCAACTGCCCGCCACGATCCCGCCGGCAGGCTTAGTCCCTGGCCGCCTTCGTCGCCTCCTGGGCGGTGCGGGTCGCCGTGTCGGAGAACTCGCGCGCCTGTTCGCCGAGCTGCTCCATCTGGCGGCGCAGGTAGTCCTGCTGCAGCTTCATCATCTCCTCGACGTCCTTCGCCCGCACCATCTGTTGGGCGAAGCGGAAAGCAGCGTCGACGTGCTCCTCGGCATAGCCGAGTGCCTTGCGGTTCATGTCCGCCGCACCGCTCTGCACGGCGGAGGTCGATTCCTCGACGTTGGAAACGGCCTTCTGAGTCATGACGATGAAGTCGTCGAAGGCCTTACGCGCCTGGTCCACGCTCTTTTCCGCGAAGTCCCGCATCTGATCGGGGATCTCGAACCCCTTCTTGTCCGCCGTCATCCAGTGCACTCCCTTGTCGCCTGCCGGCCCTGCCCGCGGTCTGCCGCATGACCGATGTCCCGGGACATCGCCGCAGCCGGTCTCGCAGACGTTCCGGGCGAAATCTTGGTACCATGGCGGGGTCACAACCGCAATGAGTCCCGGCCGAACACACCAATCCACGGCTGCGGCCGGAGGCTACGGCGGAGTTAACCACACAGCAAGTCCCCGTCCGGCATTGGGGGGCGCGAACGTGGACGCCTCCCGGCTTTGACGGTATTAACGAGGAGTTACCGGGAGGCGACCGCACAGACGATCCGGTATCAGCCTTCGGCGCGTTGGAGTTGAGCCATGGACGACCATCTGAAGACCTTCATGGATCTCAGCGCGCTGCCGCAGACGGCGGCGGTGATCCACGAAGCGCAGGCGGCCTGGCTGTGGTCGGCGGACGGCAGCCGGATCCTGTGGGCGAACGCCGCCGGCGCGGCCTTCTTCGGCGCTCGCGACGCCGCGGCGCTCGGCCGTCTCCGGGGGCTGGACCGCGCGCCGGCACGCCCGCACATCGCTCGCATCGCTGCCAGCGGCCCGCTTGAGCGGGCCAGCATAGACCGGTTGCGCTTCTACCGCGGACTCAAGGCCCTGTTGCTGACCTGCCTGTGCCGGCGGGTGACGCTCGCCGACGGTAGCGACGCGGCACTGATCATGGCGACGGCCGACACGGCGGTACCGGGGGGGGCGCCGGAAGCGGATTTCCTGGCGCTGCTCGGCAACGGGCCGCGCAGCGCGCTGCTTGCCTGCGCTCGCGGCGAGATCGTTGCGCATGCCGGCACGCTCCCCGACCCCGTCGAGGCGTTGCCGGAGGCGGCCGGCAGAACGGCCGCCGGAGAGGCGAGGGCCGGCGGACGCCGCCATCGCGCCCTTGCCGTGCGGCTCGCCGACGGCCGGTTGCTGGCGGTGGTGGACAACGAGACCCTGCCCGAGGCGGTCGCGCCCGAAGCGGAGATCCCGGCGGTCGTCGCGGAACAGGGAGGCGGAGCAGAGCCGGAGCGAGCCGAAGCGGCGGAGCCCCTGGCGGAGCGGCGAGTTGCACCGGAGGGGGGCGCTGCCGGTACGGCGGACGAGCGCACTCCGCGTTTCGTGTTCGAGGCGCGCGGGCGACCGGTGCGCTTCGCCTGGAAAATGGACATCGACCAGCGCTTCACATTCCTGTCGCCCGAATTCGCCGACGTGCTCGGCCCGGCCACTGCCGACATCGTCGGCAGGACCTGGAGCGAGGTGGCCGACCGCTTCGGCCTCGACCCGCGCGGCAGCATAGCGCGCGCCCTGCAGCGCCGCGACACCTGGAGCGGCAAGACGGTCGACTGGCCGGTGACGGACGCCGCGCTGCGGGTGCCGGTCGACATGGCCGCCCTGCCCGCCTTCGACCGGCGCCGAGTGTTCGAGGGCTATCGCGGCTTCGGCGTCGTGCGTGTCGGTGAGGCGTTCGCGGACGCGCAGGCCGCCGTGGCCGCGCGCGGTGCGGTGCAGGCAGCGGACGCGAAGGCAGAGGAGGCCGCACAGGCCGAGGCTCTGGCGGAACCACTGGCCGAACCACTGGCCGAACCACTAGCCGTGTCCCCTGCCGAGAAGCCCATCGAGGCGCCGGCCGATATCCCGGCAGGACCGTTAGCCGAGACTCCAGCCGAGACTTGGGCCGAGACTTGGGCCGAGACTTGGGCCGAAACCACAGCCGAAACCCCGGTCGTACCGCCGGCAGCGGCCTCTCCGGCCGGGATCCTGGCCGAAGTACCGGCGTCCGCCGAGGAGGCGGGGGACGAGGCGGAGGACCTGTTCGCGCGCGCCGAACGGCAGGGCGAGGCGGCGCGGATCGGCATTTCCGGCGACGCGCCGCTGCGGCCGGCAGAGATCGAGGTGGCGGTGAAGAGTCTGGCCCGCGAATTCGACGCCGCGCGCCAACGGGTCCTGACCGGCGCCACGCCGCATGCTCCGGCGGAGGCCGAAGAGGAGAGGTCGGCCCTTGCAGAGACAGAGCTGCCTCGGGAAGCGGAGTTGCCTGCGGAGGCGGAGGGGTCGAGCGCCGAAGCGCCGTGCGAGGATGTTGAGGCCGCGGCCGAAGCCGACGAGACCAAAACCCGGGAAGGCAAACCCACGGAGACCCAACCCGGGCTCCGCCCAGTCGAGGATCTGGAACCGCCGGCTGCCGTGGCGCAGCCGGACGTCCCCTCCGACGAGGCGAACGAGGCCGAGGCAGAGGGAGCCGCAAGGGCCGATGCCGGCAAGGAGGGCGCGGCCGGGGAAGCCGCCGCCGAACCCGGACCGACGCGCGGCGCGCCGGCCGCGGAAGGCGGTCGCGTGATCCCGTTCTCCGGCCGGCCGTCGACGACGGTGCCGGTCGACACGTCGCGGCTGAGCAAGCCGGAGCGCGAGGCGTTCCGCAAGATCGCCGAGGCGCTCGGCGCGCGGCTGGAGGGCGACTTCGGCGACGAGGAGCCCGCTGCCGAGGCGGCGCCAACGGCCCCCGTCCGGCCGGCGCCGGCCCCGGCGGCGCCGATCGACCCGCGCCTGCTCGACCGGCTGCCGATCGGCATCGCCATCGTGCGCGACCGCGAAGTGCTCTATGCCAACGAGACCCTACTGGCCCTCCTTGGCTACGGCTCGATCGAGGCGCTGAGCGAAGCCGGCGGACTGGAGGCGGTGTTCGTCGAGCCCGACGACCATTGGCCGGACACCGATGGCGACGACACGCTCGACGAGACGCTGAAGGTACGCGTTGCCGGCGGCGGGCTGCGGCGCGTCGACGCGCGCATGCATGCCGTGCCGTGGAACGGCGGCCGCGGACTGATGATCTCGGTCACCGAACGCCAAACGCCACCCGAGGCGCGGCCGACGAGCGAACTGGGCGAGCGCGAGGCGGCGCTGAAGGCGGCGGAAGAACGGATCGCTGAGATGGACACGATCCTGGAGACGGCGACCGACGGCGTGCTGGTACTCGACCGGCACGGCACGATCGTCAAGGCCAACGGCTCGGCCGAGGCGCTGTTCGGGGCCAGCCGCGCAGACATGATCGGCGCGCCGCTGACAGCCTACCTGGCGCCCGAAAGCCATCGCTCGGCAACCGACTATCTCGACGGGCTGGCGCGCAACGGGGTTGCCAGCGTGCTCAACGACGGACGCGAGGTGATCGGCCAGGTCGCCTCCGGCGGGTTGATCCCGCTGTTCATGACCATCGGCCGGATCGGCAACGGCGGAGAGGCGATGAAGTTCTGCGCCGTTCTGCGCGACATCACCCAGTGGAAGGCGGCCGAGGAGGAACTGACCGAGGCCAAGCGGCAGGCCGAGACGGCGAGCTCGCAGAAATCGGACTTCCTGGCCAAGATCAGCCACGAGATCCGCACGCCGCTGAACGCCATCATCGGCTTTTCCGAGGTCATGATGGAAGAGCGCTTCGGGGCGATCGGCAACGAGCGCTACAAGGAATACCTCAAGGATATCCGCACATCGGGCGCCCACATCATGAGCCTGGTCAACGACCTGCTCGACCTGTCGAAGATCGAGGCGGGCAAGCTGGACCTCAGCTTCAGCGCGGTGTCGGCCAACGATGTCGTGCGCGAATGCGTCGCGCTGATGCAGCCGCAGGCGAACCGCGAGCGGGTGATCATCCGCGCCAGCCTGCCGGCGACCGTGCCGAGCGTGGTCGCCGACCCGCGCTCGCTGCGCCAGATCGTGCTCAACCTGCTGTCGAACGCGATCAAGTTCAACAGGTCGGGCGGCCAGGTGATCGTCTCGACGGCGCTGGAGCCGAACGGCGAGGTGGTGCTGCGGGTGCGCGACACGGGGACGGGCATGAACGCCAAGGACCTTGCCGCCGCGCTGGAGCCGTTCCGCCAGGTGCATACCGCCCGCATCGGCGGCGGCACCGGCCTCGGCCTGCCGCTGACCAAGGCCCTGGTGGAGGCCAACCGCGCGGTGTTCCACATCGATTCGACGCCCGAGCAGGGCACGCTGGTGGAAATCACCTTCCCCTCGCAGCGGGTTCTGGCGGAATAGACCCGCGACCAGCCGCGCGCTTGACGGGCCGGCCCGGACCGGAGAGGTTACGCGTAGCTCCATGCTCCGACCCCGCAGCCCGCGGGGCGGCCTCTCACGGACCCGTCGATGCTGACCCTTGCCGCGATGGAAGACGCCGCCCGGATCGTCTACCGCCACCTGTCGCCGACGCCGCAATACGCCTGGCCGCTGCTGCGCGAAGCGCTCGGCGCGGAGGTGTGGGTCAAGCACGAGAACCACACCCCGGTCGGCGCCTTCAAGGTGCGCGGCGGGCTCGCCTTCATGGCCGGGCTGGCCCGGCACGCGGCGCCCGGCACCGGCGTCATCTCCGCGACGCGCGGCAACCACGGCCAGAGCATCGCCTTCGCCGCAGGCCGCTTCGGCATGAAAGCCACGATCGTCGTGCCGCTCGGCAACTCCAAGGAAAAGAATGCCGCCATGCGCGCACTCGGGGCGGACCTGATCGAACACGGCGAGGATTTCGACGCCGCCAAGGCGCATGCGGCACGGCTGTGCGAGGAACGCCGGCTGGTGTTCGTGCCGTCGTTTCACGCCGACCTGGTCAGCGGCGTGGCAACCTATGCGCTGGAATTCCTGCGCGCCTGTCCGGACCTTGCGGCGGTCTACGTGCCGATCGGGCTTGGCTCGGGGATCTGCGGCATGATCTCGGCCCGCAACGCCCTCGGCCTGAAGACGCGCATCATCGGCGTCGTGTCGGAGGCCTTCGACGCCTACGCCCGTTCCGTCGAGACCGGCGGCCTGGTGGAGACCGGCCCAGGCTTCAGCTTCGCCGACGGCATGGCGGTGCGCATGCCCGATCCGAACGCACTCGCCGTGATCCGCGAGGGCGCGGAGCGCATCGTGCGGGTGTCTGACCAGGACATCGTGCGCGCCACGCGGCTTCTCTACCGGGCGACACACAATCTCGCCGAAGGCGCCGGCGCGGCTGCGCTGGCCGCGCTGGCGGCGGAAAAGGGCGTCTACGGCGGCCACAAGGTCGGCGTCGTGCTGAGCGGGCAGAACATCGACCGCGACTGGATGGCCACGATCCTGACGGGCGGCGTGCCCGCAGCCGCCCCCTGATCACCGAGACGTGATGAGCGCGCAGGCGACCCGCCGGCGGCACGGATCGCGACCCGTGCCGTGACGTCTCCGCATACCCGGAGCCAGGGCCCGGATTTGCCTGCCGATTTTCGGCATTTTACCCTCAAGTTACATTTGAATGATTCTAAATTATTGAATTGAAAGCCTTTATTGACTTTCTGGAATGCTGTAGTCATATTTCCGCTGCGTCAGATATCCAACGACAATGGCCGGCAGAAACCGGCCCCTGGGCCAAAGGACCGGAGGAAATGATGAAGCTGCACGAAGTCCGCTCTCTCGCCAATGCCGCCCTCGTGGCGACGGCGCTCGTCTCGCTGACCGGCACGGTCGCGCGCGCAGACGGCGAGGTGAATATCTATTCCTATCGCCAGCCGTTTCTGATCCAGCCGCTCCTGGACGCCTTCACGACCGAGACCGGCGTCAAGACCAACGTCATCTACGCCGCCGACGGCCTCGACGAGCGCATCGCGGCCGAAGGTGCCAACTCGCCGGCCGACGTGCTGCTGAGCGTCGACATCGGCCGCCTCGACGGGGCCAAGCAGCTCGGCATCACCCAGCCGGTCACCTCCGACGTCGTGAACGCCAATATTCCCGCGACCTACAGGGATCCGGAAGGGCACTGGGTCGGCCTGACCATGCGTGCGCGCGTCGTCTACGCGTCGAAGGACCGCGTGGAGCAGGATTCGATCACCTACGAGGAACTGGCCGATCCGAAGTGGAAGGGCCGGATCTGCACCCGCTCCGGCCAGCACGTCTACAACATCGGCCTGATCGCCTCGATGCTCGCCCATCACGGCGCCGAGGAGACCGAGAAATGGCTCGCCGGCGTGCGCGACAACCTCGCCCGCAAGCCGTCCGGCAACGACCGTTCGCAGGTACAGGGCATCTTCTCCGGCGAATGCGACATCTCGCTCGGCAACACCTATTACATGGGCGCCATGCTGACCAACGAGAAGGAGACGGAACAGAAGGATTGGGCAAACTCCGCCAAGATCCTGTTCCCGAACGCCACCGACCGCGGTGCGCACGTCAACATCTCGGGCGTCGTGCTGGCCAAGAACGCGCCGAACAGGGACAACGCCGTCAAGCTGATCGAGTTCCTGTCGACGCCGAAGGCGCAGCAGATCTATGCCGAGGCAAACCACGAATATCCGCTCGATCCGGCGGTCGCGCCGTCCGAGTTGGTCAAGTCCTGGGGCGAGCTGAAGGCGGACACGCTGTCGCTCGACGAGATCGCCAGGAACCGCAAGGCGGCCAGCGAGCTGGTCGACAGGGTCGGCTTCGACGAAGGCCCGGCAAGCTGAGACCTGCCGCCTGCCCATCGCCAAAGGGGCGCCGCGTTCCGCGCGGCGCCCCTTTGCGTTCCCCACGGAAACCGGTAATAGCAACCGCCAGATGACCGACAGACCCGACCCTGGCGCGCATGCGGCGCCCCCGAACCGAGCGACGGCCGGACCCGTGCGCCCGGTCGAGCGCGCGTGGTTCGCGGTGGCGGCGGCCATGGCGGCGCTGGTGCTGATGCCGCTCGTCGCCATAGCGGTGATCGCCAGCGGATCGTCGGGGGACGTCTGGCCGCACCTGCTCAGCACCGTGCTGCCGCGCTCGCTGCGCACCACCGCGCTGCTCATGCTCGGCGTCGGCCTGGCCACCGGCGTTGTCGGCGTCGGCACCGCCTGGCTGGTGACCATGTGCCGCTTTCCAGGCCGGCGCATCCTGGACTGGGCGCTGCTCGTGCCCCTCGCCGTCCCGACCTACATCATCGCCTTCTCCTATGTGGAGATCCTGAACTATTCCGGGCCCGTCCAGTCGGCCCTGCGCGCCGTGTTCGGCTTCACCTCGGCGCGCGACTACTGGTTCCCCGAGATCCGCTCGCTCGGCGGCGCCATCTTCGTGATGAGCGCCGTGCTGTACCCCTACGTCTACCTGACGACACGCGCGAGCTTCCTGATTCAGTCGGCGTCCGCGCTCGACGTGTCGCGGACGCTCGGAGCGTCGCCGCTGCGCCTGTTCTTTCGCGTCGCCGTGCCGCTGACGCGCCCGGCGATCGCCGTCGGCGTATCGCTGGCGCTCATGGAATGCCTCAACGACATCGGCGCCGTCACCTTCTTCGGCGTCAAGACGCTGACCTTCTCGATCTACGACACCTGGCTGCATCGCTCGAGCCTCGCCGGGGCGGCGCAACTCGCCTGCGCCATGCTGGTGATGGTGTTCGCCCTGATCGGCCTGGAGCGGTTCGCCCGCCGGCGGCAGCGCTTCGACGCCGGCCGCGGCAAGCACCACGCGCCGTCCCGCTACATGCTGACCGGATTGCGCGCCTGGCTCGCCTTCGCGGCCTGCGCGCTGCCGGTCCTGCTCGGCTTCGTGCTGCCGGCGCTGCTTCTGGCCGACCGCGCCAGCCGTCGCCTCGACGACCTCCTCGCGCCGGCCTTCCTGTCGGCGGTGTGGAACAGCATGGCACTCGCCATCATCGCGTCGGTCGCGACGGTGGCGATCAGCGTCGTGCTGGTCTACGGCCTGCGGCTGAGCCGTTCGCCCGTGCTGCGGTTCGGCGCCACCGTCGCCTCGATCGGCTACGCGGTACCGGGCACTGTGCTGGCGGTCGGCATCCTGATTCCGCTTGCCCGGTTCGACAACATGGTCGACGCGGCGATGCGCGACCTGTTCGGCTTCGGCACCGGGCTGCTGCTGCTCGGCTCCGGCGCGGGGCTGGTCTACGCCTATGTCGTGCGCTTCCTGGCGGTCGCCTACGGTCAGGTCGACGGGGGCTTCGCCAAGATCTCGGTCCATCTCGACATGGCATCGCGCACGCTCGGGCGAAACGCCGGCCGCACGCTGACCCAGATCCACCTGCCGCTGATCCGGCCGATCCTGCTGTCCGCACTGCTGCTCGCCTTCGTCGACTGCATGAAGGAACTGCCGGCGACCATCCTGCTGCGCCCGTTCAACTTCGACACCCTGGCCACGACCGTGTTCGAAGCCGCCTCGCGCGAGGCGTTCGAGGACGCCGCCCTGCCGTCTCTGGCTATCATGCTCGTCGGCCTGCTGCCGGTGATCCTGCTGGCGCGCACCAGCGCAGCCTCGTTCCGCGACCGGGCGAGCGCGCGGACCGGCACTCCCGGCGCGCGAGCGCGCGTCGCCAGGGCATGACCCCGGTCATTGACAGGCGCGGCCCGAGGCGCCTCAATCGCCCAAAGGACCGCGACTCGGCAGGAGCCAGGGAATGGAGAAGAAGCATCAGATCAACGTCTGGTACGCGGTCGCCGCCGTGTTCCTGCTGCTCACCTTCCAGAGTTGGTGGACGGCCTACAAGACCATCGAGCCGATCCCCTACAGCCAGTTTGAGCAGTACCTGAAGGATCGGAAGATCGCCGAGATCGCGATCAAGGACAACACGATCGAGGGCAAGTTCCGCGAGCCGCAGGACGGCAAGGAGTATTTCATCACCACGCGGGTCGACCTGCCGCTGGCCGAACAGCTGACCCAGTACGACGTCAAGTTCACCGGCGTGATCCAGTCGACCTTCCTGCGCGACCTGCTGTCGTGGATCATTCCGGTGCTGTTCTTCTTCGGCCTGTGGATGTTCTTCATCCGCCGCATCGCCGAGAAGCAGGGCTTCGGCGGCATGATGACGGTCGGCAAGTCCAAGGCCAAGGTCTATGTCGAACGCGACATCAAGGTGAGCTTCAAGGACGTCGCCGGCGTCGACGAGGCCAAGCGCGAGTTGCAGGAACTGGTCGACTTCCTGCAGGACCCGGAGAACTACGGCCGGCTCGGCGCGCGGGTGCCCAAGGGCATCCTGCTGGTCGGCCCGCCGGGCACCGGCAAGACGCTGCTGGCGCGCGCGGTGGCCGGCGAGGCCGGCGTCGCGTTCTTCTCCATCTCGGGCTCTGAATTCGTCGAGATGTTCGTCGGTGTCGGCGCAGCGCGCGTGCGCGACCTGTTCGAGCAGGCCCGCAAGGCAGCCCCGGCGATCATCTTTATCGACGAACTGGACGCGCTGGGGCGCGCGCGCGGCGCCAACCCGATGATCGCAAACGACGAGAAGGAACAGACGCTCAACCAGCTGCTGGCCGAACTCGACGGCTTCGACCCCTCCGTCGGCATCATCCTGCTGGCGGCGACCAACCGGCCGGAAATCCTCGACCCGGCACTGCTGCGCGCGGGGCGCTTCGATCGGCAGGTGCTGGTCGACCGGCCGGACCGGAGCGGCCGGCGGGCGATCCTCGACGTTCACGTGAAAAAGATCAAGCTTGCGCCAGGGACCGATCTCGACCAGGTGGCTCAGATCACCGCCGGCTTTTCCGGTGCCGACCTCGCGACGCTGGTCAACGAAGCGGCGTTGCTGGCCACGCGCGCCGATGCCAAGGCAGTCAACCTATCGCATTTCACCGAGGCTGTGGAGCGGGTGGTCGCGGGGCTGGAAAAGCGCAGCCGGGTGCTCAACGACAAGGAGCGGCGCACGGTCGCCCATCACGAGATGGGCCATGCGCTGGTCGCCGCCAACCTGACCGGCGTCGATCCGGTGCACAAGGTGTCGATCATTCCGCGCGGCGTCGGGGCGCTCGGCTACACCATGCAGCGGCCGACAGAGGACCGTTTCCTGTTGACCACAGAGGACCTGGAACACCGTATGACGGTGCTGATGGGCGGACGGGCGGCGGAGCAGCTGATGTTCGGCGAAATCTCCACCGGCGCCTCGGACGACATCGAACGGGCGACGGAGATCGCCCGCGAGATGGTGATGCGCTACGGCATGGACGACAAGCTGGGAAACCGCGTCTATGCCGCGCCGCGCCAATCGTTCCTGAACCAGCCGATGGGCGACGTCACCGACGCCTCGCAGGAGACGGCGCGCGAGATCGACCTTGCGGTCAAGGAGCGGGTCGAGGCGGCGTTCCGGCGCGCGGTCGATATCCTGACGCAGCACCGCAAGGAACTGGAGGCCGGCGCGGCGCTGCTGCTGAAGCAGGAAGTGCTGACCGCCGACGACTTTCCCGCGATCCGGCCGCAGACGCGGCGCGCGGCCGCGGAGTAGCGCGGTCGCCCCAAGCGTTGAAGCGCGGGCGTCGACCCGGTGCACAGAACCGGGGTCCGGTCGCGACGACCGGGCCCCGTCGTTTTCATGTGCTTTCGGCAGGCTTCAGGCGGCAACCCACAGATGGGCGTCGGTGGCCGCCTTGACCTCGTCCATCGTCACCTCCGGCGCCAGCTCGACAAGGGCGAGGCCGCGGTCGGTGACGTCGAAGACGCCGAGATTGGTGATGATGCGGTCGACGCAGCCGACGCCGGTCAGCGGCAGGGTGCATGCCTTCAGCAGCTTGGACTCCCCGCTCTTGGACGTGTGGTCCATGATCACGACCACGCGCTTGACGCCGGCAACGAGGTCCATGGCGCCGCCCATCCCCTTGACCATCTTGCCCGGGATCATCCAGTTGGCGAGATCGCCCTTCTCGGACACTTCCATGGCACCGAGGATGGACAGGTCGATATGCCCGCCGCGGATCATGGCGAAGCTGTCGGCGGAGGAAAAGTAGCTCGTCTGCGGCAGTTCGGTGATGGTCTGCTTACCGGCGTTGATGAGGTCGGCATCGACCTCGTCGTCGGTCGGGAACGGCCCCATGCCGAGCATGCCGTTCTCCGACTGCAGGGTCACGTGGACGCCTTCCGGAATGTAGTTGGAAACCAGGGTCGGGATGCCGATCCCGAGATTGACGTAGAAGCCGTCCTGCAGCTCCTGCGCTGCGCGCTTGGCCATATCGTCGCGTGTCCAGGCCATGTCGTCTCTCCTCAAATCCCGTCAGGCTGCGCGCGTGGTGCGCTTTTCGATGCGTTTTTCGTGGCTGCCGGAAATGATCCGGTCGACGAAGATGCCCGGCGTGTGGATCTGGTCCGGGTCCAGTTCGCCGATCTCGACGATCTGCTCGACCTCGACCACGGTGACCTTGCCGGCGGTCGCCATCATCGGATTGAAGTTGCGCGCCGTCTTGCGGTAGATCAGGTTGCCTTCCTTGTCGGCCTTCCAGGCCTTGACCAGGGAGACGTCGGCGACCAGGCCCGTTTCCAGGATGTAGGTCTCGCCGTTGAACACCTTGTGCTCCTTGCCCTCCGCAATCAACGTGCCGACGCCGGTTTTGGTGTAGAAGCCGGGGATGCCTGCGCCGCCGGCGCGGATACGCTCGGCCAGCGTGCCCTGCGGATTGAACTCCAGCTCCAACTCGCCGTTCAGATACTGGCGCTCGAAGGTGGCGTTCTCTCCGACGTAGGAGGAGATCATCTTCTTGATCTGGCGCGTCTGGAGCAGCAGTCCAAGGCCGAAATCGTCGACGCCGGCGTTGTTGGAAATCGCCGTGATGTTCTTCGCCCCGCTGTCGCGCAGGGCGACGATCAGGTTTTCCGGGATGCCACACAGGCCGAAGCCGCCGGCCATGATGGTCATGCCATCGAACACCAATCCGTCGAGCGCGGCCGCCGCGTCGGGGTAAACCTTGTTCATCCTTGTCTCCTCACTACCCACCCTGGCCGAAACCATCCGTATTGAGCGCAAGCCGCGCACAGCGTCAAGACCGGCCGCCGCCGATCGGCGCCGACGCGCACGACCTGACGCGGCAATCAGGTTGCGTTGCAACAAGACTCGGAATCCCCAAGCGCGTCAACTGGGCGAAAGACGGTTCGACCAAACCGGCACTCGGCGGCGGCAGTCCCCTCAGGCCTGGCGCAGGGCCACCTGTTCGTCCTTGCGCCGCTGAACCTCGTGCCGCTTGGTGACGATCGAGGCGGCGATGACACCGATCGTGACAAGCCCGACGAGGATGGTGCAGACGGCGTTGATCTCGGGCGTGACGCCGAGGCGCACCTGCGAATAGATCTTCATCGGCAGGGTTGTCGCGCCGGGGCCGGTGGTGAAGCTGGCGATGACCAGATCGTCCAGCGACAGGGTGAAGGCGAGCATCCAGCCGGCGACGACGCCCGGCATGATCAGCGGCAGGGTAATGACGAAGAAGGTACGCGCCGGCGGGCAGCCGAGATCCTGGGCAGCCTCCTCCAGCGAACGGTCGAAGCCGATCAGGCGCGACTGGACGACGACCGCGACATAGCACATGGCGAAGGTCGTGTGGGCAAGCATCACGGTCCAGAAGCCGCGCGACTGGTCGACGGCGACGAACAGAAGCAGCAGCGACAGGCCGAGAATCACTTCCGGCATGACCAGGGGCGCATAGATCATGCCCGAGAACAGGGTGCGGCCCCAGAACCGCCCGATGCGGACGAGCACGAGCGCGGCCATGGTGCCGAGCACGGTGGCGACGCTGGCCGACAGGAAGGCGACCTTGGCGGTAACCCAGGCGGCGTCGAGCAGCTGCTGGTTCTTCAGCAGTTCGACGTACCAGACGGTCGAGAAGCCCCCCCAGACGGTGACCAGCCGGGACGCGTTGAAGGAGAACACGACCAGGATCAGGATCGGCAGGTAGAGGAACGCGAAGCCGAGCGCCAGGGACGTGACGTTGAACCAGGTGGGACCGGACCTCATGCCGCCTTCTCCGATGCCTTCTGCTGCTGGTGCTGGAACAGCACGATCGGCACCACCAGGATGAGCAGCAGTACCACCGCCACCGCCGAGGAAACCGGCCAGTCCCGGTTGGCGAAGAATTCGACCCACAGGGTCTTGCCGATCATCAGCGTTTCGGAGCCGCCGAGCAGATCGGGGATGACGAACTCGCCGACAGCGGGAATGAAGACGAGGAAGCAGCCGGCGACGACACCCGGGATGGAAAGCGGGAAGGTGATCGCCCAGAACGCCTTCCAGGGCGGGCAGCCAAGATCCTGAGCCGCCTCGAGCAGGCTTTCGTCGAGCTTCTCGAGACTGGCGTAGAGCGGCAGGACCAGGAACGGCAGGTAGGAATAGACGATGCCGATATAGACCGCCGTGTTGGTGTTGAGGATCGTCAGCGGCGTGTCGATGAGCCCGATGGCGAGCAGGGCCTGATTGAGCAGGCCCTCGCTCTTGAGGATCCCGATCCAGGCGTAGACTCGGATGAGGAACGAGGTCCAGAACGGCAGGATCACGAGCATCAGCAGCGTCGGGCGCCAGGCCTTGGGGCTGCGCGCCATGCCGTAGGCGATCGGATAGCCGACGACCAGCGTGATCAGCGTCGACGTTCCGGCGATCCAGACGCTGGACAGGTAGGATTTCCAGTAGAGGTCGTCCTCGACCAGCCAGAGGTAGTTGTCGAAGGAGAATGCGACGACGGCGTCCCGGATGCCGGCCCAGCCCTCGGCGAGGTCGAAGACGGGAAGATAGGGCGGAATGGCGACCGCGACCTCGGAAAGGGAGATCTTGAAGACGATGAAGAACGGCGCCAGGAAGAACGCCAGCAGCCAGGCATAAGGTACGACGACCAGGACGAACCGCCCCAGGGAGGCCTTGCGTCTGTCCGAAGCGAACCCATCCATGGATCCCGTCCTCCTGCCTGCGCCGGCGTCCGGCGGCGTGCCGCTAGCTGGTGAGTATGACCCCGGCGCCGCGCTCCCAGGACAGCACAACCTGATCGTCCCAGGAAATCGGCCGTTCGACGAGGCGGGTGACATTGGCCACGGTCGAGCGCAGGGTCACGGCGTCGCCGACGCGGGCATGGTAGATAGACACGTCGCCGAGATAGGCGATGTCCCAGACCGTGGCGCCGACGGCATTGGCGCATCCGGGGTCGGGCGTGCCGTGGGCGATGCGGACCTTTTCCGGCCGCATGGCATACCAGACGGTGGCGCCGACGGCCGCGTCGGTCTCCTGGTCGGTCTCGATCGGGAAGCCACCGGCGACGGCCAGAAGCCGCGTGTAGCCCGGGCCGCGCTCGGCCACCGTTGCCTCGATCAGGTTGATGTCGCCGATGAAGTCGGCGACGAAGCGCGAGTTCGGTGTCTCGTAGATTTCGGCGGGTGTCGCGACCTGGACGATCCGCCCCGCATCCATGACCGCGATCCGATCGGCAACGGTCATTGCTTCCTCCTGATCGTGGGTGACGATCAGGAAGGTCATGCCCAGGTCGGCCTGCAGGTCGGTCAGCTCGAACTGGGTCTCCTCGCGCAGCTTGCGGTCCAGGGCACCGAGCGGCTCGTCGAGGAGCAGCACCTTCGGTCGCTTGGCGAGCGAGCGGGCCAGCGCGACCCGCTGGCGCTGGCCACCGGACAACTGGTGCGGCTTGCGCTTGGCGAAGGCCTCGAGCTTGACCAGCTTCAGCATCTCCTGGACGCGAGCATCGATCTCGCCCTTCGGCATCCTGTCCTGCTTCAGACCGAAGGCGATGTTGCCTTCGACGGTCATATGCGGAAACAGGGCATAGGACTGGAACATCATGTTGACCGGCCGGCGATGCGGCGGAACGCCGGCGAGGTTCTGCCCGTCGAGGAAGATCTCGCCCTCGGTCGGCGTCTCGAAGCCGGCCAGCATGCGCATCATCGTGGTCTTGCCGCAACCGGACCCGCCGAGAAGGGCGAAGAACTCGCGCTCGTAGATCTTCAGGCTGAGGTTGTCGACTGCAGTGAAGTCGCCGAAACGCTTGGTGACGTTCCGGAATTCGATGTACGGAACGGCCTGCGGATTCTCCCAGGGTGCAAACGCCCGCCGCACGGGTCCGATCGGTTTCTTGGCCAAGTCCCTCGCCCCTCGCCTGAAGACGCCCCGAGACGGCCCGCCGGCCTCTTGACGAGGCGGCGGGCCACCGGATTCCTGGCCGTTACTGTCCGCTCTTGACCTTGGTCCAGACGCGGTTCTGCACGCGGTTGACCTGCGGCGGCTTGGTGGTCACCGTGTAGAGCTTCTTGACCGTCTCCTCGTCCGGATAGATCGCCGTGTCCTCCAGCACTTCCTTGTCGACGAACTGCTGGCTGTCCTTGTTGCCGTTGGCGTAGAAGATGTAGTTCGACGCCTTGGCGGCCACCTCGGGACGCATGATGTAGTTCAGGAACTCATGCGCCTCGGCGACGTTCCTGGCGTCCGCCGGGATCGCCATGTTGTCGAACCACATCAGCGCGCCTTCCTTTGGAATAACGTATTCGACGGTGACGTTGTTGCCGGCCTCCGCGGCGCGGTCGCGGGCCTGGAGGATGTCGCCCGACCAGCCGACGGCGAGGCAGATGTCGCCGTTGGCGAGCGCGTTGATGTATTCGGACGAGTGGAACTTGCGGATATGGGGCCGGATGGACAGGAGCAACTCTCCGGCCTTCTCGATGTCGCCCGTTTCATTGGAATCGGGGTCGAGGCCGAGGTAGTTGAGCGCCGCCGGAATCATCTCCTCGGGCGTGTCGAGCACAAAGATGCCGCATTCGGCGAACTTCGACACGATGTCCTTGTTGAACACCATGTCCCAGCTGCCGACCGGCGCGTCGGGCATGATCGCCGTGATCTTCTCGACATTATAGCCAATGCCGGTGGTGCCCCACATGTAGTTGATGGCGTATTCGTTTCCAGGGTCGTATTTCTGCAGCCGGGCCTCGATGTCGTCCCACATGTGGACCAGGTTCGGCAGCTTGGACTTGTCGAGCTTCTGGAACACGCCGGCCTGGATCTGGCGGCCGAGGAAGGTGCCCGTCGGCACCACGATGTCATAGCCGGTGCCGCCGGCGAGCAGCTTGGTCTCCAGGATCTCGTTGCTGTCGAAGACGTCGTACACGACCCTGATGCCGGTCTCCTTGGTGAAGTCTTCAAGGATCGACTCGTCGATATAGTCCGACCAGTTGTAGACGTTGACGACGCGTTCCTGAGCGCTGGCCGCGCCGCCGGCAAGGGCGAGCGCCGCGACGCCGGAAAGAATGGCTTTCAACATGATACCTTGCTCCACTCCAGACTGATGGTTCCCTGTTGCCGGTCCGCATGCCCTGCCCGCTGCAACGGGTCTGTCGGGCGACGCGGGCCGGTCCCTTGCCCCGAAGCCTAGAAGCGAAACGGGGCTCGCTCAACTGTTCCCTGCCGGTGTTCTGCCGATTTTTCGGGCACCGGTCGTTTTTAACCCTCGCTAGAGATAGGTCTGCCGCTCCAGCGACGAGATCTCGCGGCCGAAGGCGTTCAGTTCCTCCCGCTTGATGTCGGTCAGCACCTTGTGCATATGGGCGCCGACAGCCTCCTTCATGCGGGAGGATTCCTCAAAGGCATCAATCGCTTCGTCCATCCAGGGCGTCAGCCGCTTGTGGGTCTTCTCATAGGCGTTGCCCTCCACCGGCGGCGGCGGCTCGCGTCCCGCCTCCAGTCCCTCGAGCATGCCCGCGAGCACGCCGGTCAGAACCAGATAGGGATTGGCGTCGGCGCCGGCGATGCGGTGTTCGATGCGCGAGGCCTCGGCGCGGCTCGCCGGCACGCGCAGGGCGACGGAGCGGTTGTCATGACCCCAGCAGATCGACGTCGGAGCATAGGAACCCGGCTGCATGCGGCGGAAGCCGTTGAAGGTCGAGATGTAGAGCAGCAGCGATTCCGGCATGGTGTCGAGCAGGCCGGCTATGGCGTGCTCCAGACGCCGTTCGCCGGCCTGCGGATCGGCGAAGATGTTGCCGCTGCCGTCCTCCAGCGAGACATGGACATGCATGCCGTTGCCCGGCCATTCTGCGAAGGGCTTGGCCATGAAGGAGGCCTTGAGATTGTGCTTGCGCGCGACGCCGGCGACCAGACGGCGCAGCAGCACCGCATCGTCGGCGGCCAGCAGCGGGTCGCGGCGATGATGCAGGTTGAGCTCGAACTGGCCGGGCGCAGCCTCCGACACCGCCGCGTCGGCCGGAATGCCCTGAATGTCGGCGCCGCGGCGGATGTCGTCGACCAGCGGCATCAGCGATTCGAGATCGGACAGAGCGTACATGTTCTGCCGCGCCGGGCCGAGATGGGTGGAAAACAGCGGCTTGGGCGGCCCGCTCCAGTCGTCCTCGCTTTCCTCGAACAGGTAGAACTCGAGTTCGAAGGCGGCGGTCGCGGTGACGCCGCGCCCAGCGGCGCGGTCGGTCATGCGGGCGAGCACGTGGCGCGGATCGATCAGGAATGGCACGCCCGCCCGGTCGTACATGGACATGAGGACCTGGGCGGTCTTGCGCTCGGCCCAGGGCACCAGCTTCAGAGTGCGTGCAATCGGCCAGCAGACGCCGTCCATGTCGCCGGTCTCGATGTGCAGACCGGTCTGCTCGACCTCGCGCCCCCAGACGTCGAGGCCGAACAGGGCGAATGGCAGCGCTACCCCCTCCTTGAACACCTTGCGGATCGCGGCGCCGGGTAGCCACTTGCCGCGCAGCACGCCGTTGGTGTCGGGCAGGATCACTTCCAGCGTGTCGATGTCGGGATGATCGGCGAGAAAACGGTCCAGTTCGTCTTCCCAGCCCTCCTCCGACGGTCTCTCCCAGGCCTGCCGAGGGGCTGTCACCATGATGGAGTCTCCTTGCCGGTTGCCGCCCCGCAAATCCCGGAAGGAGCAAGCCGGCGGAGCACGTTGAATGATTGCGAACGCTTGGAAAATGTGATCACGTATCATCGGAGCTGTCAAGGAACGTGCCGGACGGACATCCGGGAACCGTTTCAGGAAAGTCGCAAGAAGGAGGCCAGCGTTGGGAACCCGCACCGGCGCAAATGACGCCCGACCGGGCGAGCAGCCGATCCGCCACCTCGCGCGCGATCACGTCGAGCAGAGCGTGCGGCGCGCGCTGCTGACCGGACGGTTCATTCCCGGCAAGGCGGTGACGCTGCGCGGCCTCGCGCTGGAACTGGGCGTCAGCCCCATGCCCGTGCGCGAGGTGATCCAGCGGCTGGCGGCGGAAAACGCGCTCAACGTGCGCCCCAACGGCCGCGTACAGGTACCGGAAATGACCCGGGCACGGTTCGACGAAATCCTCAAGGGGCGCCTTCTGCTGGAACCGGAACTGGCGGTCATGGCGCTCGGGAACCTGTCCCGAGCGGATGCGCGCGACCTCGAACGGCTCGACCTTGCGATCGACGCCAGCATCGCGAGCGGCGATGCCGAGGACTACATGCGGCAGAACTACCAGTTCCACTTCCACATCTACGGGGCCTCCGGATCGGAAGTGCTGCTGCCCCTGACCGAAAGCCTGTGGCTGCAGTTCGCCCCCTACATGCGGACGGTCTACGGCCGGGTCGGCACCGCCAATCTGATCGACTGGCACAAGGAGGCGATCCGCGCGATCCGCGATCAGGATGCGCCGGCGCTGGCGGAAGCGATCGCCGCAGACATCCGCGAGGGCATGGGCATCATCGGCCGGAACGGTCTGGTCGACGCCTGAGCGCGCACGCCAGGAAAGCGCCAAGAAAGCGATTGACTTGCATCATATGTGATCACAAAATCGCACAATTCGAACAAGTCGGCGGCCTCGGCCGGCAGACGGTGACCGCCCGACGACGGTCAGACGGCTTCCGATCCCTGCGTGCAGCGCCTCGGAGGGGCAACTGCCTCGCCCGCCGACCCGCAAGCCTGGAGCCCAGCGTGACCAAGAAGAAAAAAGCCCCGACCCTGGCGAGCCTGCGCGGCGTTGCCGATCTGGAAGAGGCGCGCGTCTGGCTGACCGAACGAGGCATCGAGGACATCGAGTGCATCGCGCCCGACCTTGCGGGTGTTGCACGCGGCAAGATGATGCCGACGGAAAAGTTCTTTTCCGGACCGCTGATGACCATGCCGTCGTCGATCTTCGCCCAGACCATTTCCGGCGATTATCCCGAGGACGATGACCGCTTCCAGCACAATCCGACAGACGGCGACCTCTACTTCAAGCCCGACTATTCGACTCTGACGACCGTGCCTTGGGAGACCGACCCGACCGCGCAGCTCATCCACGACGCCTACACCCGCGACGGCATTCCCGTCGAGACGGCGCCACGCAACGTGCTCAAGCGCGTCCTTCAGCTCTACGAGGACAAGGGCTGGCAGCCGGTGGTCGCGCCCGAGATCGAGTTCTACCTGGTGCGGCCAAACACCGACCCCGACTATCCGCTGGAACCGCCGACGGGCCGCTCCGGACGTCCCGAGGTCGGCCGCCAGTCCTATTCGATTTCCGCGCTGAACGAGTTCGACGACCTGATCGACGACATCTACGACCTGTCGGAAAAGCAGGGACTGGAAATCGACACGCTGATCCACGAGGAGGGCGCGGCGCAGATGGAGATCAACTTGCGCCACGGCCACCCGTTGGAACTGGCCGACCAGGTGTTCCTGTTCAAGCGCACGATCCGCGAGGCGGCGCTGCGCCACGAGATGTATGCCACGTTCATGGCCAAGCCGATGTCGAACCAGCCGGGCTCGGCCATGCACATCCACCAGTCGCTGACGGACATGGACAGCGGACGCAACATCTTCTCCAACGAGGACGGCGAGGCGACGCCCGAATTCCTGTCCTTCATCGCCGGCCACCAGCAGTACCTGCCGCACGTGACCTGCATCATGGCGCCCTATGTGAACTCCTACCGGCGCTTCTCGCGCAACACGACGTCGCCGACGAACGTGTTCTGGGGCTACGACAACCGCACCGTCGGCCTGCGCGTGCCCTATTCGAAGCCGAACGCGCGGCGGCTGGAGAACCGGGTGCCCGGATCCGACGCCAATCCCTATCTCGCCATCGCCGCCTCGCTCGCCTGCGGCTATCTCGGCATCGACGGCAAGCTGCAGCCCGACGAACCGCGCACCGGCTATGCGAGCGACATCCAGCGCTCGCTGCCGCGCGGCCTACTGGAGGCGGTCGCCCTGTTCGAGGAATGCGAGGAACTCGTCGAGGTGTTCGGCGAGAAGTTCGTTGCCACCTACCGGGCGATCAAGCAGGAAGAGTTCGAGACCTTCATGGCGGTAATCAGCCCCTGGGAACGCGAGTACCTGCTGCTCAACGTCTGACCCCTCTTCCCACACGGACACGACCGGCGCGCCCATGTCGCGGCAGGGTCGGCCATTGAACGGAGTATCCCGCCATGACGGCCGTTTCGAACATCTATCCGACCGCCGCCCTGCGTGCGCTCGATGCCGCGCATCACATCCATCCGTTCACCGACACGAAGATGCTGAACGCGGAAGGCAGCCGCATCATCACCCATGCCGAAGGCGTGTGGCTGACCGATTCCGACGGCAACCGGATCATGGACGGCATGGCCGGCCTGTGGTGCTCGCAGGTCGGCCACGGACGCCAGGAAATCGCCGACGCCGTGCACCGGCAGATGAGTGACCTGTCCTACTACAACACCTTCTTCAAGACGACCCACCCGCCGGTGATCGCGCTTGCGGAGAGGCTGGCCAAGCTGTCGCCGCCGCAGTTCAACCGGGTGTTCTTCTGCTCCTCGGGATCGGAGGCGAACGACACGGTGTTCCGTCTGGTGCGCTACTACTGGGACCAGATGGGCAAGCCGGAGAAGAAGGTCATCATCGGCCGCTGGAACGGCTATCACGGCTCGACGCTGGCCGGTACCAGCCTCGGCGGCATGAAGGCCATGCACGGCCAAGGCGACCTGCCGGTGCCCGGCGTCACCCACATCGCCCAGCCCTACTGGTTCGGCGAAGGCGGCGACATGAGCCCGGACGAGTTCGGCATCTGGGCTGCGCAGGAACTGGAAAAGGCAATCGATCGCATCGGCGAGGACAAGGTCGCGGCGTTCATCGCCGAGCCGATCCAGGGCGCGGGCGGCGTGATCATTCCGCCCGAAAGCTACTGGCCGGAGGTCAGGCGCATCCTTTCCGAGCGCGACATCCTGTTCGTCGCCGACGAGGTGATCTGCGGCTTCGGGCGGCTCGGCACCTGGTTCGGCTCGCAGTATTTCGGCCTCGAACCCGACCTGATGCCGATCGCCAAGGGCCTGTCGTCCGGCTACCTGCCGATCGGCGGCCTGCTCATTTCCGACAAGGTAGCGTCGGCGCTGGTCGACATGCCGGGCGAGTTCTACCACGGCTACACCTATTCCGGTCATCCGGCCTGCTGTGCCGCCGCCCTCGCCAATCTCGACATCATGGAGCGGGAGAAGCTGGTCGAACGGGTCGCCGACGACATCGGCCCATATCTGCAGGCGCGCTGGAAGGCGCTCGGCGAGCATCCGCTGGTCGGCGAGGCGCGCATGACCGGGCTTGTCGGCGCGCTCGAACTGGTGCCCGAAAAGGGCAACCGCAGGAAGGCCTTCGACAACACCGGCACGGTCGGCACGCTGTGCCGCGACATCTCGTTCAGGAACGGTCTGGTCATGCGCGCCGTGCGCGACAGCATGATCATCTCGCCGCCGCTGGTGCTTTCCCACGACGAGGCCGACCAGCTCGTCGCACTGGCCAGGAAGACCCTCGACGACACCCATGCCGAACTGAAGCGCCAAGGGAAGGTGTGACCTGCATCCTCGGGCCGGGCCGATGAAGCCGTCGCCATCGGCCGGAGCGGCCTTGCCCTCCCGCCGGCGGCTCGGCCGCATTTCCCCTTTTCGTTCAGGTGCCTGAGAACGCCCGTCAACCGTGCCTGAGAACCACGGTCTTGGTCGCGGAGAACTCGTACAGCGCCTCGAAACCCTTCTCGCGGCCATGGCCGGACTTCTTGAAGCCGCCGAACGGTAGTTCGATGCCGCCGCCGGCGCCATAGGCGTTGACGAACACCTGGCCGGCGCGGATCCGGCGCGCCATGCGCAGGCCGCGCTGACCGTCGCGGGTCCACACGCCGGCAACGAGGCCGAAATCGGTGGCGTTGGCGAGGTCGACCGCTTCGTCCTCGTCGCGGAACGGGATCATCGACAGCACCGGACCGAAGACCTCCTCGCGCGCCAGCGGATGCGCCGGCGGGACCGGACCATAGAGACGCGCCGGGGTGTAGCACCCTCCAGCCGGGCAGTCGGGCGCAATGGCGCCTTCGGCGATCAGCGGGATGCCGTCGGCGGCAGCACGGTCGACGAAGGACCTGACCCGGGCGACCTGCGCGGCGCTGATCAGCGGGCCGAGATCGAGGTCGAGATGGTGGGGGCCTGCGACCAGGGCGCGGATGCGGGCGCGGAGGATCTCGACGACCTCGTCCCAGATCGTCTGCTGGACGAGCACCCGACTTCCGGCCGAGCAGGTCTGGCCGCAGTTCTGGATGATGGCGTTGACGACGACGGGGACAGCCGCGTCGAGATCGGCGTCCTGAAACAGGATCTGCGGGGATTTCCCGCCGAGTTCCAGGGTGCAGCCGATGTGGTTGCGGGCCGCCGCGGCCTGGATCAGCGTGCCGACCGCGGGCGAACCGGTGAAGGTGAGGAAATCGAGCCCCGGGTGATTGGCAAGCGCCGCGCCGGCCTCGTCGCCGTAGCCGGTGACCACGTTGAGAACACCGGCCGGAAAGCCGGCCTCGAGCGCCAGTGCGGCGACGCGGACGACCGACAGGCAGGCGTCCTCGGCAGGCTTGAGCACCACGGTGTTGCCCATGGCGAGCGCACCGCCGACGACGCGGCCCATGATCTGGGCCGGGTAGTTCCAGGGAATGATGCCGCCGACGACGCCGTGGGGTTCGCGCAGGGTGAGGGCGAGGAAGCCGTCCGCGGTGGGGATGGTGTCGCCCATGACCTTGTCGGCGGCGCCGCCGTAGAACTCGAAATAGCGGGCGAGCGCGGCGATATCGGCGCGGCCCTGGCGCAGCGGCTTGCCGGTGTCGCGGCATTCCAGATCCGCCAATTCATCAATTTTTTCAGACACTAAATTGGAGAGACGGGAAAGCAGACGACCGCGTTCGGCTGCGGTCATGCGCGCCCACGGCCCGGCCTCGAAGCCGCGGCGGGCGGCGGAGACGGCGCGGCCGACGTCGGCGGCGTCGCAGCGCGGCAGTGTGGCGATGAGCGCGCCGTCGGACGGGGACAACACGTCCAGGCGACGTCCGGCCGCAGCCGGGGACAAGCTGCCGTCGATGACGGCGTCGAGATGCAGGATTGCGCCCGTACCGGTCGCGGACTTCTCGCTCATGCAGACCCTCCCTTGACGTCGTTCCGACCGTAGCGAAACGGCGGGACGGCCGCAATCGGGCCCGTCCGGTCAGGCGAACAGATCCGGCTCGGTCAGCATCAGGTGTTGCACAAGCACGACTGTCTTGGCGTCGCAGACCTCGCCGGAGCGCACCATCCGCGCCAGATCGGCGCAGGAAAGCTCAACGACCTCAATGTCTTCGCCCTCCTCCGCGATGCCACCGCCGGCATGCACGCGACCGCCGTCGTGGTAACCGGCGAGGAACAGGGTATTCTTCTCGCCGAGGATGCCGGGACTGGAAAAGATCGAACAGACGCGGCGCAGCGCCGTCGGCGCAACGCCGGTCTCCTCCTCCATCTCGCGGGCGGCGGCCGTCTCCTCGTCCTCGCCGGGATCGACCACGCCGGCACAGGCCTCCAGGAGATAACCGGCGCCGTGAACCGCCTCGACCGGTACCCGCAACTGTCGGACAAGCAGGGCGGTGCGGCGGGCGCGGTCGACGGGCAGGACAGCGACCGCGTCGCCGAAATGATGCACCTCTCGGTGCATCTCGCGCGGCCTGCCGTCCAGGCCGAGATAGCGGATATCGAGCATATCTACCTTGCAGAATCCGTCGTATAGGCGCTTGCGGCCGCGGATTTCCATGGCGTGGCCAGGAGCGGGGAAGGCGTCTGCGGGATCGGAAGGGGTCATCGTTGGTGTCGTCCCGAGAGTGTCCTGAGAGTGTCCTGAGAGTGTCCTGAAAGACTGCTAAGGAGTGCCGGAAGCCTGCCGGAACAGCGCCGGAGCGGTGAGCATGAGGTGCTGGACCAGGATCAGCGTCTTTGCGTCGCGCAGGGCGCCGGCGGCAAGCAGGCCGGCCAGCGCCGCGCAGGTCAGTTCGACCACCTCGATGTCCTCACCCTCGCCCGCGACGCCGCCGCCGTGGGAACGGCGGTCTGCCTCGGTATAATCGGCGAGATAGAGGTCGGCCCGGTTGGCGAGGATGCCGGGACTGGTATAGGCGACACCGACATGGCCAAGGGTGCGCGGGACGAGACCGAGTTCCTCGTCCAGTTCCCGCCAGGCGCAGGCGAGCGCCTCCTCGCCGGCCTCGCGCCGGCCGGCGCAGACCTCCCAGGGAAACGGATCGCCCTGCTCGAGCAGCATGGGCACGCGCAGTTGGCGGCACAGCAGCACGGTGCGGCGGGCGCGATCGACCGGCAGAACGGCAACCACGTCGCCGCCGTAGCGGACTACCTCGCGGCGGACTTCCTGGACCGCGCCGTCCCGGCGCTGCTGCGACAGGCGCACGGCCTCGACGCTGCACAGGCCGTCGTGCACGCGCGTCCGAGACAGGATGGCGATGTCGTCCGGCACGGGGTCCGCTGCAATTTCGTCGCTCATGACCGCCTCCTGTTGCGCCGCAGCACTATGGCCGGACATGGCGGGAAATCAAGAGCGCGGCGCTCCTACTCCGCGGCCTCGGGCACGGCGGAGGCCGGCAGGCGGGCCCAGGGGCGGGTGCCGGCGGGCCGCTCGGCGACCGTGCCGACCGGCTGCAGGTAGCGGGTGACCTCCGGCCAGTGGCCGACCGCAAGCGCCTTCTCGATCTCCGGCTTGACGATCTCGAAGCTGGTCACGCCGCAGCGGCGCAGGAGCGGCATCTGGTCGAGAATGTAGGCGCCGGCGGCGCGGATGTCGCCGACGTAGCCGAGCTGCTCACGCAGGATGCGGGCGGAGGAGAAGCCGCGGCCGTCGCTGAATTTCGGGAAATCCACCACGACGAGGTCCAGCCCGGCGAGATGGCCGGCAAGGCGGGCGACGTCGTCGGCCGGCCCGATCAGCACGCCTACGCGGCGGTCGAGGCCGGCGAAAGCATGCGGGGCCTCGAGGAACCGGGCGAAGGCGACGAGCAGGCCGCCCTCGGGCGCAAGCGGGCCATCGCCCTCGACCGCCGTCCAGACTTCCTGCGTGAAGGTTCCGTTGGCGTAGATCCTGCGCAGCGCCGCATCCGGCAGGTGGGTCGTCTCGTTCATCGTGTCTCGCATCCCTTGTCCAGGACGGAAAGAGCGGCCTCGGCCCATTTCCTTCCGTCCGTCATGTCGTATCCAGGTGGCTTCCGGGAGCAAGGCGGACGCGGCCGCCCGCACCGGCGGATCAGATTCCGCTGCCGTCGATCTCCCGGCCGTGGGTCGTCAGGTGAATGCCGCACTCGGTCTTGGCCTGGCCGCGCCAGCGTCCGGCGCGCGCATCCTCTCCCGGGCGGACCTTGTCCGTACACGGCAGGCAACCGATCGACGGGTAGCCCTGAGCGACCAGCGGATGCGGCGGCAGGTCATGGCTGCGGGCATAGGCCAGGATCTCGCCGGCGCTCCAGCCGGCAAGCGGATTGACCTTGATGCGGCCGTCCTCGGCTTCAAACACCGGCAGAGCCGCCCGGACGCCTCCCTGGAAGCGCTTGCGGCCGGAAATCCAGGCAGCGAATCCCTTCAGCGCACGATCGAGCGGCAACACCTTGCGGACGTGACAGCAGCGGTCGGTGTCGCTCATCCACAGCATGCCGCCCGGATCGGATGCGGCAAGATCCTGCGGATCCGGCCCCAGGGACCGGATGTCGGCGAGGCCCAACTGCGCCACGATCCGATCGCGATAGCGAAGCGTTTCCGGAAACAGCTTGCCGGTATCGATGAACAGGACCGGCGTCGTCCGATCGATGCGCGCGACCATGTGCAGCAGCACGGCGGAATCCGCGCCGAAGCTCGAAACCATCGCGATTTCGCCACGGTACTGCTCGCGGATCGCGGCCCTGAGAATGTCCTCGGCAGGCGCCTCGCCGTAGCGGGCGGCGAGTGCACGGGCCTCGGCCCCGAGGGCGAGTTCGGGATCCAGCGCGGCATTGGCGATGTCAGCCAGCGCCATAAAGGGCCTCCTTGAAGGGTGCGTCGCCCAGCCTGCGGTAAGTCTCCAGGAATGTTTCCTCCCTGCCCTTCCTCAGGCCGAGATAGGTGTCGACCAGGGTCTCGACCGCGTCGACGACCTCCTCCGAGGAAAAGCCGCGGCCCACGATCTCGCCGATCGACGAACGCTCGTCGGCCGAGCCGCCGAGCGTGATCTGGTAGAATTCCTCGCCCTTCTTCTCCAGGCCGAGGATGCCGATATGGCCGACGTGATGATGGCCGCAGGCGTTGATGCAGCCGGAAATCTTGATCTTCAGTCCGCCGATGTCCCCCTGGCGCTCGGGCGCGCCGAAGCGCTCGGAAATGCGCTGCGCGACCGGGATCGACCGTGCGGTGGCAAGCGCGCAGTAGTCCATGCCCGGGCAGGAGATGATGTCGGTGACCAGACCGGCATTGCCCTCGGCCATGCCGGCGGCCACCAGCCGGTCGAAGACTGCCGGCAGGTCCTTGAGCGCGACATGGGGCAGGATGACGTTCTGCTCGTGGCTGATGCGGATCTCGTCATGGGCGAAGGCTTCTGCGATGGCAGCGATGACGTCCATCTGATCGGCCGTGGCGTCGCCAGGGATGCCGCCGATCGGTTTCATCGAGATGGTGACGCTGACGTGGCCGGGCACGCGATGCGGGTTGAGGTTGTGCTCGACGAAGCGGGCGAAGGCGGGATCGGCGACCCGGCGCGCCTCGACGGCGGCGTCCGTGGCGGGCAGCACCTCCAGCGGCGGAGGCGCGAAATAGGCCTCGATGCGGCGCACCTCCTCCTCCGGCAGACGCAGCACGCCATGGCGGATCTTCTCGAACTCGGACTCGATGTCGGCCCTGAGATCGTCGAGCCCGGTTTCGTGGACGAGGATCTTGATGCGCGCCTTGTACTTGTTGTCGCGCCGGCCGTAGCGGTTGTAGACGCGCAGGATCGCCTCCGAATAGGCCAAGAGGTCCGCCTCGGGCAGGAAGTCGCGCACCTTTCGGCCGATCATCGGCGTGCGCCCGAGGCCACCGCCGACGAAGACGGAAAAGCCGATCGCGCCGACCTCGTCGCGGACGACCTGAAGCCCAATGTCGTGCACCTGGACCGCCGCCCGGTCGTGCGGGGCGCCCGTGATAGCGATCTTGAACTTGCGCGGCAGGAACGAGAATTCCGGGTGCAGCGAGGACCACTGGCGCAGGATCTCGGCATAGGGACGCGGGTCGGCGATCTCGTCGGCGGCAGCGCCGGCAAAATGGTCGGCCGTGACGTTGCGGATGCAGTTGCCGGATGTCTGGATGGCATGCATCTCGACCTCGGCCAGTTCCTCCAGGATCGCCGGCGTGTCGGCGAGGCTCGGCCAGTTGAACTGGATGTTCTGGCGCGTGGTGAAATGGCCGTAGCCGCGGTCGTAGGTGCGCGCGATGTGGGCGAGCTTGCGCATCTGGCGGGAGTCGAGCGTGCCGTAGGGAATGGCCACCCGCAGCATGTAGGCATGAAGCTGCAGGTACAGGCCATTCATCAGCCGCAGCGGCTTGAACTCGTCCTCTGTCAGCTCGCCGGCGAGGCGGCGGCGCACCTGGTCGCGGAACTGTTCGGTGCGCTGGCTGACGAAGCCGCGGTCGAATTCGTCGTAGCGGTACATGCGGGATGTCTCCTGGATGGCGGCGGCGGTGCGGGCGGGACGCGCGGATCAGACCGGCGCGAGGCGCGCCTCCTTGCCGAACTCGGGATGGGTGGTCGGGCCGGCGGCGCGAATCGCCTCGCGCAGGCGCTCGGGCACGATGCGCTCGCCGTCGCGGCGCACCTCGACCTCGTAGGGCTCGACGACGACCTGGTCGGCGACCGAGCGGGCGGCCAGCGCCATGGCCTCGGCGACCGCCTCCTTCGTGCCCAGGACGCGAGCGAGGTCGAGCCGTTCGACCCAGGCGCCGTCCTCGGCCTGCCAGACGACTTCACCGTCGATCAGTCGGTTGGCGGTGACGACTTTCATGGCCCTCTCCTCAGGCTGCCACGGATTGACGGATGGGGCGCACGGCGATCGGTGCGGCGCCCTGCAGGGACGCATGGGCGACGGCGTCGCCGACGACGATGAGCACCGGACCCGTGACGTCGGGGCGATCCGCGAGGGCGGCCAACGCGTCCAAGGTTCCCACGAACAGGCGCTCGTCCGGCCGGGCCGCGTTCTCGACCACGGCGACCGGGGTGGAGGCGGCAAGACCGGCCTCGACCAGGCGTCGCGACACCGCGCCGGCAACGGTGCGGCCCATGTAGACGGCAACGGTGGCGCCGGCGAGCGCCAGGCCGGCCCAGCCGGGCAGCGTGGCGCCGTCGGCGTCGTGGCCGGTCGCGAAGACCAGCGTGGAGGCGACGCCGCGCAGCGTGAGCGGGATACCGGCCGAGGCGGCGGCGGCCAGGGCGGCGGTGACGCCGGGCACGACCTCGAAGCAGATGCCGGCCTTGCGCAGGGCGGCCATTTCCTCGCCGGCGCGGCCGAAGACAAGCGGATCGCCGGCCTTGAGGCGGACGACGCGATGGCCGTCGCGCGCCAGAGCGACGAGCAGGGCGTCGATGTCGGCCTGGGCGACCGAATGGGCGCCCTTGCGCTTGCCGACGGCGATGCGGCGGGCGTCGCGCCGGCCCATGGCGACCACGGCCTGCGGCACCAGCGCATCGTGGACGATGACGTCGGCCTCCTGCAGCAGCCGCTGGGCACGCAGGGTGAGCAGGTCCTCGGCACCGGGACCGGCGCCGACCAGCCAGACGAAGCCGGTGCCGTCGACAGCGGAGTTCAGCAGCCGCTGCGCCTCGGCCCGGGCCAGATCCGCACGGCCGGCATGGAGGGTGTCGGCGACCGGGCCGGAAAAGAAGCGGGCCCAGAAGCGGCGGCGGGCGGCGGCGTCCGGGAGGAGCCGCGCCGCGGCGTCGCGGAAGCTCTCGGCGAGGCGGGCGAGATCGCCGGTCGAGCGCGGCAGCAGCGCCTCGATGCGCGCGCGGATGTGACGGGCGAGCACCGGGCCGGCACCGGTCGAGGTGACGGCGACGGCGATCGGCGCCCGATTGACCAGCGCGCCTGTGTAGAAGTCGCACAGATCCGGCTTGTCGACCGCGTTGGCGGGAACGCCGAAGATGCGCGCGGCGTCGACGACAGCGCGGTCGAGCGCCTCGTCCTCGCGCGCGGAGAACACGAGGGCCGCGCCGGTCAGATGGGCCGGGCGGAACGCCTCGGCGACATGGACGGCGCCGGCCGCCTCGACTGCGGCCGCAAGCTCCGCGTCGATGTGCGGGGCGACGACCTCGACGACGGCATTGGTCTCGGCCAAGAGGCGGACCTTGGCGGCCGCCTCGCCGCCGCCGCCGACGACCACGACGCGCCGGCCCGCGACCTTGTGGAAGGCGGGAAAGACGTCGAGCCGGGCGGATCGGCTGGCGGGGACACGGGCGGGCATGCGGCGGCACTCCGGGGGCGATGGCATCACCCCCTAGAGATAGCCGCGCCGGGCGCCGGGCGCCGGGCATCGTTTTTCAAAGTTGCCCGGAGCCGGAGAAAATGCTCCTGCCGCTTGCCAAGACCGCAGGATGTCGGCGGGACGGCGTCAGGCCTCCGCCGGCCGGGCGTCCCCTACTTCATCGCCTGCAGGATCGAGACGTAGTTGGCGACGGCGGCGCCACCCATGTTGAAGATGCCGCCGATCTCGGCGTCCTTCACCTGGATGCCGCCGGCCTCGCCGGTCAGCTGCATGGCGGTCAGGACGTGCATGGAGACGCCGGTGGCGCCGATCGGATGCCCCTTGGCCTTGAGGCCGCCGGACGGATTGACCGGTAGCCTGCCGTCCATCTCGGTCCAGCCCTCGAGGATCGCGCGGGCGCCCTCGCCTTCCCTGGTCAGGCCCATCGCCTCGTATTCGATCAACTCGGCGATGGTGAAGCAGTCGTGGGTCTCGACGAAGGACAGGTCGTCGAGCGACAGACGTGCCGTGCCGAGCGCCTTGCCCCAGGCCTGCTGGCAGCCCTCGAACTTGAGGATGTCGCGCTTGGACATGGGCAGGAAATCCTGCACATGGGCGAGCGCGCGGAAGGCGACGGCCTTCCTCATGCCGAGCGCCGTGGCCGGATCGGTCAGCACCAGCGCGGCGGCGCCGTCGGAGACCAGCGAGCAGTCGGTGCGCTTGAGCGGGCCGGCGACGAAGGGATTCTTGTCGCTCTCGGCACGGCAGAACTCGTAACCGAGATCCTTGCGCATCTGGGCATAGGGGTTGTTGACGCCGTTCCTGTGGTTCTTGGCGGCGATCTTCGCCAGCGCGTCGGACTGGTCGCCGTGGCGCTGGAAATAGGCGTCGGCGATCTTGCCGAAGACGCCGGCGAAGCCGGCCGGGATATCACCCTCCTCCTTGAGATAGGAGGCGCGCAGCAGGTTGCGGCCGACCTCCGGCCCCGGCGTCGTGGTCATCTGCTCGACGCCGACGACGAGCACGAAGCGGGCCGCGCCCGTGGCAATCGCCCGCACGCCCTGGTGCACGGCGGCCGAGCCGGTGGCGCAGGCGTTCTCGACGCGCGTCGCCGGCGTGAAGCGCAGCGCCGGATCGGCCTGCAGCACCAGCGAGGCGGTGAAGTCCTGGGGCGAGAAGCCGGCATTGAAATGGCCGAGCAGGATCTCGTCGATGTCCGACGGCTCGAGGCCGGCGTCGCGGATGGCGTCGACGGCCGCCTTGACGATCAGGCTCTCGACGGTCTCTTCCGAATGCTTGCCGAAGGGCAGATGCGCCCAGCCCACCATCGCTGCTGTCATGGCCTTGTCCTCGTCATGTGATCCGCCACCAGGGGCATCCGGACGGTGCCCTGAGCCCGTGCCCGGCACGGGGCGCGGATGCTCGCGGTTCCCGGCCGCGGATGGTTCCACCAACTGCGGCCGGGCGCAAGCCCCATGTTGACTTTAACGTCATCCTTCAGTTCAGCGTTCTTTTTCTTCAATATGTTATGACGCTGAACCTAGCCGAAAAGAGGAGTCTCCGGGACGCGCAGATCGCGCGCTTTGTTCCGACGCGACCGCCATTTCACACGCATGTCACAGAGGCCGGGCATAAGGTCCGCGTTCCCGCAAGCATTCATTTCAGAGCGTGTTTTCGGGGGGTTACCCCGACAGTCGGGCCGCTGCGGCGGTCCGACTTTTTTCTGGCGTACCCTCGCGGCGGTTTCCCCGCATCGCCGGGGAGCGAAAAACCGGTTCCCACTTTTTCGCGCGATGCGCTTTCCCCCCGCATCGCCGGGGAGCGAAAAACCGGTTCCCACTTTTTCGCGCGATGCGCTTTCCCCCCGCATCGCCGGGGAGCGAAAAACCGGTTCCCACTTTTTCGCGCGATGCTCTAGAACACCCGGGCGCGGCCGGTGCGTTGGGCCGCGGTAAAGAAGCATCCGGGACCCCCATGGCCGACAGACTGCCGGTATCCGCCTTCATCATCGCCCGCGACGAGGCCGACCGGATCGCGGGCGCGATCGACAGCGTCGCCGGCTGGGTCGACGAGGTGATCGTTATCGACAGCGGCTCGAGCGACGACACGGTCACAGTCGCCCGGTCCCGCGGCGCGCGCGCGGTCGAAAACGCCTGGCCCGGCTACGGGCCGCAGAAGCGCTTCGGCGAGGATCAGTGCCGCAACGACTGGCTGCTCAACCTCGATGCTGACGAGGCGGTGACGCCGGACCTCGAGGCGGAGATCCGCACCCTCTTCGCCACTGGCCGCCACACGGAGGCCGACTGCTGGCGGATCATGATCCGCGACGTCTATCCGCATGAGGCCGGCCCCGCGCCCTGGGCATACGGCTACCATCAGATACGGCTTTACGACCGGCGCAAGGGCCGCTTCTCGGCCTCAACCGTGCACGACACGGTGCGGCCGGACGCCGGTGCCAGAGTGGCTTCGCTGCAGGGCATCATCGCCCACCGGTCGATCCGCTCGCTCGCCTTCCAGGTCGGCAAGTACAACCGCTATTCCGACATGCAGGTCGCCGACATGCGGGCGCGCGGCCGAGGACTGCCGCGCTGGCGCCTGCTGACCGAGTTTCCCTTCGCGTTCCTGAAGGCCTATGTCGGCCGGCGCTACGCGCGCTACGGCTGGTGGGGGCTGATCCTCGCGGTCAACTATGCCCATGCCCGCTTCCTGCGGGTGGCCAAGGCCTACGAGGCCCGCCTGGCCGAGCGCACGCGAAGGTAGCCCTGAACGACCCGGAACGGGTGGTCAGAACAGGCGTTGCGGAGGCTGCGGCACGCCTCACGCCGGTATGGTGACCCGTTCGGCCGGAATCTCCTCCCGCCGGCGCACGCGGATCGGCTGGCGCAGGCCGGAGATGCGGTCGAACTGGGCGAGCCGCTTGATGGTGGTCAGTGTCAGTTGATGGCCGCGCGACAGCACGAGTTCGTGCGACCCCTCGGTGAGGATGTCGTCGACCAGGACGTCGCCGGAGTGGAGCGCCCGGATGTGGCAGGCGACGATCCGCTCCCTGTCTCTGGCCTCGGCGTCCTCGAGCAGGCATTCGCGCACGAGGGTGAGCAGTGCGGGATCGTACTGGCGCCGGTTGATGTTCAGCGCCTCGAAGGCGGCCAGATCCACCCCCGTGTCGGGGCTGGCGTACCACAGGTCGATCAAGATTTTCAGGATGCGCGAGTTGAGCGGGATGTCCGCGCCGACAGGACCGTCCGCCGGGAAGCCGGACCCGTCGTAACCCCGGCCCGAATAGTAGAGGACATCCGCCACCTTATCGAGCTGGGGAATGTTCTTCAGCAGATCCCGGCTCTGTTCCGGCGCGCGGGCGAGCAGTTCGCGCTGGGGATCCGTCAGGGTCTTCGCCGAGCGGTAGCGGGCGAGGATCTCTCGCGGCAGCAGCGCCTCGCCGAGCGGCGACAGCATCACCGCCATCTCAAGTTCCCAGGTCTTCTTCATGTCCATGGCCCGGGCGACCTTGAGGGCCTGGGTGCGCAGCACGGACGTCTTGCGGAACGCGTCCGCATGAAACAGCGACAGCATCTCGATCATCAGCTTCACCGAGCCGGCCAGCGTCTTCTCGAGCAGGTTGCGTTCCTTGACGATGCGGCGGTGGTAGGCGACGGCCGAGCGCAAGGCCATCTCGGCCTCCTCGACGGCGACCGGCTTGCGCAGATGCAGGTAGACGTTGGCCGCGCTCAGGGCCTTCATGATCTCGTCCGACGAATGAGCATCGGACAGCAGGATACGGGCGGCGTTGGGCGCCGCTTCCTGGACAGCGCGCAGCAAGGCGCCACCGGGCATGTCCGGGATGTTGAAGCACGAGACGACCACGGCGGCCATTGGATTGAGCTTCAGCCAGGCCAGCGCGCCGGCGGCCGTGCGCTCGGTGCGGATGTGGTACTTCTTCCCGAGCAGGGTCTGGAACCCTGACAGGACCTTGACGTCGTCGTCGACGACCAGGATCTGCGGCAAAGCCTCCTGCATGGCGACACTCCCTGACGGAAGACCGGCGGATGCCTGTCCCCCCTCCTCGACGGCTGCGTTCCGGATCAATCGACGCGCCGTTCCATGACGTCAAGGAATCTAACAACCCAAAGTGCTAATAAAATATTTTCGGGCAGGATTTGCTATCGTTAAACTTATTCACCGCCAGACCCTCCCTGTAAAAATTGATTAGAATCTTGCCGTTTCGCTCTCCAGAACGCCCGTTCTGCCTCTGCGAGAACCGTGGCTCCACCCTATCGACACAGCCCGGCTTGGGGTATGCAGGCGCCTCGAGCGAAGGAGTCCCAACGAAGGAGACGTCATGTCCGCGGCGACGCCCGATGTCCTCATTGCCGGCGCCGGACCGGCCGGCCTGATCGCGGCCGACAGGTTGTCGGAACTCGGCCTCGCCGTCGAGATCCGCGACCGCATGCCGTCGCCGGCCCGCAAGTTCCTGCTGGCCGGGCGCGGCGGCCTCAACCTGACGCATTCCGAACCCCTCGACGTCTTTCTCGGCCGCTACCGCGAGGCGGCTCCGACGCTCGAGCCGGCGATCCGCGCCTTCGACCCCGACGCGCTGCGGGCCTGGTGCGCCGGGCTCGGTCAGGAGACCTTCGTCGGCTCAAGCGGGCGGGTGTTTCCGGTCGCGATGAAGACGTCACCGCTCCTGCGCGCCCTGCTCGGGCGTCTCGCGTCGCGGGGCATCGTGCTGCACCCCCGGCAGACCTGGGCCGGCTTTGCCGACGACGGGCGCAGCCGGTTCCGCGCGGCGGATGGCGCGGAGACGCTGGTTGCCGCCCGCGCGACGTTGCTCGCCTTCGGCGGCGCCAGTTGGCCCCGACTCGGGGCGACCGGCGACTGGGCGCCGGCGCTGCAGGCGCGGGGCGTCTGCGTGCGTCCGTTCGTGCCGTCGAACTGCGGCTTTGCGGTCGGCTGGAGCCGGGTGTTCCGAGAGCGGTTCGCCGGGACGCCGCTGAAGCGGCTGGCGGCCAGCCACGACGGAGAGCGCATCAGGGGCGAGGCCGTGGTGACGGAGGCGGGGATCGAGGGCGGCGCGGTCTATGCCTTGTCGGCGCCACTCAGGCGGACGCTTCAGGCCGAGGGCGAAGCCCGGCTGGTCCTCGACCTCAGGCCGGACCTGGCCCCGGAGGCGCTGACCGCGCGGCTCGCCAGACCGCGGGGCAAGCAGTCGCTATCGACCTTCCTGCGCAAGGCGGCGGGGTTGAACCCGGTCGAGGTGGCGCTGCTGCGCGAAGCCGGACCGGTCCCGGACGATCCTGCCGCACTCGCGGACCGGATCAAGGGCGTCACGCTGCGCCTCGTCGGCGCGGCGCCGATCGAGCGGGCGATCTCTTCGGCCGGCGGCGTCGCGCTCGACGAGATCGACGCGCAGTTCATGCTGAGGAAGCTGCCGGGCGTGTTCGTCGCCGGCGAGATGCTGGACTGGGAAGCGCCGACCGGCGGCTACCTCCTGCAGGCCTGTTTCGCCACGGGGCGGGCGGCCGCCGAGGGCATCGCCGGCTTTCTCGCGCACCGGAAACAAGGTTGGGCGGAAAGGGGCGCGCGATGACCGTGCTCTATGTCGACGCCGACGCCTGCCCGGTGAAGGACGAGGCCGTGCGCGTCGGCGAGCGGCACAAGGTGCCGATCCATTTCGTCAGCAACAGCTGGATGCGGTTGCCGGAAAGCGAATTCGTCACGCGGGTGATCGTCTCCGACGGGCCGGACGCCGCCGACGACTGGATTGCAGAGCGGGTCGGCCGGGGCGACGTCGTGGTGACCGCCGACGTGCCGCTGGCCGCACGCTGCGTCAAGGCCGGGGCGCTTGTGGTCGGCCCGACCGGCAAGCCGTTCCGCGAGGACGGCATCGGCATGGCTCTGGCCATGCGCGATCTGAAAACGCGGCTGCGCGAAGCCGGCGCGATCCGCGAGGGCGGCCCCGCCTTCACCCGTGCCGACCGATCGAAGTTCCTCGGCACGCTGGAGACGACGCTGCGCGCCGCCAGGCGCCAAGCCCCGCCGGCACCTGGGCCAAGCACGAACCCGGGCACGAACCCGGGCACGAACCCGGGCACGGGAAAGCCCCCGGAGGGCTGACCCGCCGGGGGCTTTCCGAAACCGGCCACGGCGCCTGCCGTCAGCGGCAGAAGACATGGCGACCGGAATAAGACACGAAGTAGCCGGTGCGCGGGTTGAACGACCGATAGCGCGACGAGCAGTAGCTGTACCATTCGGATGTCCAGGGCGCGGGACGGTAGTAGACCGGCCTAGGAGCCGGATAGGCCGGCGCCGGCGCATAGTAGCGCGGAGCGGTCAGGGCCGAGCCGATCAGCGCGCCGGCGACGAGCCCGCCGGCGACGGCGGCACCGGTCCCCCAGTGATGATGGCGGTGACCGGCCTGGGCATCGCCGGCGCCGGCGGAGATCAGCACGCCGGCGGTCAGAGCGGCAGCGGCGGCGGTCCTGGTGACTGTGTTCAACATCGCTTCGGTTCCTTCTCTGCAGGGTTTGCTTGCGCCCGGTTGCGGATGGACGGTCCGTCATTCCATGCAAGCACCCTAGGCGAACCGGCGCCCGGGCGATGTGACCGCCGTCACGCAATGGCCACTTTGGCCGGCACGACGCGGCGCGGAGGGCAACGCCGGAAACGACGCGAAAAAAGCGAAACTGTCATTTGACATGAATCCTGATTCAGGTTTCATATGTTGGCAGTCCGGCCGCGCGCCAGCCACCCGGGAGCGCGGACGCGCCCCCTCGGCGCGATCGGCCGGCAGTCGGGAGGACGAAGTCAATGATGCCAGTTTCGAGACGGCTCGCCGCGGCGAGCCTCGCCTGTTTCGTCGGTCTTGCCGGCGCCGCTTCGGCTGAGGACATCCGGATCGCCCATGTCTATGGCAAGACCGGCGCGCTGGAGGCCTATGCCAAGCAGTCGCACATCGGCCTGATGATGGGCCTGGAATACGCCACCGGCGGCACGATGGAGATCGACGGCCGCAAGATCGTAGTGATCGAGAAGGACACCCAGCTCAAGCCCGACATCGGCAAGGCGGCGCTGGCGGAGGCCTATGGCGACGACGACGCGCATATCGCGGTCGGACCGGTGTCGTCGGGCGTGGCGCTGGCCATGCTGCCGGTGGCGGAGGAATACGGCCGGATCCTGCTGGTCGAGCCGGCGGTGGCTGACAGCATCACCGGCGAGAACTGGAACCGCTACATCTTCCGCACCGGGCGCAACTCGTCGCAGGACGCGATCGCCAACGCGGTGGCGCTGGGCGCACAGGGCGTCACCATCGCCACACTGGCGCAGGACTATGCCTTCGGCCGCGACGGCGTCGCGGCCTTTCGCGACGCGCTGAAGGACACCGGCGCCACGCTCGCCTTCGAGGAATACGCGCCAACCGACGCGCAGGATTTCACTGCCTCGGCGCAGCGCATCTTCGACGCGCTGAAAGACAAGCCGGGCCGCAAGTTCCTGTTCGTCATCTGGGCCGGCGCCAACAACCCGATCGGCAAGATCAAGGCGATGGAGCCGGAGCGCTTCGGCATCGAGATCGCCAGCGGCGGCAACATCCTGGCCGCCATGCAGGCCTACAAGGCCCTGCCGGGCATGGAAGGGGCGACCTACTATTATTACGAGATCCCGCAGAACCCGATCAACGATTGGCTGGTGAGCGAACACAAGAAGCGCCACAATTCGCCGCCCGACTTCTTCACCGCCGGCGGCATGAGCGCGGGCATCGCGATCGTCGAAGCGATCCGGAAGGCCGGCTCGACCGACACCGACGCCCTGATCGCGGCGATGGAAGGCATGGAATTCGAGACGCCGAAGGGCAAGATGGTGTTCCGTCCCGAGGACCATCAGGCACTGCAGTCGATGTACCACTTCAAGATCCGGGTCGATCCGGAGGTGGATTGGGGCGTCCCGGAACTCGTCCGCGAGCTCAAGATCGAGGACATGACGATCCCGATCAAGACGAAGCAGTAAGGTAGGGCCTGCTCGGACCGGGGCATCCGATCCGCACGGGGCGGCGCTCCCCTGCCGCCGTCCCGTCCACGGCGCCCGCGCGAATTTCTCCCGCCGCCGCGACCCGACGGCTCCCCGCGCGGAGCGGACCGGGACGGGGCGGGAACCGGCTCGACCCTCGCGGGCATGGCGCGCGATGCCATGACAAGACCCTTCGACACGGCCCATTCGATACGGAACGACCAGTGGCGAGCGAACATCCCATCCTGGAGACCCGCGACCTGAGCATCCGCTTCGGCGGCCATGTCGCCGTGGATCACGTCAGCTGCGCCTTCGCGCGCGGCACGCTGACCGCCATCGTCGGTCCGAACGGGGCCGGCAAGACGACCTATTTCAACCTGATCTCGGGGCAGCTGCGGCCGACCGACGGGCGGGTGTTCCTGAACGGCGAGGACGTGACGCGGACCTCGGTGGCGGAGCGCACGGACCGCGGCATCGGTCGGGCGTTCCAGTTGACCAACCTGTTCCCCTCGCTGAGCGTGCGCGAGAACGTGCGCCTGGTCGCGCAGGCCAAGGCGCGCAAGGGCTTCGACCTGTTCTCCATGGCGGACAGCCACATCGAGCTGATCGAGCGGGCCGAGCACGTGCTGGCCGAGGTGCGGCTGCTCGACGTCGCCGACCAAAAGGTCAGCGTGCTGCCGCACGGCGACCAGCGCAAGCTGGAGGTGGCGCTGCTGATCGCGCTCGGACCGCAGGTGCTGATGTTCGACGAGCCGACGGCGGGCATGAGCGTCGACGAGGTGCCGGTGATCCTGGACCTGATCCGGCAGTTGAAGCGGGATTTCGACCGCACCATCCTGCTGGTCGAGCACAAGATGGACGTCATCCGCTCGCTGGCCGACCGGATCATCGTGCTGCACAACGGCGCCCTGGTCGCCGACGGCGAGCCGGCCGCAGTGATCAACTCGCCGATCGTCCAGGAAGCCTACCTCGGCCGCACGCCGGAGGAGACCACGCATGGCTGAACCGCTGCTGAGCCTCGAAGGGGTGCACACCCACATCGGGCCCTACCACATCCTGCAGGGCGTGGATCTTGCGGTCCCCACCGGCGGCGTGTCGGTGCTGCTCGGCCGCAACGGCGCCGGCAAGACCACGACGCTGCGCACGATCATGGGGTTATGGACGGCGAGCAAGGGCTCGATCCGCTTCCAGGGCCGCGACATCACCGCGCTGGAGACGCCGGCGATCGCACGCGCGGGCATCGCCTACGTACCGGAGACCATGGGCATCTTCACCGACCTGACGGTGGCCGAGAACATGACGCTGGCGGCCGCGTCCGGGCCGATCGACAAGCAGCGCCTCGACTGGGTGCAGGACCTGTTCCCGCCGATACGCACGTTCTGGACCTCCTCGGCCGGCACGCTGTCGGGCGGGCAGAAGCAGATGCTGGCGGTGTCGCGCGCGATCATCGAGCCGCGCGTGCTGATCCTGATCGACGAGCCGACCAAGGGCCTCGCACCGGCGATCATCAAGTCGATGACGGACGCCCTGCGACAGCTGAAGGAAACCGACACCACGATCCTGCTGGTCGAGCAGAACTTCGCCATGGCGTCGAGCATCGGCGACGACGTGGCGGTGATGGACGACGGCCGGATCGTGCACCGGGGCGGAATGGCGGCGCTGGCCGCCGACGCCGCCCTGCAGGAGAAGCTGATGGGTCTGAGCCTGGAGGCGCATCAATGAGCGACACCGCAATCCGCCCGCGCCTCGAGCGCCGCCCGCTGTCCGACCGGCTGGGCGCCGCGGTGCCGCTGGCACTGGTGCCGGCACTGGCGCTCGCCGGCTTCCTCGCCGTCGGCAATCCGTCGACCTGGCTGACGCTGACCGTCGCCGGCCTCGCCATGGGCCTGATGATCTTCATCATGGCATCCGGGCTGACGATCGTGTTCGGCCTGATGGACGTCATCAACTTCGGCCACGGCGCCTTCATCTCGGTCGGCGCCTTCGTCGGCTTCACGGTGCTCGGCTGGCTGGCCGGCTGGACGGCGGACCCGCGCTTCATGGTCAATCTCGGCGCGGTGTTCATCGCCATTATCGCCTCGATGGCGGCGACCGGGGCGATGGGCTACGCCTTCGAGCGGGTGATCGTGATGCCGGTCTACGGCCAGCACCTGAAGCAGATCCTGGTCACCATGGGCGGCCTGATCATCGCGCAGCAGATGATCCACGTGATCTGGGGGCCCGACGCCATCCACCTCGCCCGGCCCGAGAGCCTGCGCGGCTCGATCGTGCTCGGCGAGGCGGCGATCGAGAAGTACCGGCTGCTGGCAGTGGCCATCGGGCTCGGCCTGTTCCTCGCCATGCGCCACATCCTGCGCTCGACCAAGATCGGCCTGCTGGTGCGCGCCGGCGTGGAGAACGGCGAGATGGTCGAGGCCCTCGGCTACCGGATCCGGCGGCTGTTCCTTCTGGTGTTCATGGCCGGCTCGGCGCTGGCCGGCCTCGGCGGCGTCATGTGGGGACTCTACCAGGAGACGATCACCGCGCACATGGGCTCGGAGATCATGGTGCTGGTGTTCATCGTCGTCATCATCGGCGGCCTCGGCTCGGTGGAAGGCTGCTTCATCGGCGCCCTGCTGGTCGGCCTGCTGTCCAACTACACGGCCTTCGTGGCGCCCAAGGTGGCGCTGGTGTCGACCATCGCGCTGATGGTCGCGATCCTGATGTGGCGACCGCAGGGGCTCTATCCCGTGGTCAAGGCGAAGTGAGGCGGACGCCATGCTGAGACGCATCCTTTCCGGCGACATGCCGCGCAACCGCCTGCTGAGCGCGCTGCTGGCCGCCGTCGCTCTCTGCCTGCTGCTGGCCCCGTTCCTGTTTCCCGGCACGAAGCCGCTGGAGACGGCGGCACGGATCTGCATCTTCATCGTGCTGGTGGCGAGCTACGATATGCTGCTCGGTTACACCGGCATCGTGTCCTTCGCTCACACCATGTTTTTCGGCATCGGCGCCTACGGCACGGCTCTGGCTCTGTCCTCGGCCGGCCCGAGCTTCGTGTCGATCCTGTGGGGCTCGGCCGCCGGCGCAGGCGTCGCCGCCACGCTGGCGCTGGCCATCGGCCTGTTCTCGCTCAGGGTCAAGGCGATCTTCTTCGCCATGGTGACACTCGCCATCGCCAGCGCCTTCGCGGTGCTGGTGTCGCAGCTGTCGCACCTGACCGGCGGCGAGGACGGGCTCAACTACCGGATCCCGCGCGAACTGACGCCGGCCTTCCGGCTGGTCGAGGAGCGCGTGTTCGGCGTGCGCATCGACGGACGAGTGCTGTCCTACTACCTGGTGTTCGGCGTCTCGCTGGCGCTGTTCCTCGCCATGCTGCGGATCGTCAATTCGCCGTTCGGGCGCACGCTCCAGGCGGTGCGCGACAACGCCTTCCGCGCCGAGGCGATCGGCTACCGCGTGGTCTGGTACCGGACCACGGCAACGGTGCTGTCCGCCGTCATGGCCGCGCTCGCCGGCTCGCTGCTGGCGCTGTGGCTGCGCTACACCGGTCCGGCGACCACCCTGTCGATGGAGATCATGATCGACATCCTATTGATGGTGGTGATCGGCGGCATGGGCACGATGTACGGCGCGGTGATCGGCGCGACGCTGTTCATCCTCGCCCAGACCTATCTGCAGGACCTGATGGGAGCGGCCGAGAAGGCGACCAGCGCCGTGCCGCTGGTGTCGATGCTGATCGCGCCGGAACGCTGGCTGCTGTGGCTGGGCGTGCTGTTCGTGCTGTCGGTGTATTTCTTCCCCGCCGGGGTGGTCGGGCGCCTGCGCGCCGGAAAGTCCTGATGCCGGACGGCCTGTTCCTGCACGAGGCCGGCAGTGGCACGCCGCTGCTGCTGCTGCACGGCTGGTCGTGCCACGGCGGCTTCTTCGCGCCGCAGGTCGAGGCGCTTGCCGAGCGCGCGCTGGTCCTCGCCCCGGACCTGCCCGGCCACGGCCGCACCGGCGGCGCGTTCGCCCCGACCATCGAGGTCGCGGCCGACGCCGCAGCCGCGCTGCTCGCCGAGCGCGACCTGTCGGGCGTGGTCGTCTGCGGCTGGTCGATGGGGGCGCATGTCGCCTATGCCCTGGCGCAGCGGCACGGCACCGCCCGCATCAAGGCTCTGATCGCCATCGACATGACGCCGAAGGTGCTCAACGACGCCGACTGGCGGCTCGGCTCGCGCGACGGGCTCGACGCGGAGCGCAATGCCGACGTACTCGCCCGTCTGGTGCCGTCCTGGCCGGCGCCGGCGACCCGCATCGCCGAGCGGATCTTCGCCACCGACAGGACGCCCGACGCGGCGCTGCTCGATTTCGCGCGGCGGGAAATCGCGGCCAGCGATCCGGTGCTGCTCGCCGCCATGTGGGCATCCCTGACCGGGCAGGATTTCCGCGCGGTGCTGCCGCGGCTCGAGGTGCCGCTGCACCTGGCCATGGGGGACCACAGCGCCCTCTACGGCCCCGAGGTCGCCGACTGGTACCGGCGGATGGTGCCGACGGCGCGCCTGCACCGGTTCGCGGCGTCCGGCCACGCGCCGCATCTGGAGGAAGCCGACCGGTTCAACGCACTACTCGGCACGCTGCTCGCCGGCTAACCGCGCGAGGCGGCGGCGGCGCTTGTAACCGTGCCGCGAACGCCCTATCTTGACCGCATCGGCATACCTGCGGGTTACCGAACGGGCTTCGACTAGACCCGGAAAGATTGGTTTCGGCGCATGCGCCTTAAACGTACTGCCTTTCCCGTTTCTACCTTGACTGCTCGTCGCCGCGCGTTGTGCAGGAACGCCCGCCAACGCGCACAACCAAACTACGGGAGAGGACTTCCCCATGCGTGAAAACGGAACCATCAAGTTCTTCAACTACGACCGCGGCTTCGGCTTCATCACCCCGGAAAACGGCGGCAAGGACGTGTTCGTCCACATTTCGGCCTTCGAACAGGCTGGTCTGCCGGCTCCGGAAGAGGGCGCGAAGGTCACCTTCGTCGCCGAGGACGACCGCCGCGGCCGCGGCAAGCAGGCGGGCCAGCTCGAACTGGCGTGAGGCCACCGGCCTCGCCGACCGAGACGATTGCCCAACGCCGCCGGATCGTCCGGCGGCGTTTTTTTTGCGACCGTCAGAGCCGCTTGACGGCATCCTCGACATAAACGAGCGCGCGACCCTCGCACAGGCGGGTGCCGTCGGCGGTTTCGCAGACCGTCTCCAGATCGACCAGGTGCTTCTCGGAACGCAGGCGCGTGATGGTCACGCGCGCGGTCAGCGGCACGCCGAGCGGGGCAGGCGCCAGGAAGCGCATGTCCTGCTTGAGGTAATTCGTGCCCGGCCCCGGCAATTCGACGCCGAGCAGATAGGAGAACAGCGCGCCGATCAGGGGCCCGGGCACCGTGCCGGGCGCAACGGCGGGACCGCCGGACAAGGCGTCGAAGACGGCGATGTCGTCGGCCCCGAAGATGCGCGTGGTTTCGGCCGACTGGCCGGTCTCGAAGCTCATGCGGGGTCTCCGGCTGCGGGGTCTCCGGCCAGGGTGAAGTCGCCGACCAGGCATTCGGCGCCGTCGGCGCGGCGCGTGACGCGCACCGCCATGTGCCCCGGTGCGCCGTCCTTCGGCGCGATCTCGAGCACGAGTTCCTCGTCCGCATAGGCCGGGTTGGGGAACATCAACGCCTGGAACGCCTGGGCGCGGCCGGGCCAGTGGCGCCCGACCAGACCGTGCAGACGCGTGTAGAGCAGCATGCCGTGCGACACGGTGCGGCCGAAGCGGGTGCGGGCGGAGAAGTCCGGATCGACGTGGATCGGGTTGTCGTCGCCCGACACGCGGGCGAAGGCGTCGAAATCGGCCTGGCGCGGGGTCCAGGTGTCGATGATCGGGAACGGCGGGGTCATGCGTCGGATGTCCCTGGCTTGGCCGGTGCCGCCGGCTGGTCCTTGAGGAGGTTCTTGCGCACCTTGCCGGCGGCGGTGCGCGGCAGGTCGGCGACGACGGCGAAGCGCCGGGGCACCTTGTAGCCGGCAAGGCGCTCCCGGCACCAGGCGGGCAGGCCGGCGGGGTCGACGGTATGCCCCGGGCGGGCGATCAGGTAGGCGGCGCCGACCTCGCCCCATCTCTCGTCGGGAATGCCGACGACAACCGCCTCGAGAATGTCGGGATGGTCGACCAGCACGCGCTCGACCTCGGCTGGATAGACGTTCTCGCCGCCGGAGATGTACATGTCCTTGATGCGGTCGACGATGTAGTAGTAACCATCGGCGTCACGGCGGGCGACGTCGCCGGACTTCAGCCAGCCGTCGGCCGTGAAGGCGGCGGCGGTGGCCGCGGGATTATCCATGTAGCCGGGGGTGACACCGGGCCCGCGGATCTGCAGCTCGCCCTCGCCCGGCCCCTCGACAAGACTGCCGTCGGGCGCCTCCAGGCGGACCTCGGCGAGGATCTGCGCCTTGCCGACCGAGCCGATCTTCCGCGCGGCGCCGGCGCGGTCCATGATGAACACGGTCGGGCCGGTCTCGGTCATGCCCATGCCGTTGCAGATGGTGGCGCCACGGCTCGCGTAGAGGCGCAGGAGATGCTCGGGGATCGGCGCGCCGCCGCAGGCATAGGAGCGGACGGCGGCGAGATCCAGTTCGGAAAAGCGCGGGTGCAGGGACAGCGCCTGGTAGATCGCCGGCACGCCGAAGAAGGCGGTACAGGCGCCGGCCCCCAGCAGGTCGACGACGGCATCGGCGTCGAACTTGCGCAGCACGGTCGAGGCGCCGCCGAGCAGGAACAGCGGCAGCGTCATCAGGTTGATCCCGGCCGTGTGGAAAAGCGGCAGGAAATTCAGGCTGGTATCGGCGGAGGTCAGGTCCGTCGCCTGGGCGTAGTTGATGGCGTTGGCCCAGGCCATGCCGGCGGTCTGGATCACCGCCTTGGGCAGACCGGTGGTGCCGGAGGTGAACAGCAGATACCAGGGATCGGAGGCCGACACCCGGACCGAAGCGCGAGATTCTGCGGCGGCGGCGATCAGCTCGTCGAGGCTGAAGTCGGCGTCCTGGCCCGGCCCCATGGCGATGCGGCGGAGGCGGTGGGTGGCGGACAAGTGCCGCGCCTCGGCCTCGAAGGCCTTGTCGTGGATGAGGATTTTCGCCCCGCAGGCGGGGATCAGCGGCGACAGCTCGGCGACCGGCTGGCGCCAGTTGAGCGGCACCAGGATCAGCCGCGCCTTCTGGGCGGCGAACAGCACGACGAAGAAGTCGGGCCGGTTGAGACACAGGACCGCGAGCCGGTCGCCCGCCGAAAGACCCAGCTCCGTCAAGGCGTTGGCAAGGCGTCTTGCACGCCGCTCGACATCCTCGAAGGTCAGCGTGAGCCCGCTCTCGCGGTCGACGAAAGCGGTCGCGCCGGGCGTCAGTTCCGCCCGCCGGGCCGCCATGTCGGTGACATAGTCCATCGTTTCCCCCGTCAAAAACCGCCGGATCGGTGCCTATCGACCGCCGGAGAAGCGCCGCATGCGTGCCACCGTGTCCGGATGGCCGACGAGATCCAGGAACCGGTCACGCTCACGGTCGAGGCGCGCGGCGACGAGCGCCAGGCGCGGCGCGTCCCAGACGCCAGAGCGGGTGGCGGCCAGGGCGCGCCGGTCCTTGGTGCGCAGCGCTGCCATCCAGGCGTCGACCGCTGAGCCGAGGCCGTCCGGCTCGACCACCTGGGTGGCAAGGCCGAGGGCATGCGCCTCGTCGGCGTCGATGCGGCGGTTGAGCAGCTGGATCGCGAGTGCGGCCGACACGCCGACGCGCTCGGGCAACAGCGCGGTCCAGCCGCCGTCGGGGGCAAAGCCCATCTCGACGTAATAGGGCTGCAGGAAGGCGCTGCGGCTCATGGCGACGAGGTCGGCGGCAAGCACCAGACCGAGTGAGCCGCCGGTGAGCGGACCGTTGACGGCGGCGACGACCGGAGCTGGAAAGCGCAGCAGCTCGAGGATCGCCGCGTGCAGGCCTGAGACCAGACGGCGGGAATAGGCAAGCAGTTCCTCCGCCGTACCGGCATGGGCGAGGAAGCCGGCGATGTCGCCGCCGGTGGAGAAGCTCCTGGCCGCAGAGGCGAGCACGAGGGCAACCGGCTCGGTGGCCACCGCCTCGGCGAGACGCGCGCGCAGGGCGTCGACCAGTTCCGGCACCAGGGCGTTGTGGCGGTCGGTGCGGGCGAGCGTCAGCGTCGCGATACCGTCGCGCAGGGCAAGCTCGACCGGGGCGGTCATCGGTCGCGCTCCGGCGCAAGGCCATGGGCGATGAGGTCGTGGGCGGCCTCGACCACCGTGTCGATCGGCGTGGTATCGCCCCACACGACCATGCGCTCGCCGAGCGCGCGGGCGATGCCCATCAGCGCCCAGGCGCGGATCTCGCTGTCGCCGGGTCGGATCTGGCCGGCGGCGTCGGCGGCCTCGAGCGCCGTGCGGTAGCCTTCCGCGAAGGTGCGGAAATAGGCCCGGTAGGCGGCCGGGTCGACGAACAGGGCTTCCTGGATGATCCGGTAGAGGTCGGGATGGGCGGCGACGAAGGCGAGGAAGCCGTTCAGGCCCGCCTTCTCCGCCTCCAGCCGATCAGGAATGTCTGCGGTCGCTTCGGTCAGGGCGCGCCGCACCAGCCGGCCCATTTCCAGCACCAGTTCGGAGAAGACCTCGTCCTTGCTCTTGAAATAGATGTAGAATGTACCCTGCGCGCAGCCGGCCTCGCGGGTGATGGCGCCGATCGAGGCGTCGTTGAAGCCCTTGGCGCCGATGACGCGCTCGGCGGCACCAAGGATCGCCCGGCGCGTCGCCTCGCCGCGCGCCGTCTTCGGTTGGCCGGCCGTCTGGCTGCCCGCGGCGGAGCCGGATTGCGGTCCCGGTCCTGCTCCCGGCCGTGTCCCGGCACGCCCCCCGCCGGCCACCCGCGCGCGCGGCCGTGCCGTCCTGTCCTTGCCCTGCGCCACCCGGCGGTCCTCCCGAGGCAAACATGAAACATGAATCACTATTCATGTTTTGGACGATTTTGCAAGCGGGTGATTGCGCCCCACGAGCGACCGTCGCGAAAGGTGCCCGGGCGCCGGAGCCTGCCGCCGACGGGTCGAGACGGCGCTGCGCGTCTCCTCACCATGAGGGCGAGGACCGCCGTCGGGGCGAGGCCGGCTGCTAGGGTCCGGAGCGTTCCTGGCGGTCGCGCAGGGCTTCGAGGCGTTTCATGCGCTTTTCGCTGCGCGTCCAGTTGCGCCGGGTGACGGCGGCGATCAGGGCCTCGGCGATGGCCATCAAGGCGGTGACGGAATCCCACGGCGAGGGCACGGCAACGCGGGCCGGCAGAACATGGGCGGCGATGCGGGCGATGGGCGACATCCAGCTGTCGGTGACCAGGCCGACGGCGACGCCCTGGCGGGCGGCCGCCTCGGCGAAGCGGACCACCTCGGCCTGGTAGCGGCGGATGTCGAAGACGATGAGCACGTCGCGCGGGCCCATGCCGATCAGTTGGTCGAGCCAGTTGCCCTCCTGGCCGGCGACATGGACGACGTTGTCGCGCACGATGCGCAGGTGCGCCGCCATGTAGCACGCCAGCGCGTCGGTGAAGCGGCCGCCGAGCAGATAGACGGTGCGCCGATCGTCGGCGAGCAGGTCGGCGAAGGCCTCGATGTCGCGCGCGGGCAGGTGCAGGAAGGTCTCGCGGATGTTCTCAATGACCTTGTCGGCGAAGGGATTGCCGGTGCCGCCGCCCTCGTCGGGTAGCGACGGGTCGCGCGCCAGCGGTGACTTGAGCTGGTTCTCCAGTTCGCTGCGCAGGCGCTTCTGGAAATCGGCGAAGGCGGGAAAGCCGAGCCGGGCGACGAAGCGCAGGATGGTCGGCGAACTGACGCCGGCGGCCTCGGCGAACTGGGCAACCGTCTCCAGGCCGAGCATCGGATAGTTGGCGAGCAAAGCATGGGCGGCACGCCGCTCCGTCGCAGTGAAATCGTCCAGCCGCTGCCTGATCTGCTCGACGAGAGCCTGTTCCATCGCGCGAGATCCCTTCCGCTTTCCTGCCGGCCGCCCGCCCGAATGGCGCGGAATTGTGTTTGACATGCGAAACAAGAATGTATCAAATCATACATAGCTTTGCCATTTACGCAATTCTGTAACAAATAATACAAGCGGGAATGGCCCTTGCACGAACAGGGGGTGCAGCATGGTGCCGGCCGAAGACCCGAGGGTCGATGAGGGGGTCGATGAGGGGGTCGATGAGGGGGCCACGGTCGTGGTGGAAAACCGCGGCGGGCGAAGCCCCATCGTGCTGTTGTGCGACCACGCGTCCAACCACATTCCCGCCGAGCTGGACGACCTCGGCCTGTCGGGCCCGAGCCTGACCGCGCATATCGCCTGGGATCCGGGCGGGCTCGGCGTGTCGCGGGACCTGTCGCGCCTGCTCGACGCGCCGCTGGTGCATCCTTGCGTGTCACGGCTGGTGATCGACTGCAACCGCGCGCTGACCGCGCGCGACCTGATCCCAGAGGTGAGCGAGACCACGATCATCCCCGGCAACGCGGGACTTTCGCCGGACGAGCGCCAGCGCCGCATCGACCTGGTGCACAGGCCGTTCCACGACACCATCGAACGGCTGCTGGCCGAGCGGGCGGCGGCGGGGCTCGCCAGCGTACTGGTCTCGGTGCACAGCTTCACGCCGGTCTACAAGGGCATCGAACGGCCGTGGGAGATCGGCATCCTGTCCAACCACGACCGGCGCTATGCGGAGGCGATCCTCGCCGACCTCTCCACGCAGAGCGACTGCACGGTCGGCGACAACGAGCCCTATTCGCCGGCGGACGGCGTCTACTACACGCTCGCCCGGCATGGCGAGGACAACGGCCTCGCCTGCGCGATGATCGAGATCCGCAACGACGAAATCGCCGACGCGGCGGGCGAACGGGCCTGGGCGGAGCGGCTGGCGCCGATCCTGACGCGCGCGCTCGGCGCCATCGGCGCGGCGCCCTGCAAGGCGGCGCCGGCACGGAGCGGCGGCCATGCCTGAGGCGCTGCGGCTCTACGTCCGCTCTGTCGACGCGCTGAACCAGGGGATCGGCCGGATCGTCATGTACGGCGTATTCGTCATGGCCGCGATCCTGCTGTGGTCGTCGATCTCCAAGACCTTCTTCCTGCCCTCGCTGTGGACGCTGGAGATGGCCCAGTTCGCCATGGTCGCCTATTACGTGCTCGGCGGACCCTATTCGATCCAGCTCGGCTCGAACGTGCGCATGGACCTGTTCTACGGCGACTGGTCGCCGAAGAAGAAGGCCTGGTTCGACGCCTTCACCGTGTTTCTGCTGATGTTCTATCTCGGCGTGCTGCTCTACGGCGCGGTGGAGAGCACGCTCTATTCGTTCCAGTACAACGAACGCAGCCCGACGGCCTGGCGGCCGGTGCTGTGGCCGATCAAGGTGACCATGTGCGTCGGCTTCACGCTGATGCTGCTGCAGGCGCTGTCGGAATTCATCAAGGACATCGCGCGGATCCGCGGAGAGGAGATCTGATGTCCTACGAGATGATCGCGCTGTTCATGTTCGCGTCGATGATGCTGATGCTGATGACCGGACAGCGGGTGTTCGGCGCCATCGGCGGCATCGCCGCGGTCGCGGCGCTGACGCTGTGGGGCACCGGCGGCTCGGACATTCCCTTCGCGGCGGCCATGAAACTGATGAAGTGGTATCCGCTGCTGACGCTGCCGATGTTCATCTTCATGGGCTACGTGCTGTCGGAATCCAAGATCGCCGACGACCTCTACAAGATGTTCCACGTCTGGATGGGACCGGTGAGCGGCGGGCTCGCCATCGGCACCATCGGGCTGATGGTGCTGGTCTCGGCCATGAACGGCCTGTCGGTCGCCGGCATGGCGATCGGCGCGACCATCGCCCTGCCGGAGCTGCTGCGGCGCGGCTACGACAAGAAGATGGTCACCGGCGTCATCCAGGCCGGCTCGTCGCTCGGCATCCTGGTGCCGCCGTCGGTGGTGCTGGTGCTCTACGCCATGATCGCGCGCCAGCCGGTCGGCCAGCTGTGGCTGGCCGGCGTCGTGCCGGGGCTGATGATGGCGGGCATGTTCATCGTCTACATCTACATCCGCTGCCGCCTGAACCCGCGTCTCGGCCCGGTGCTGCCGGCGGAGGAGCGCGCCCTGCCGCTGGCCGACAAGCTGCAGCTGCTGAGTGCTGGCCTGCTGCCGATCATCATCTTCGCGGCGATGATGGTGCCCTTCGTCAACGGCTGGACGAGCCTGGTGGAAAGCTCGGCGATCGGCGCCATGACCGCCTTCGCGATCGCTGTCGCCAAGGGCCGCATGACGCGCCAGGTGTTCCAGGTGTGCATCCGCCAGACGCTGGCCATCTCCTGCATGTTCATGTGGATCATCCTCGCCGCGCTCGGCTTCGGCGCCGTGTTCGACGGTCTCGGCGCGGTCAAGGCGATCGACAACCTGTTCACCCGCCAGCTCGGCCTCGATCCGTGGACGATCCTGATCCTGATGCAGATCTCATTCCTGCTGATGGGCACGTTCCTCGACGACACGGCCATGCTGGTCATCGTCGCACCGCTCTACGTGCCGCTGGTGGCCACCCTCGACCTGGGCCTGCCGCGCGAGCAGGTGCTGATCTGGTATGGCGTGCTCTACACCGTGACGACGCAGATCGCGTACATGACGCCGCCGTTCGGCTACAATCTGTTCCTGATGCGGGCGATGGCGCCGCCGGAGGTCTCGCTGCGCGACATCTACGGCTCGATCCTGCCCTTCGTTCTGGTCATGATGACCGCGCTGGCCCTGATCATGGCGTTCCCGCAGATCGCGCTGTGGCTGCCCGAGACGGTGTACGCGAAATGAGCAAGCCGGACAGGACCAGACCGACGCGGCAGCGCCGGACAGACCCATTGCCGAAAGGACCGATTGCGACCTGACATCGCCCGCATTCCCTCCCGCACGAACGACCGGAAACCCGGCACGGGAGACGCCATACCGCATCACCAACAGGGGAGTACTTCGACATGACCAACAGACGCGAATTCCTGAAGACCGCCGGCCTGACCGCCGTCGCCGGCGCCGGCGCCAGCACGCTGGCCGCCCCCGCCGTGCTCGGCCAGGCGCCGATCAAGTGGCGGCTGCAGACCTATGCCGGCCCGGCGCTGGCCGAGCACGTGATCAAGCCGCACATCGACGCCTTCAACAAGGCGGCCAACGGCCAGATGGAGATCGAGCTCTATTTCGCCGACCAGCTCGTACCCACAGGCGAGCTGTTCCGCGCCATGCAGAAGGGCACCATCGACGCCGTGCAGTCGGACGACGATTCCATGGCCTCGCCGACGGAAGTGACCGTGTTCGGCGGCTACTTCCCCTTCGCCAGCCGCTATTCGCTCGACGTGCCGGTGCTGTTCAACCAGTACGGGCTTAAGGAGATCTGGGAGGAGGAATACGCCAAGGTCGGCGTCAAGCACATCTCCGCCGGCGCCTGGGACCCGTGCCACTTCGCCACTAAGGACCCGATCCGCAGCCTCGCCGACCTGAAAGGCAAGCGGGTATTCACCTTCCCGACCGCCGGCCGCTTCCTGACGCAGTTCGGCGTCGTGCCGGTGACGCTGCCGTGGGAGGACATCGAAGTCGCGGTGCAGACCGGCGAACTCGACGGAATCGCCTGGTCGGGCATCACCGAGGACTACACTGTCGGCTGGGCCGACGTGACCAACTACTTCCTGACCAACAACATCTCGGGCGCCTGGGCCGGATCGTTCTTCGCCAACATGGACCGCTGGAACGAACTGCCCGACCACCTGAAGACCATGCTGCAGCTGGCCATGGATGCGTCGCACTACTATCGCCAGTGGTGGTACTGGGGCGGCGAGGCGTCGCTGCGCGTCGAGGGCACCAAGCTGGAACTGACCACCATCCCGGACGCGGAATGGGCGACAGTCGAGGAGGCCGCGATCAAGTTCTGGGACGAGATCGCGGCGGAGTCGGAGACCAAGAAGAAGGTCGTCGACATCATCAAGAAGTACAACGCCGACATGCAGAAGGCCGGCCGGCCGTACCGCTACACCTGAGCGGCACCAGCGAAACGAGATCCCGAGGCCGGGGTGCGCCCCCGGCCTCGCGCAGGCCCAACAGACCTCAACACAACACGGAACCACACTCCCCATGGCCGGCAATCTGACATTCGATGCCCTCAAGCAGGCCGTCGCCGAAGGCAAGATCGACACCGTACTGACCTGCATCGTCGACATGCAGGGCCGGCTCATGGGCAAGCGCTTCCACGCCCACCACTTCGTCCAGAGCGCCTGGAAGGAGAGCCACTGCTGCAACTATCTGCTGGCGACGGACCTGGAGATGTACACGGTCGAGGGCTATGCGGCGACGAGTTGGGCCGGCGGCTACGGCGACTACGTCATGAAGCCGGACCTCACGACGCTGCGGCTGGTGCCGTGGCTGGAGGGCACGGCGATGGTGCTGTGCGACGTGCTCGACCATCACCATCACGAGGAGGTGCCGCATTCGCCGCGCGCGATGCTGAAGAAGCAGGTCGCCCGGCTGGAGGCGATGGGCCTGGTGCCGATGATGGGCACCGAACTTGAGTTCTTCCTGTTCGAGAAGAGCTATGCCGAGATCGCCAAGTCCGGCTTCCGCGACCTGACGCCGATCTCCGCCTACAACGAGGACTACCACATCCTGCAGACGACCAAGGAAGAGAGCATCATGCGCCCGCTGCGCAACCATCTCTTCGCGGCCGGCATCCCGATCGAGAACACCAAGGGGGAGGCCGAGGCGGGCCAGGAGGAACTCAACATCCGCTATGCGCCGGCGATGGACTGCGCCGAGAACCACGCCATCGCCAAGCACGCGACCAAGGAGATCGCCTGGCAGCACGGCCACGCGGCGACCTTCCTGCCGAAGTGGCACAAGGACCGGGTCGGCTCGTCGGCACACATCCACCAGTCGCTGTGGACGAAGGACGGCGAGAACGCCTTCTGCGACCCGCAGGGACCCTACGGCATGTCGGCGACCATGCGCCACTATATGGCCGGGCTGATCCACTATGCCGCCGACTACACCTATTTCCTGGCGCCCTACGTCAACAGCTACAAGCGGTTCCTGAAAGGCACCTTCGCGCCGACCAAGACCGTGTGGTCGATCGACAACCGCACCGCCGGCTTCCGCCTGTGCGGCGAAGGCACCAAGGGGCTGCGGGTGGAATGCCGCATCGGCGGCTCGGACCTCAACCCGTATCTTGCGCTTGCGGTGCAGATCGCCGCCGGCATCAAGGGCATGGAAGACACGCTGGAGCTGGCGCCGCCGGCGAGCGGCGACGTCTACCAGGCGGCGCGGGCGCGCGAGGTGCCGAAGACGCTGCGCGACGCCATCGGCACGCTGCGCAAGTCGAAGATGCTGCGCGAGGCGTTGGGCGACGCGGTCGTCGACCACTACGTGCGCGCCGCGGAATGGGAACAGGAGGACTTCGACCGCGTGGTGACCGACTACGAGATCGCCCGCGGCTTCGAGAGGTGTTAAAGCTTTAATGTTGCTTTTTTCGACCTGGAGCGGCAACACTGAATCTGCACACCGCGACCAGCCCTGGTGAGGGCTGAAAGAGGCCGGGATGGGAAAGTACACGCCCTTGCGCATGTTCCTGCTCGATCAGGGCCGGGAAACGGTTCCGATGACCTTCTCGGAAATCGAGCGCCTGCTCGGCGAAAGCCTGCCGGCGTCGAAACAGTATCCGGCCTGGTGGAGCAACAACCCGAGCAACAACCCCATGACGCGGGAGTGGCTTGCCGCCGGCTATCGCACCGAACAGGTCGACGTCACGGCCGGCAAGCTCGTCTTCCGCCGCGCGCTCATGCCGGAGCCGATCGACGAAGGGGCGACCGGACAGCGGTCCCGCAACAGGATTTTCGGCTGCATGAAGGGGACGCTGACCGTTCTTCCCGGCGTGGATCTGACCGGGTCGGCCGATCCGGAGTGGGGAAAGGTCTACGGGAATGGCTGACCGGCTGCTTCTCGACACCTGCGCGATGATCTGGCTGTCGCAAGGCGAGCCCGTCGCCGACGCGGCCATGGCTGCCATCGACGCCGTCGAAGCAGCGGGCGAGCCGATCAGCCTGTCGGTCATGTCGGCGTGGGAACTCGGGCTGCTTGTCGCCACAGGGCGCATCGCATCGACCAAACCGCCGCTGCGATGGTTCCAGGACTTCGTCGCAGCCGCGGATGTCACCGTCGAGGCGGTGACGGCCGACATCCTGATCGCGTCCTCCTGCCTGCCGGCACCCGTCCACGGCGATCCGATGGATCGGATCCTGATAGCAACCGCGCGCGAGCACGACCTGACCATCGTCACCCGCGACCGCGCGATCCTAGCCTACGGAGAGGCCGGACACGTCCGGACCCTCGCCTGTTAACCCGAACAAGACACTCGCTTGCCAACTGGAAGAAGACCATGACCGAAACACTCAAGCTCATCTCGCCGGTCGACGGATCGGTCTATGCGGAACGTCCGACGGCGGACGCCGCGGCGGTGGACCGCGCGGTCTCGGCGGCCAAGGCGGCGCAGCGCGACTGGGCGGCGACGCCGCTCGACACCCGCGTCGCGCTGTGCCTGAAGGCGCTGGACGCGCTGCTCGCCATGAACGACGAGATCGTGCCGGAACTGACCTGGCAGATGGGCCGGCCGGTTCGCTACGGCGGCGAGAAGGGCGGCCTCGAGGAACGCGCCCGCTACATGGCCGGTATCGCGGCCGGGGCGCTGGCGCCGATCGAGCGCACCGACCGACCCGGCTTCAAGCGTTACCTGACCCACGAGCCGCTCGGCGTCGTGATGGTGATCGCGCCCTGGAACTATCCCTACCTGACCGCAGGCAACACCATCTTCCCGGCGCTGATGGCGGGCAACGCGGTGCTGCTCAAGCACGCCGCGCAGACCCTGCTGGTCGGCGAGCGCTTCGCCATGGCGTTCGAGAAGGCCGGCCTGCCCAAGGGCGTGTTCCAGAACATCGTGCTGTCCCACGACGGCACTGAGACGCTGCTCGGTTCCGGCCTGATCGACCATGTCAACTTCACGGGCTCGGTGGCCGGCGGCAAGGCGATCGAGAAGGCGCTGGCCGGCACTTTCGCCACGCTCGGGCTGGAACTGGGCGGCAAGGACCCGGCCTATGTCATGGCCGACGCGAACCTCGACTACGCGGTCGCCAACCTGGTCGATGGCGCCTTCTACAACTCCGGCCAGTGCTGCTGCGGCATCGAGCGCATCTATGTCCACGAAAGCCGGTACGACGCCTTCGTCGACGGCTTCGTCAACCTGACCCGGCAGTATACGCTCGGCAATCCGCTCGACCCGGAGACCACCATCGGCCCGATGGCACAGGCGCGCTTCGCTGCCTGGGTGCGCGAACAGACCGAGGAGGCCCTGCGCAAGGGCGCCAAGGCGCATATCGACACGGCGGCCTTCCCCGCCGACAAAGCCGGCACGCCCTATCTGGCGCCGCAGGTGCTGACCAACGTCAACCACCAGATGTCGGTGATGCGCGAAGAGAGCTTCGGCCCGGTCGTCGGCATCATGAAGGTGAAGGACGACGCCGAAGCGATCCAGTTGATGAACGACAGCCCCTACGGGCTGACCGCGTCGATCTGGACCGAGGACCTGGCGGCAGCGGAGCACATCGGCCACCAGATCGACACCGGCACGGTGTTCATGAACCGCTGCGACTACGTCGACCCGGGCCTGGTGTGGACCGGCGTCAAGGACACCGGCAAGGGCGCGGCGCTGTCAGAGATCGGCTTCGCCAACCTGACCCGGCCGAAGTCGTTCCACCTGCGCGTCGAGCACTGAGACGAACGGGGCCGGTTCGCGCTACCCCCGCAAGGGGGAGGATCAGGGAAGGGAAGGGTCGACGGCCGCATCCCTCTCCCCTACCCCTCCCCCACAATCGAGAGGGAGACGCAACCGGCATCGCCACACGGACCCAACTTACCGAAAGCCAACAGCCATGACTTCCCTGCCCTCCGCCAACTGGTCCTATCCCACCGCCGTGCGCTTCGGCGCCGGGCGCATCAAGGAACTGCCGACGGTCGTCAAAGCCGCCGGCATGACCCGGCCGCTGCTGGTCACCGATCCGGTGCTGGCCAGGATGCCGATGGTCGCCGACGCCGTCGCCGCGCTGAACGCGGTCGGCCTGCCGACCGCAGTCTTTTCGGACGTCAAGCCGAACCCGGTCGACAGCAACATCGAGGCGGGTGTCGCCGCCTACAAAGCCGGCGGTCATGACGGCGTGATCGCCTTCGGCGGTGGCTCCGGCCTCGACGCGGGCAAGGTAATCGCCTTCATGTCCGGCCAAACGCGACCGATGTGGGACTTCGAGGACATCGGCGACTGGTGGACCCGCGCCGACCCGGCCGGCATCGCGCCGATCGTCGCCGTGCCGACCACCGCGGGCACCGGGTCCGAGGTCGGCCGCGCCGGCGTCGTCACCAACGAGGCGACGCATACCAAGAAGATCATCTTCCACCCGAAGATGCTGCCGGCCTACGTGATCTGCGATCCGGAACTGACCGCCGGCATGCCGCGCACGATCACGGTCGGCACCGGCATGGACGCGCTCGCCCACTGCCTGGAGGCCTATTCCTCGCCGTTCTACCACCCGATGTCGGAAGGCATCGCGGTCGAGGGCGTGCGCCTGGTGCTGGAAAATCTGCCGAAGGTCGCCGCCGACGGCTCGGACCTGCTCGCCCGCGGGCACATGATGAGCGCCGCGGCGATGGGCGCGGTGTCGTTCCAGAAGGGCCTCGGCGCGATCCATTCGCTGTCGCACCCCGTCGGCGCGCTCTACGACACGCACCACGGCATGACCAACGCCGTGTTCATGCCCTATGTGCTCACCTTCAACCGCCCGGCGATCGAGGCCAAGATCGACAGGCTCGCCGGCTTCGTCGGCATTTCCGGCGGCTTCGACGGCTTCCTGAACCATATCCTCGCCCTGCGTGAGGACCTCGGCGTGCCGCACACGCTGGGAGGACTGGGCGTGGACGCCGCCAGGCGCGAGCTGATCGCCGAGATGGCCGTCGTCGATCCGACCGCCGGCGGCAATCCGGTCGAGCTCACCAAGGACGCCGCTCTCGACATCTTCGACCGAGCGCTCGCCGGCACCGTCTGAACACAGAGCCCCGGAACGCGAACGCGCGGCTGCCCCCCGGCCGCGCGTTCGCGTCTTGAGCCCGCCGTCTTGACATGCGGGCGCAAGCGGCGCATTTGAGCGTCCGCTTAACCGCGTTTGCACAATTTCCAACGGCAAACCTGCCAATTTCTTACCAAACTGTTAATATTTCCGGTGCTGCCTGGCAGCATGATTGGAACAGACCATGATCTCCGGACGCCGCAGGCAAAGGCGCATGACGCCCTGGGCCGGCCCGCTCGCATCGGGAGCGGCGCTGTGGCTCGGCCTGTCCGCACCTGGCGTGGCCGCCCCGACCCTGTCGATATCCTACGCCCCCGGTCTGGACCTGCGCGCGATCGCCGAGACCTACCTGGGCGACGCCGACCTGTGGCCGTCGATCCTCAAGAGCACCGGGCTCGCCGGCCTGGCCGAGTTGCGGCCCGGGCTCGCCCTGACCATCCCGGTCGGCGCGGTCGAGGAGACGCGCAGCGCGCTAACGCGCTCGCTGGAGCGGATCCAGGAAGCCAACGCCATCGGTGCGCAGGTGTTCGCCTTCGAGGACATCAGCCGCGCCATCGCCCTGCACGATCAGGCGCTGGACCTGCAGAAGGCCGGCGAGTGGTCGCAGGCGTTGGCGCTCGCCTCGGAATCGGGAACGGCGGCGCAGGCCGCCTTCGCGATTGCCGAACAGAACCGCGACCAGGCGGCGGAAGCGCGGCTGAGCGACCGGCAGGGCTGGGTCGAAGGCCAACGGCCGGAAGACCTCGGCTGGGGCGAGCGACCGCTCAACGCGATCCTGGTCGAGGAGGAAAAGGTGCGCACGCTGTCGCGCTCAACCGCGCAGATCACCTTCCGCGACGCCGGCCGGCTGCGGCTCAACGCCAATTCGCACGCGGTGATCGAACGCATGCGCGTCGATCCGCTGAAGAAGCGCGAGGACGCCAAAGTCAGCCTGGTGGAGGGCGACTTCTACGCCCTGCTCGGCGGCAACTCGAGCCGCAAGAACCTGAAAGTCGACGTGCCGGACGTCGAGGCGAAGATCGATTCCGGCGATTTCTGGGTGCGACAGGACGTCAGCGGCGCCAAATTCACCAACTACGACGACCAGAAGGTGCAGATCGCCGCGCGCGGCGACACGGTGGCGCTCGGGCGCAACGAAGGCGTCGTGATCCGCTCCGGCGAGCAGCCGCGCGCCAAGATCGACCTGCTCGGCGCACCGGTGCTCGTCGCGCCGCCGGACGACGGCGTGGTGTTCAATTCCGAGGTCCAGCTCGCCTGGCAGACCGATCCGGCCGCGTCCGGCTACTGGATCGAGATCGCCCTCGACCCGGGCTTCAACACCATGGTGCGCTCGGCCTCGGGCCTCGCAGACGCGGGCTATACGACCGGAGACCTGCAGGCCGGACTCTACTACTGGCGGGTGTCGGCGCTGGACCGGTTCGGGCTGCCCGGCCAGCGCAGCCAGACGCGGCGCTTCGACATGCGTATCGACACCGCGCCGCCGTTCCTGCGCATCGAGGCGCCGGCGAGCGAAAGCATCCTGCGTGAGCCGTCGGTCGAGGTGCGCGGCGAAAGCGAGGCGGGCGCTGAGGTGTCGGTCAACGGCGTGCCGGCGGCCGTGGCAGCGGACGGGAGCTACAGCGTGACGGTGACGGCGCGCGAGGGCCTGAACCGGCTCGACATCGTCGCGCGCGATGCGGCCGGCAACGAGACGGCGGCGATCCGCGAGTTCGTCCACATGCCGGATGCGGCGGCGACGGTCGTGTTCGACGAGCGGCTGGCGCGCCTGTCGGCGCGTCATTTCCTCGCGCCTGCCCGCGAGATCACGCTGAGCGGAACCACGACGGCCGATGCTCGGCTGGACGTCGTCGACGCGGCCGGCGCCGTGCGCGCATCGACCACCTCGGCGCACGACGGCCGTTTCGGCATCACGGTCGCGCTTGCCGCCGACAGCGAGCGTTTCGGCCTCGTCATCGTCGCGCCGTCCGGGTTCGAGAGCCGCGACGGCTTCGAGGCGTCCGTCGACCGCGAACCGCCGACGATACGCCTCGACGCGCCCCTGCCCCGGCTGACCTCGGTCGAGTGGCTGGCGCTGCGCGGGCGGATCCAGGGCGGCGGCACGGCGACGCTGAACGGGCGCCCGATCCCGCTCGCCGAGGGCACCTTCGACGAGGTGATCACCCTGGTCGCCGGCGCCAATGCGATCGAGATGACCGCCACCGACGCGGCCGGCAACGTCGCGGTGGAGCGCTGGAGCGTGACGCTCGACCAGGAGCCGCCGAGCTACGTACGCCACAGCGTCGAGGCCCGGCCGGACGGTCGCGTCGAGGTCGAGGTGGTCGCCGAGGACGGCACGGGTCTGGCCAAGGCGGCGCCGTTTACCGTGCTGGCGAATGGCGAGGCGCACCAGGGATTCTTGCGCTACAACAAGCTGAGCAGAAGTTACAAGGGCACCGTGGCCGTGGCCGCGGGCCAAGCGGGGCGAGCCACCCTGGCGGAGGTGGAACTCGAGGACGATGCGGGCAACCGGGCCAGGGTCCGCATCAGATAGCCGGGGATGGTCGCTGGAATGTATGTCGTCGACGCGAACCGCTTGACACGCCGGGCTGGGCGACGGGCCAAGGGCTGGGCCGTCGCGCTCGCCACCGTTCTGTGCGCCGGCTCGGCACAGGCGCAGGACAATCGGCCGATCGACGTGCCGCTGCTGGTCACCTACGGCAAGGACGCGCCGAGCCGCGAGGGCGACCCGACCAACCGCCAGGTGATCTACCTAAGCCTGCCCGCCGAAACGAACGAACGCGTCTACGTCCGCCTGTTCGATCCCGAGACCGGCGGCGACCACGACCTCGTCTACGGCAAGGCCGACACGGTCACCCGCTTCGCGCTGTTCGGCGGCACGGGCGCCTATGCCGGCGACATGGCAACCGGGGGCGCCGAGACGCCGGAGGAACTGACCGGCGGAACGCTGCTGCAGGAGCGCAACTACGGCACGGACGAGGGCGCCGACGGGCAATGGATCCCGTTCGCGCTGCTCTCGCCCGAGCAGGGCGACCTGGTCGGCGACCGGCGCGTGTTCCGCCTGCTGGTCGAAGGCACGTCCGGCAACGACGGCAACCTCTACGGCGTCGCGCTGAGCCTGCGCGAGCGGCGCGCGGTGGAGCCTGCCGGCACCAGGCTGTTCTCCTTCGCGCCAACGATCCGGGTGCCCAACCGGCAGACGCTGACCGAGTTGCGCTTCACCGCGCCCGCCGACCAGCGCAGGTTGGAAGTACAGAATTTCGACGCCGCGCACGGGCGGGTGGCGCTGACCACCCGGTTCCGCACCTTGCCGCTGACCGCCTCGGGCCAGGACCAGTGGAAGCACGACACGGTCGAACTGGAGGAGCGGGAGCTGGGCGAGACGGCAGCGATCACGCTTGCCGGCGGCGGCGAGATCCCCAACGACGCCACCTTCTTCATCTCGGTCAAGGCGGACAGGCTGCTGCCACTCGACCTGCCGCCGTTCAACTGGATCGCGAACCGGCGGCCGACAGTCGAGGTCGACACGACCTTCCTCGACAGCTGCCGGGCGGTGGCCTTCGACGCCTCGCGCTCCGGCGACCCGGACGGCAACCGCCTGAGCTTCACCTGGCGCTTCAGCGACGGAACGACGGCCGAGGGACCGAGCGTGGTCAAGGACTATCCCGAGCCCGGCCGGTTTACCGAACGGCTGGAGGTGACGGACGATTCCAACCAGGTCGGCAATGGCAGCGCGGCCGACATCAACGTGCTGGTGAAGCATCCGCCGGTGCCGCGCATCGACGTGCCGGCGACGGTGGCGGCCGGCGAGACGGTGACCTTCGAGGCAGCCGCCTCGGATGCCGGGCCGTGGCGGATCACCGGCTACGACTGGGTGTTCAACGACGGCAGCACGGCGACGGGCAGGACCGTGACACGGGTGTTCGAGGCGCCCGGCGACTACCGCGTCGTGCTGCGCATCCGCGACGATTCCGGCCATGCCTGCGACACGGCCGCGCTCGAGATCGCGGTGCGCGCCAACGCCCGGCCGGTGGCAGAGGCGGGCCCGGACCGGCGCACGGAAGCCGGCACGCGGCTGCGCTTCGACGGCAGCCGGAGCTACGACCAGGACGGCCGGATCACCGCCTACGACTGGGACATGGGCGACGGCACGCTGCTGTCGGGCGCCGCCGTCGAGCACGGCTATGCAGGACCTGGTCGCTACACAGTGCGGCTGACGGTGACCGACGACGCCGGCGTCGCCAACAGCACGGCAAGCGACACCGCCGAGGTGATCGTCAACGAGACGCCCTATCCGGTCGCCGGCTTGGACCTCAGCGTCGCCATCGGCGAGGTGATCCGCTTCGACGGCTCTGCCTCCAGCGACGCCGACGGCACGCTGATCGACCATGCCTGGGACTTCGGCGACGGGTCGACCGCCTCCGGCGCGGTGGCAAGCTACGCCTACGGCGCGCCCGGCACCTATTCCGTACGGCTGACGGTGACCGACGATTCCGGCACCGCAACGCGGTCCGCGTCCGACACGCTGAGCGTGCGCGTCAATGCGCCGCCGGTGGCGGTCGCCGGTCCCGACCAGATGGTCACCGCCAGCGTCGTCCAGTTCGACGGCTTCAGTTCCTCCGACCCCGACGACGCGGTGGCGGATTATCACTGGGAGTTCGGCGACGGCGAGACCGGCAGCGGGCCGGCGCCGGCCCATGTCTATCGCCGGCCGGGCACCTACAGGGTGCGGCTGACGGTGACGGATGCCTCCGGCACGATCCGCAACACGGCCGAAGACAGCCTGACCGTGATCGTCAATGCACCGCCGATCGCCGACGCCGGCCCCGATCTCATCGGCGCGCCGGGCGAGGACCTGACCTTCCAGGCGACGCGCTCGGTCGATCCGGACGGCGACGTGGTCGCCTACGACTGGGACTTCAAGGACGGCACGACGGCAAGCGGACCGGTCGTGGTGCATGCCTTCGACAAGCCTGGCACCTACCACGTGCGCCTGACGGTGCGCGACGACACCGGCCACGACAATGCCGTCGACCATGACGAGGCGCAGGTGACGATCAACGCGGAGCCGGTGGCGGAGGCGGGGCCCGACGTCCTGATCGCTCCGGGCGAGACGGCGCGCCTCGACGGCTCGCGCTCGCACGATCCGGACGGCACGGTGACCGACTACCGCTGGGACTTCAGCGACAGCGACGAACCCGTGTTCGGCGCCGTGGCCGAGCGCCGCTTCGACACGCCGGGCGTCTACACGGCGCGCCTGACCATCTCGGACGACGCCGGCGTCGACAACAGCCTGGCCGAGGACGAGGTGACCATCCGCGTCAACCACCAGCCCGTGGCGGAGGCCGGTGCGGACCAGTTCACGGCGCGCACTTTCGTCGTCTTCGACGGCTCCGGCTCGCTCGACCCGGACGGCGACGCCCTCACCTACAACTGGGACTTCGGCGACGGCACGCGCGCCCAAGGCGCCGTGGTCGCCCATACCTATGCCGCCAGCGGCCGCTATCCGGTGATGCTGACCGTCGACGACGGCACCGGGCTCGCCAATGCCACGCACCGGGACGCGATGACGGTGACGATCAACAGCGCCCCGGTGGCGGTCGCCGGCGAGAACCAGCGCCTGTGCACCGGCGACGTGCTGGTGCTCGACGGCAGCAATTCCTACGATCCGGACGGCGGCGTGCTCAAGTACGCCTGGGACTTCGGCGACGGCGAGAGTTCCGACATCGTCAACCCGACCAAGACCTACCGGCGCGGCGGCGTCTATCCGGTGGCTCTGACGGTGACCGACGACAGCGGCCTTGGCAACGCCAGCCATACCGATCGCATCGCGGTGACGGTCGACCAGGCGCCAGTGGCCGAGGCGGGCGAAGACATGAAGATCTGCGCCAACACGGAAGTGACCTTCGACGGCTCGAAATCGTGGGATGAGGACGGCGTCGTCAACCGCTTCCTGTGGGATTTCGGCGACGGCGGATCGGGCGGCGGCGAACGGCCGAAGCACCTCTACCGGCGCGCCGGCACCTACCGGGTGCACCTGACCATCGAGGGCGACCAGGTCGGCCAGTGCGACATCCGCTCGACCGACGAGGTGACGGTGGAAGTGGTCGCCGCTCCGGTGCCGCTGATCGTCGCGCCCCAGGCGGTGCCCGCCGGCGCCGAAGTCGTCCTCGACGGCTCGACCTCCTATCTCGACGGCGGCGCCATCACCGCATGGCGCTGGGATCTCGGCGACGGCACGGCGGCGGACGGCGAAACCGCGCGCCACGTCTTCGACACGCCCGGCACCTACCGGATCGCGCTGACCGTGAACAGCACAGCGCAGTCGGACGACTGCCGGCAGATCACCGCCTATCACGTCCTGACGGTCAATGCGCCGCCGGTCGCGGAAGCCGGCGCCGACCTCATCGTCGGCGTCAACGAGGAGTTCGTCCTCGACGCCAGCGCGTCGCGGGATCCGGACGGCGGCATCGCGGCCTACCGCTGGGATCTCGGCGACGGCCGCAGCGCAGAGGGCGCGGTCACCCGCCAGCGCTATGCCACGCCTGGCCGCTACACGGTGACGCTGACGGTCGAGGATACCGCCAGGCTCGCCAACTCGGTCGCGACCGACACGCTGACGGTGATCGTCCACGACGGCGTCGCCGCGGTGCTCGACGCACCGGCCGCAGCCTGCGTCGGCGAACAGGTGACGCTGTCGGCCGCGCGATCGACCTCGCCCGAAGGGCCGATCAGGAGCTACGCCTGGTCGCTCGGCGACGGCACCACGTCGGATGCACCGTCGCTGACCAAGCGCTTCGTCTCGCCCGGCCGCTACAATCTGTCGGTGCTGCTCGACGACGGCATGGGCCGGGCTTCGAGCCGGCGCGAGGCCTCGCACATCCTGCATGTCAACCGGCCGCCCAACGCGGTCGCCGGCGCCGACCGGATCGTCTGCCCCGGCGTGCCGGTGATGTTCGACGCCGCCGCGTCGAGCGATCCGGACGGCACCATCACCGCGGTCACGTGGTCGTTCGGCGACGGCGCGACGGCAAGCGGACCGCGCGCCGAGCATATCTTCGACAAGCCGGGCACCTACGAGGTCGAGGTTGCCGTGACCGACGACAGCGGGTCGTCCTGCGCGACCCAGACCGACCGGCTGACCGTCATCGTCAACGCGCCGCCCAGCGCCGATGCCGGCGGCGACAAAGAGGTGTTCGTCGGCGGCGCCAACGATCAGGTCGCGTTCAGCGGCTGGCGCTCCTACGACCCTGACGGCACGGACCTAGCCCACGTCTGGGACTTCGGACCGGACGGCCAGCGGACCGGCGAACGGGTGTCGCACATGTTCAGCGGGCCCGGCGACTATCAGGTGACGCTGACCGTTTCCGACATGACGGGCCTGTCCTGCGGCGTCGCTTCTGATACGATCGCGGTCAAGGTGCGCGCGCGGGAGGGGTTCTGAGGCGCCGCCAGGGCGGGGCGACATCCGGATGCGGCTGACACTGCGCAAGAAACTGCTCGTCTTCTCGGTCGCGATTGCGGTCCTGCCGCTGCTGATCGCCGGCGGCACGCTGATCCGCATCGCCCGGGACGAACTGAAAAGCTCGGCCAACGACCAGCTCGTCACCACCGCTCGCCAGATCACCGACGAGATCGACAACACGCATCGCAACGCCTGGCTGGCGCCGCTGTCGCTGATCGCCAATGCGATCGACGACGACAAGCTGGGCGTGGAAGCGAAGATCGCCCTGCTGACGCTCGGCATCGGCGACCTCGCCGACATCGCCGCGCTGCAGATCACGGTCGAGGGCCGCGACCAGCCTTTGCTGGTGACGCGCGAGAGCCTCGGCGCCCGACTGACGCAGGCGGGACTCGATCCGGCGGAGGTGCTGCGCATCCCGGCGCAACGCATCGACGCCTTTCTGCACGGCGACACGGGGTTCGAGAGGATGGCCCAGCAGGTGGCCGGCACCGACATCTGGCTCGCCACGGTGGTGCTGCCGCTGCGCCGGCCGCTGGCCGGCGGCCGTGCAACGCTATCGGCGCGCATCGACCTGTCGCCGCTGCGCGACCTCGTGCGCGACCACCCGTTCGCCAAGACCGGAACGATCATCCTCGTCGACCGGACCGGCCGGCGGCTGTTCGGGGACGGCCGAGAGGACCTCCGCGACTTCGCCATCGTCGCCGAGGCCGTCGAACTCATTCCGCTGCAGTCGCGGCTGGTCAGCGTGAAGCCCTATGCGCGTCCTGACGGCGAGGCGATGCTCGGTGCCTTGTCGTTTCCCGAGCCGTTCGACTGGGCGGTGATCACCGAAAAGAGCGAGCGCGCCGCCTATTTCACCATCACGGTGATGATCCAGAACCTGATGCTGTGGGTGTCGGCCGGTCTCATCGTCGCCGGCCTCGGCGCGCTGGCCTTCGCGCTCGGCATCTCGCGGCCGATCCTGAAGATCGGCCAGGCGGCGATCGAGGTGGGCAAGGGCAATTTCCAGGCGCGCGTGCAGGCTGTGCGCTCGCGCGACGAGATCGGCGACCTGGCGAGCCGCATCAACGAGATGATCGTGCAGATCAACGAGCGGTTCCAGTTGGCCAAGTTCGTCTCGCATGGCACCATCCATGCGATCCAGGGCTCCGACCACGGCGGCGTCAAGCTCGGCGGCTCGCGCCGGCGGGTCGCGATCGTGTTCGCCGACATCCGCGGCTACACGGCCTTTTCCGAAAGCCGCGAGCCGGAGGTGGTGGTCGAGGTGCTGAACCACTATTTCGCCAACCAGGGCGAGGCGGTCGCCCGGCACAACGGCGACATCGACAAGTTCGTCGGAGACCAGCTGATGGCGGTGTTCCAGGGGCCGGCGATGTGCGAGGACGCGGTGCGCTGTGCGCTCGAGATCCAGGACATCATGCTAGCCTCGGCACGCGAACACCCGGACTGGAAACTGGACATCGGCATCGGCATCGACGCCGGCGAGGTGGTCGTCGGCGCCATGGGAAGCCCGGAGCGGATGGACTACACGGTACTCGGCGACCATGTGAACCTGGCCGCGCGGCTGTGCTCGGCCGCCGAGCCGCGGCAGACGATCGTTTCGGACGCCGTGCGGCAGGCCGTCGGCAATGCCGAGGGCTTCGCCTTCGCGGCGCTGGAACCGATCCGGGTGAAGGGCAAGAGCGAGCCGATCCGCATTTACGCCGTCGACGCCGCCGGCGGCGCGCGCGATCAGGCCATGCAGCCGAGCAGCTCCGCCTCGGTGACCTGACCGACGAGGCGGTCGCCGTCGGCGACCAGGACCGGCAGCGGCGAACCGCGCTTGAGGGCGATCACCTGACGCAGGGACGCGGCCGGCACGCAGCGCGGGGCGTCCGACAGCCGCTCCGCCGATCCGTCCGGCAGCGGCGTCATGATGTCCTGCGCACGCAACACGTTGAGCGGGTTCATGTGGCCGACGAAATCGGCGACGTAACCGTTCGCCGGCGCGCGTACGATCTCCTGCGGCGTGCCGAGCTGGATCACCCGGCCGCCCTCCATGATGGCGATGCGCGAGCCGATCTTGGCCGCCTCGTCCAGGTCGTGGCTGACGAACACGATGGTTCGGTTGAGCGTCTTCTGCAGGTCGAGCAACTCGTCCTGAAGGCGGGCGCGGATCAGCGGGTCGAGCGCCGAGAACGGTTCGTCCATCAGCAGGATCGGCGCCTCGGTGGCGAAGGCGCGGGCGAGGCCGACGCGCTGCTGCATGCCGCCCGACAGTTCGTGGACCTGCTTCTCGCCCCAGCCCTGCAGGCCGACGAGGTCGAGCTGGGCGGCGACGCGCGTCCGCCGCTCCTCGGCGGGCACGCCGGCCAGTTCGAGGCCGAAGCCGACGTTGTCGGCGACCGTGCGCCACGGGAGCAGGGCGAACTGCTGGAACACCATGGCGATGCGGCTGCGGCGCAGGCGGCGCAGGCGTTCCTCGCCGCAGGTCGCCGGATCGACCAGCTCGTCGCCGTCGCGCACCAGAACCGTGCCGCGAATGACCGGATTGAGGCCGTTGACGGCGCGCAGGAGCGTCGACTTGCCGGAGCCGGACAGGCCCATGAGCACGATCACCTCGCCGGGATGGATGTCGAACGTGGCGTCGGCGACGCCGAGGATCTGGCCGGTGCGCTCGCGGATCTCGCGGCGTGACAGGCCCGCGTCGATGAGCGGCAGCGCCGCCTGCGGCCGGTCGCCGAAGACAATGTCGACATTGCGGAACGAGACGACCGGCTCGCTCACGACCGCTCTCCCCGCTCGGCGCCGGGACGGAAAAAGCGGTCGAGCACGATGGCGACGAGCACGATGGCGACGCCGACCTCGAAGCCGCGGGCGATGTTGACCGTGTTGAGCGCGCGCAAGGTGGGCACGCCGAGGCCGTCGGCGCCGACCAGGGCGGCGATCACCACCATGGACAGCGACAGCATGATGGTCTGGGTCAGGCCGGCCATGATTTGCGGCAGGGCATAGGGCAGCTCGACCTTCCACAAGAGCTGGCTTCGCGTCGCGCCGAAGGCGTGACCTGCCTCGAGCAGTTGCACCGGGGTCGAGGCCACGCCGAGCCGGGTCAGCCGGATCGGCGCCGGAATGGCGAAGATGACCGTGGCAATCAGGCCGGGAACCATGCCGAGGCCGAACAGGATCAGCGCCGGGATGAGATAGACGAAGGTCGGGATCGTCTGCATCAGGTCGAGGATCGGGCGCAGCACCGCATAGAGCCGCGGGCGATGGGCGGCGGCGACGCCGATCGGAACGCCGAGCGCCATGCAGACGGTGGATGCGCCGACGACCAGCGCCAGAGTTTCTGTCGTTTCCTTCCAGTAGCCCTGGTTGATGATCAGCAGCAGGGCGGCGAGCACGAAGAGCGGAAAGGACAGGCTGCGCCTGATGCCATAGGCGAGCGCGGTGGCAAGGACGACGACGACCAGCGGATGAGGTGCCTGCAGGACCCAGAGGATCGCCCTGATCATGGTCTCCAGACCGAGGGAGAGACCATCGAACAGCCAATCCGCGTTGTCGGTCAGCCAGTCGACAACGGCTTTCGCCCAGGGCCCGACCGGCAGCTTGTGTTCCGTCAGCCAGTCCAAGGCGCGCTCCCCCTCCTGTCGGCCAAGTCGGATCGGCCGGCCGCACCGGATATTCCCCGCGGGCCGGCCGACCCCATCACAGGCCGAGCGCCGTCCTCACGGCCGGGATCGCCTCGCCGCCGTCGACGGTGGTGACGCCGGCGAGCCAGCCCTCGAAGGTGGCCGGCTGGGCCTTCAGCCAGGCGCTGGCGGCGGCGGCCGGGTCGGCGCCGTCGTTGAGGATGGCGCCCATGATCTGGTTTTCCATCGACAGGGTGAAGGTCATATTCTTCAGGAGCTTGCCGACGTTCGGGCACTCGTCGAGATAGCCGGCGCGAACGTTGGTGTAAACCGTTGCGCCGCCGTAGTCGGGACCGAAGACATCGTCGCCGCCGTCGAGATAGGCCATGTCGAAATTGGCGTTCATGGGGTGCGGCTCCCAGCCGAGGAAGACGATGTCCTCGTTGCGCCTGGTGGCGCGGGCGACCTGGGCCAGCATGCCCTGCTCGGAGGATTCCACCACCTGGAAGCCCTTCAGGCCGAAGCTGTCCTGGTCGATCATGTCGATGATCAGCCGGTTGCCGTCGTTGCCCGGCTCGATGCCGTAGATCTTGCCGTCGAGGCTGTCCTTGAATGCCGCGATGTCGGCGAAGGACCTGAGGCCCTTGTCGTAGGTGTATTTCGGCACCGCCAGGGTATATTTGGCGCCCTCGAGGTTGACGCCGACCGTTTCCACGGAGCCGTCCTCGCGGTAGGGCGCGATGTCGGCCTCCATGGTCGGCATCCAGTTGCCGAGAAAGACGTCGATGTCCTTGTTCTTCAGCGAGGCATAGGTGACGGGAACCGAAAGGATCTTGATCTCGGTGTCGTAGCCGAGCGCCTGGAGCACCGTCGTCGCCGCCGCCGTGGTCGCCGTGATGTCGGTCCAGCCGACGTCGGAGAAGCGCACCGTCTTGCAGGACGCCGGCTCGGCCGCCAGCGCGCCCGCGGTCATCGCGAGGAAGAGCGCGCCGCCGGCGATGGTCTTGGAGATCAGGGTCATTCGGTTCGTCCTCCTGCTGGCTGGATCCGTCGTCCGTTTCGACAACGTGATTTCTTCGATGGCTCACGGTCAGTGAACCCCGCCCAAGGCATTCAGGCAATGGGAGATCTCGTCCGGGTCGCGGCGTGCCGCCCGGATCGCCCCCCACAGGCCTCCTTAGCAAAACATTGACTTCCGGCTTTGGCAAGTTTTGATTGATTGATCACTCAATCAAAAATATGACTGCTCCTGATACGGAGGATGTCGATGCCCAAGATCGGCATGGAAGCGGAACGGCGCCGCAGCCTGATCGCCGCGACCGTGGACGCAATCCACGAACACGGCTTCTGCGACGTGACGATCGCCCAGATTGCCCGGCGCGCCGGCGTGTCCGGTGGCCTGGCGCACCACTATTTCGGCTCCAAGGACCAGTTGCTGGCCGCTACCATGCGCCACCTGCTGCAAGACCTGGGAGAAGGCATCCGCGCACGGCTCGCCCGGGCGGAGACGCCGCGGGCGCGGATTTCGGCGATCATCGCCGGCAACTTCGCACCCGAGCAGTTCCGCGAGGCGGTTATCGCCGCCTGGCTCGCCTTCTACACCCAGGCTCAGACGACGCCGTCAAGCAAGCGGCTGCTGAGGATCTATTCCGCGCGCCTCACCTCCAACCTGACCTACAATCTCAAGGCCTTCCTGCCCGTCGCGGAGGCGGCGCGCGTGGCCGAAGGGACGGCATCGATGATCGACGGCGTCTGGCTGCGGCGCGCGCTCACCGACGGTCCGCCGAATGCAGAGACGGCGATCCGACTGGTCGAGGACTATGTCGAGGCGCAGATCCTCGCCCATGGCATGCGGCGGACGGAGCCGCCGGCATGAACGAGACCTTCGATTTCGTCGTCGTCGGCGCCGGGTCGGCGGGCTGCGCGCTTGCCTGCCGGCTGTCGGAGAACCCGTCGGTGTCCGTGCTGCTGCTCGAATACGGCGGCAGCGACGTCGGGCCGTTCATCCAGATGCCGGCTGCGCTGTCCTATCCGATGAATATGCGCCGCTACGACTGGGGCTTCGCCACCGAGCCGGAACCGCACCTCGGCGGGCGCGTGCTGGCAACGCCGCGCGGCAAGGTGATCGGCGGCTCGTCGTCGATCAACGGCATGGTCTATGTGCGCGGCCATGCCCGCGACTTCGACACCTGGGAGGCGATGGGTGCCGCCGGCTGGGGCTTCCGCGATGTCCTGCCCTATTTCCAACGCCTTGAAAACACGAAGGAAGGCGATGCCAGCTGGCGCGGCATGGACGGGCCGCTCCACGTCACGCGCGGAACGAAATGGAACCCGTTGTTCGACGCCTTCATCGAGGCCGGCCGACAGGCCGGCTATGCGGTCACCGCCGACTACAACGGCGCGCGCCAGGAAGGCTTCGGCGCCATGGAGATGACCGTCCACAGGGGACGGCGCTGGTCGGCGGCCAACGCCTACCTGAGGCCGGCGCTGAAGCGAGGCAACCTCCGCCTCGTCACGGGCGCGCTGGCGCGGAAAATCCTATTTGAGAACAAGCGCGCGACTGGCATCGAATACGAGCGCGGCGGCCGAATCCGGACGGCGCGGGCCAGACGCGAGGTGATCCTGTCGGCGTCGGCGGTCAACTCGCCCAAGCTGCTGATGCTGTCGGGGGTCGGGCCAGCTGCCAATCTGACCGAGCACGGCATCGAGGTCGTCGCCGACCGGCCAGGCGTGGGGGATAACCTGCAGGACCACCTGGAACTCTACATCCAGCAGGCCTGCCTCCGGCCAATCACGCTCTACAAGCACTGGAACCTCGTCTCCAAGGCCCTGATCGGGGCGCAGTGGCTGTTCACCGGCAAGGGCCTCGGCGCCTCCAACCAGTTCGAATCCTGTGGCTTTATCCGCTCGCGCGCGGGCGTCGAGTATCCCGACATCCAGTTTCATTTCCTGCCCTTTGCCGTGCGCTACGACGGCAGAGCGGCGGCCGAAGGCCACGGCTACCAGGCCCATGTCGGACCGATGCGATCGAAGTCGCGGGGTCGGATAAGACTGACCGGCGCCGACCCGAAGGCCCCGCCGTCGATCCGCTTCAACTACATGAGCCACGAGGACGACTGGGCGGAGTTTCGCGCCTGCATCCGCCTGACGCGCGAGATCTTCGCCCAAGAGGCGTTCGCGCCCTATCGCGGCAAGGAACTCCAGCCGGGCGGGAATGTTCAGTCCGATCAAGAACTTGACGATTTCATCCGGGACCATGCGGAAAGCGCCTATCATCCCTGCGGCACCTGCCGGATGGGAGCGGCGGACGACCCGATGGCGGTCGTCGACCCGCAATGCCGGGTGATCGGCGTCGAGGGCCTCAGGGTCGCCGACAGCTCGGTCTTTCCACGCATCACCAACGGCAACCTGAACGCGCCGTCGATCATGGTCGGCGAGAAGGCTGCGGACCATATTCTCGGCAGGCTGCCGCTGCCGGCCTCGCCCCTGGAGCCCTGGATCCATCCGCACTGGCGCACGCGCCAGCGCTGACGGTACCGGCAACAGACTGACAACGAAGGGAATTGTCTCCATGCGTGCGCAGCCGAAAGCCTCCCACTTCATTGCCGGCACCTATGCCGAGAGCCCGCAGGGCACGCCGTTCGAGAGCCTTTATCCGGCAACCGGCGAGACCATCGCACGCCTGCACATGGCCGACGCGGAGACGATCGAGGCGGCGATATCCTCGGCTCGAGAGGGGCAGATGGCCTGGGCTGCGACGCCGGCGGCGGCGCGTGGACGGGTGCTCAGAAAGGCGGCGGAGATCCTGCGGGCGCGCAACCGGGAGCTGTCGGTGCTGGAGACGCTGGACACCGGCAAGCCGCTGCAGGAAACCCTGGTGGCGGATGCCGCCTCGGGTGCCGACTGCCTGGAATACTACGGCAACCTGGCCGCCACCCTGACCGGCCAACATATTGATCTTGGAGGGTCTTTTGCCTACACACGGCGCGAGCCGCTGGGGCTGTGCGTCGGCATCGGAGCCTGGAACTACCCGATCCAGATCGCCTGCTGGAAGGCCGCGCCGGCGCTTGCCTGCGGCAATGCGATGATCTTCAAGCCGTCAGAGGTGACGCCCCTGAGTGCGCTGAAGCTCGCCGAAGCGCTGCTGGAGGCGGGGCTGCCGGCCGGCGCCTTCAACGTCGTCCAAGGCGGCGCGGAGACCGCGCGCCGTCTGATAAGCCATCCGGCGGTGGCCAAGGTGTCGCTCACCGGATCGGTGGCGACAGGCGCCAGGGTCGCTGCGCTGGCGGGGGAAAACCTCAAGCAGACGACGCTGGAACTCGGCGGGAAATCCCCGCTGATCGTGTTCGACGACGCCGACGTCGACAACGCCGTGTCGGCTGCCATCAACGGCAATTTCTACTCGAGCGGCCAGATCTGCTCCAACGGCACGCGGGTGTTCGTGCACCGGGCGATCCGCGACACCTTCCTCGACAGGCTGGCGGCCCGCACCGTACAGGCGCGGATCGGCGATCCGCTCGACGAGGCGACCACCATCGGTCCGCTGGTGTCGGCAGCGCAGATGGAAAAGGTGTTGTCCTACATGGAGCTTGGCCGCCAGGAAGGGGCCCGGATCGTGACCGGCGGCGGACCCGCGCGGGTACCCGGGTTCGAGGGCGGGTGGTTCGTCGAGCCGACGGTGTTCGCGGACGTGCGCGACGACATGCGCATCGCACGCGAGGAGATCTTCGGCCCGGTCATGTGCCTGCTCGACTTCTCCGGCGAGGCGGAAGTGATCGAACGGGCGAACGGCACCGACTTCGGCCTCGCTGCGGGCGTGTTCACGAAGGATATCCAGCGCGCGCACCGGGTCGTTGCCGCGCTGCAGGCGGGGACATGCTGGATCAACGCCTACAACCTGACCCCGGTCGAAATGCCCTTCGGCGGCGTGAAGCAATCGGGCATGGGCAGGGAAAACGGCCACGCCGCGATCGAGCACTACAGCCAGATCAAGAGCGTCTACGTGGAGGCGGGCGACGTTTCGAGCCCATTCTGAGACGCTGCCGACAAAGCGTCCCGAGACTCTCCCACTTCACTCCGGCATCCCTCCGACGCCCATCCGGAGTCCTGGTGGGCACCTGCCGGAGAGGTGCCTGAGACCTCCAGGAGGCGGCAGACCGCTGGCGGCGGACCGTCGTAGCCCCTATAAGCGGGCGCGATGACGGATGTCGATGTCCTGATCCTGGGTGCCGGGGCGGCCGGACTGATGTGCGCGATCGAGGCCGCGAGACGCGGCCGGCGCGTGCTGGTGCTCGACCATGCCCGGCGGGCCGCGGAGAAGATCCGCATCTCCGGCGGCGGGCGCTGCAACTTCACCAACCTCCACTGCGCGCCGGCAAACTTTCTGTCGCAGAATCCGCGCTTCTGCGTGTCGGCGCTGAAGCGCTACACCCAGCACGACTTCCTGAAGCGGGTCGAGGCGCATCGAATCGGCTGGCACGAGAAGGCCCTCGGCCAGCTGTTCTGCGATGACAGCGCCCAGGACATCATCGATATGCTTCTCGGCGACCTCGCGGCGGCGGGCGGGCGGCTGCTGCTGGAGACCGAGGTCACGGCGGTCGACAGGCCGGACGAACGCTTTTCGGTGGCGACCTCCAGGGGCGCGCTGCGGGCGGCGTCGCTGGTGGTGGCGACCGGCGGGCCGTCGATCCCGAAGATCGGCGCGACCGGTTTCGGCTACGACATCGCCAGGCGCTTCGGCCTCGCCGTGGTGCCGACACGCCCGGCGCTGGTGCCGCTGACCTTCTCCGACCATCACCGGGCGCTATGCCAACGGCTGGCGGGCGTGTCGGTCGACGCGACGGTGAGCGTCGAGGGTACCCGGTTCCGCGAGGGGTTGCTTTTTACTCACCGCGGCCTGTCCGGGCCGTCCATCCTGCAAATCTCGTCCTACTGGCGCGAGGGACGGCCGATCACGGTCGACCTGCTGCCCGGCACCGACGCCTTCGCGGTGCTGAAGGCGGCGCGCGCGGCCCATGGCCGGCAGGATCTCAGGACCGCGCTGGCGGCCCTGCTGCCGAAGCGGCTAGCCGAGGAACTGGCCGGCGAACACGGATTGTCCGGCCGGCTCGCCGACGCCTCCGACAAGGTGCTGCGCAAGGCCGGCGAAGCGGTCAACGCCTGGCGGCTGGTGCCGGCGGGCACGGAGGGCTACCGCACGGCGGAGGTGACGCTCGGTGGCGTCGACACGCGGGAACTGTCGTCCAAGACCATGGAGGCCGCCAGAGTGCCCGGGCTCTATTTCATCGGCGAGGTGGTCGACGTGACCGGCCATCTCGGCGGCTTCAATTTCCAGTGGGCCTGGTCTTCCGGCTGGGCGGCCGGACAGGCGGTGTGAGCGCCTGCAGGACGGACATGGCCCCGGCCTTGCCGGTCACGACAGCCACGGCCTGCGCGGGCAGGCGCTCAAGATCGCGTCCGCTTCGCAACGGGCGCCCCTTGCCGCACTGCAACAAAAATGCAGACAGACGAACATTCTTCGCTATAGTCGCGGCCTCGACAACCGGAAAAGGCGATGCGGCGGGTAACCATCCATGACGTGGCGGCGCGGGCGGGCGTGAGCCTGGCGACGGTGGACCGGGTGCTGAACGGGCGGTCCGGGGTACGGCCGGCGACCGTGGCCAAGGTGGCCGCCGCGGTCGAGGCGCTGAGCTACCGTCCGGACGTCCATGCCGCCAGCCTCGCCAAGAAGCGCCGCTACCGGCTGAAGTTTCTGCTGCCCGACGGTGCCAATGCCTTCATGCTGGACCTGAGGCGGGAAACCGAGGACCTGGCGCTGCGGCTGGCCGGCGAGCGGATCGACCTCGGCGTGTTGCCCATCGACGCCTTCGACAGCCATTCGGTCGCCGGCACGCTGGCGATCCTCGACCGGGCCAGTTGTGACGGCGTCGCGGTGGTGGCGCCGGCCTCGACGGAGGTGCGCGCCGCAATCGACCGGCTGACGCTGCGCGGCGTGCCGGTGGTGACGCTGGTATCGGACCATCCCGGTTCGGCCCGGTCGCATTTCGTCGGCATCGACAACGTGGCGGCTGGCCGGGTCGCCGGGCGCCTGCTCGGCCGCTTCCTGCCCAAGGTGCCGGCCAAGGTGGGCTTCATCGCCGGATCGCTCGGCCTGCGCGACCATGCGGAACGCCACGGCGGCTGCCTGGAGCTGTTCGAGGAGGCGTTTTCGCATCTGGAGCCGCTGCGCGTGCGCGAGGGGCGCGACGACAACATCCGCACGCGCGAGATCGTGCTGCGACTGCTCGACGAGCATCCGGACATCGCCGGGCTGTACAGCATCGGCGCCGGCAACCGCGGCGTGATCGCGGCGCTGGAGGAGACCGGGGCGGCCGGACGCGTGACCGTGGTCGCCCACGAACTGACGCCCCATACCCGGGCCGCGCTGCTGGCCGGCACCCTCGACGCCGTTATCGCCCAGGATGCGGGCCACGAGGTGCGCAGCGCCGTGCGCGTGCTGAAGGCGCTGATCGACGGCAAGCCGCTGATGGAGGGGCAGGAACGGATCGGCATCGACATTTTCCTGCCCGACAACCTGCCGCCGCACGGCCACGGGTCGCCCTGCGTCATCTGAACGCTTGGCAGGGCCCGCGCGATATGATTTCCTGTGGCTCGGAGAAAGGTTCCGGAGCGGCCGAATCGGTGCGTTGCCGCATTCGCAGCGGAACTTGAATTATAATAATTCAAAGGACGTGTTGACGCGACACTTCCGCAAAGACATATATTAAGCCATGCGTCTGACACAGCAAACCAACTATGCAGTCCGTACCCTGATGTACTGCGCCGCGAATCCGGAACGGCCGAGCAAGGTCGCCGACATCGCGGCAAGCTTCGCCATGTCGGAAACGCATCTGTTCAAGATCATGAAGGTGCTCGTCGACGGCGGTCTGATCAAGACGATCCGCGGTCGCAACGGCGGCATCGTGCTGGCCCGTCCCGCCAACAAGATCACCATCGGCGAAGTCGTCCGGGTGGCGGAAGAGTCCTTCTACCTGGCCGAATGCTTCAATTCGGGCCGCAAGGACTGCCCGATCCTGACCACCTGCGGCTTCAACGGCGTGCTGCACGAGGCGCTGGAGGCCTTCATGGACGTCCTCGACAGCAAGACGATCGAGGACATCGCGGAGAACCGCAAGGACCTGCGCAAGCTCCTGCACATCGAGGCGCCGCTCGCCGCCGCGAGCTGAGGCCGACCGCACAGGCTTACCCCGTCACGACGGATCAAGGACCGCCGACGCCGCACGCACGGCGGAGGGCGGCGGGTCGTTGCCTTCCCTCTTCTTGTCACCCTCGACCCCGGCCGCAGCGCAGCGGAGAGCCGGGGACCCACTCGCTGGGCCGCCTGCCGCAGGGGCGGAAGGGGTAAGGCGGCGCGGACCGAACCAATCAACCACCGCCCTGCGAACGAGTAGGCCCCGGGTCTCGCGATGCTCGCCCGGGGTGACGGCGGAGGGGTATGGCGGAGCGCGCCTTGCGCGTCCGACGGGACGGAGATCGGTCGTGGCGGGATCGGAGACGCCCCCCGGAAAGGGGCCGAAGGGGAATGCCGGGCTGGCTTGCCGCTTGAGGGAGAGGAGAAAACAGCTGGCTGGCCGGCATTTCGACTGAAGAGGTCAGTCTGCCGACCGGCGGGGATCCGGAGGACGCGAATTCCGTACTGCCGCCGATCAGGCCTTGTCTTGATACTTTATTCTGAGTATTAGAGTCAAGTTATTTGTTGCGAACCGATCGCAACTTTTGAATCCTTCTAAACTCTTGAAGTGGCGGGGCAAATCCGATGGGCGAAGCAAACCCGAGACAGGACAAGATGACATTGCCGGCGGCCCGCCGGGCGGCAGCGGCCGGCAGTGAGCGGGCGGTCGTGGACAGCCAGACCCTGTTCAAGGGCGGCCGCGAGGTGCGCATCCAGCACAACGAGGAAACCTACCGGCTGACGATCACCAAGCTCGGCAAGCTGATCCTGACCAAATAGCGCGGGCGGCCACAGGCAACGTTCCCCGTTGCACGGCCGGCGGCACCGGTCCATGGCGGAAAGCCCGGCGTGGCGGCGATGTGCCGCTGTGCGGGGCCGTCCCGCGCCCCACCCGCCGTCGCGGCGCCGGGCCAGAGCGCTTTCCGCTCAAGCGGAACCGCTTGATCGACAAGAAATCGCTCCAGCATAGTCACTGGAGCATAGTCGTATCGACCGGACCGATTCGATCCGGTCGATACGACTATGCTTTAGCGCCAAAGGGTGATTCATGTCCCTCGTCCCGGTCCCGGTCCCGGTCGCGACCATCGGCCTGCTTCTGGCCTCCAACATCTTCATGACCTTCGCCTGGTACGGGCACCTGAAGTTCAAAAGCGCGTCCCTATGGACGGTGATCCTGGCGAGCTGGGGCATCGCATTCCTGGAATACTGCTTCCAGGTGCCGGCCAACCGGATCGGCCACGGCTATTTCAGCGCGGTGGAACTGAAGACGATCCAGGAGGTGATCACGCTGACCGTGTTCGCCGGCTTCTCGGTGCTCTACCTGGGCGAGGCGATCCGTATCAACCACGTCATCGGCTTCGCGCTGATCGCCGCGGGCGCATTCTTCGTGTTCCAGCGCTGAACGGAACGGAAAGCCGGCGGTCCCTCACGAGACCGCCGGCCATCACGTCCTCTGTCCGAAGGACAGGGATCACTGCATCTCGGTCAGCAGCTCGAAGCCGTTGGCGCCGACCTTGAACAGCGAGTAGGCGCCCGGCACGTCGCCGGCGGCGTCGAAGTTGTGGTCGCCGGCCGCGCCCTTGTAGTCGATGGCCTTGCCGGCCGCGATCAGCTCCTTGGCCTTCTTCCACTCGCCCGGACGGATCGGCTCGCCGCCTTCGCCGGCCGCGACCTCGCGCAGGGCGGCCGCGACCTTGGACTTGTCGCCGCCAGCCTTTTCCAGCGCCAGCGCGAGCAGGAAGGCCGCATCGTAGGAGGTGGTGACGAAGATCGCGTCCGGATCGCCGCCGGCCGCCTTGAACGCCTCGTTGAACAGGTCGAGGGAGTCCGACTTCTCGCCGACCGGCGAGGAGGCGACGAAGGTGGCGAGGTTCTCTGCGCCCAGTTCCTTGATCGGCGCGTCGGACCGCATGCCGTCGCCGCCGACGAACTTCTCGAAGAAGCCGTTCTCCAGCGATTCGCGCAGCATGGTCAGGCCGGAGCCGTCGCCGTAGTCGAAGATGACCAGGGTGTCGGCGCCGCCCTTGGCGAGCTCGGCGAGGTTGGAGCGGTAGGAGGCCTTCTCGCCCTCATGGGCGGCAAATCCGGCGATCTCGCCGCCCTGGGCCTCGAACTCGGACTTGAAGGCGTTGGCGAGGCCGGTGCCGTAGTCGTTGTTCAGATAGGCGACGGCGACCTTGGTGTAACCCTGCGCCTTGAGCGTGCGGGCGAGCGCGCGGCCCTGGTAGTCGTCGGAGGGCACGGTGCGGAACACGGTGTCCTTGTCGTTCAGGCCGGTGATCTCCGGCGAGGTGCCCGACGGGGTGATCAGGGCGATGCCGGCCGGGATGGTCACCGAGTTGGCGGCGGCGAGCACCGCGCCCGAGCAGTGCGGGCCGACGATGGCGGCGACGCCGTCGACGTTGACCGCCTTGGTGGCCGCGTCGGTGCCGTTCTGCGGGTTGCAGGCGCTGTCGCCGATGACCGCGACCAGCTTTTCGCCGCCCATCAGGCCGCCCTGCTCGTTGACCTGGGAGATCGCCAGCTGGGCGGCGTCGATCATCGCCGGGGCCATGGCCGCGATCGGACCGGAGATGCCGCCGAGCAGGCCGATCTTGACATCGGCCTTCGCCGGGGCACCGGCCAGGGCGGTGGTCGCCAGCAGGGCGCCGGCCAGCGCGAGAAGCTTCGTTTTCATCAAGATACCTCCACTTTTTTGCGGGGACACGCAGTCCCTCTTAGAGAACTTTCTCCATGTCGGCGATCAGCGCCGGGTCGACCTGTCGACGGCCGCCGCGTCGCCCCGCAGGGGCTCCGGCAGCAGGCCCTCGGGCCGGAAGCGCAGCACGAACTGCAGCATCAGGCCGATGAGGAAGACCCGTATGTATTTCGCCTTGATGGCATATTCATGCGGGAGCCGATCAGTTGCAATCTCTGAAACTGACCAAATGGTCCAAACCACCAGCGCGCCAAGGATGGCGCCGCGGTTGTTGCCCGAACCGCCGAGGATCAGCATGATCCAGACCAGGAAGGTGGCGATCATCGGGTCGATCGCCTCGGGCGTGATCGAACGGTTGAAATGGGCGAACAGCGCGCCGCCAAGGCCCATCAGCGCGGCGCCGAAGACGAACGCCTCCAGGCGCCGGTAGGCGATGTCCTTGCCCATCGCCTGGGCGGCGTTCTCATTGTCGCGGATGGCGCGCATCATGCGGCCCCAGGGCGCGTTGAACTGGCGCTCGAGCATCACGTAGGCGACGGCGAGCACGACCAGGACGATGGCCAGATAGGCCATCTGCGATTCGACATAGGGCAGGTCGCCGAAGGGGCGCGGGATGCCGGTGATGCCGCGCGCGGCGTTGGTCAGCGCCGGCTCCGACTTAATCACCAGACGGATGATCTCGGCGACGCCGATGGTGGCGATGGCAAGATAGTCGGAGCGGAAGCGCAGACAGATCTTGCCGATCGGCCAGGCGATCAGCCCGGCGGCGAGCATGGCGCCGAGCCAGCCGACGAAGAACGGCAACTCGAAGCCGCCGATGCGCCCGGCGGCATGGGGACTGGTCAGGATCGCCGACGTGTAGGCGCCGACGGCGAAGAAGCCAGCGATGCCGACGTTGAACAGTCCCGAATAGCCCCACTGGATGTTGAGACCGAGGGCGAGCAGGGCGTAGATGCCGATGAACACGCCCATGAACAGGGCGTAGTTGGCAAGGCCGATGAGTTCCATGCGGGCCTCCCTCCTAAAGGACCTTGCCGCGCAGCAGCCCGGTCGGGCGTACCAGCAGCACGAGAAGCAGGATCGAGAAGGCCATGGCTGCCTTGTACTCGGTCGGCAGAACCAGGACCGACAGTTCCTCGGCAATGCCGACGACGAGGCCACCGAGCACCGCACCCTCGACCCGGCCGACGCCGCCGAGGATGGCGGCGGCGAACATGGGCAGAAGCATGTGCCAGCCCATCATCGACTTCACCTCGGTGTTGAGGCCGAGGAAGACGCCGGCGGCCGCGCACAGAGCGCCGGAAATCAGCCAGGTGAGCGTGACGACCTTGCGGTTGTCGATGCCCGACAGCAGGGCCAGGTTCGGGTTGTCGGACATGGCGCGCATGGCCTTGCCCCACTTGGAGCGGGCGAGAAACAACTGCAGGGCGCCGACCAACGCCAGCATGGCGAGCACCGTGTAGATCTCGCGGTCGCGCAGCCTGAGGCCGAAATAGTCCTCCGGCCGAACGATGCCGCGCACGTAGGTCTGGGTGTCGACGCCCCAGATCACCTGCACCACGGCACGGATCATCAGCGCCACGCCGAGCGACGACATGACGGTGACGATCTTCGGCCGGGCACGCAGATGCTCGTAGAAGGTCCGGTCGATGCCGACCGCGACCAAGGCGGTGACCACCACGGCCACCGGCAAGGCCGCGAGCGGCGGGATCCCGAAGCCGGTGACGGCCGCCAGGGCGACGAAGGCGCCCAGGGTGGCGAGATCGCCGTGGGCGAGATGGGCATAGCGCAGGATGGCGAAGATCAGCGTGATGCCGACGGCGCCGAGCGCATAGATCGAGCCGATGACGAGGCCCGGCACGAGGTAGAAGTTGACAAGATCGAGAACGGTCATGATGTGCCCTGCCCCCTCAGCCGCCGAGGAACATTTCGGCGACCTCACGGTCGGCCAAAAGCGCGCTGCCGGTGCCCTCGTGGCGGTTGGCGCCGGCGGCGAGGACATAGCCGCGGTCGGCGAAGGCCAGGGCCTGCTTGGCGTGCTGCTCGACCAGCAGGATGGCGACGCCGGTATCGCGCACGTCGCGACTGATCTGGAAGATCTGCTCCATGTATTTCGGCGACAGGCCGGCGGTCGGCTCGTCGAGCAGCAACAGCTTGGGATCGAGCATCAGCGCCCGGCCCATGGCGACCATCTGGCGCTGGCCGCCGGACAGATTGCCGGCGAGCGTGCGGTGGCGTTCCTTCAGGTCGGGAAAAAGGCTGTAGACCCGGTCGAAGGCGGCCGACAGGTCGCCCTTGCGCAGGAAGGCGCCCATCTCGAGGTTCTCGTGGATGGTCATCTCGCGGAAGATGTTGTCGACCTGCGGCACGTAGCAGATGCCGCGCTGGACGATGCGGTTGGGCGCCCAGCCGGTGATGTCGCCGCCGTCGAACACGATGCTGCCGCGGCGGATGCGCAGCAGGCCGAAGATCGCCTTCATCGCCGTCGACTTGCCGGCGCCGTTGGGACCGACGATGACGACGATTTCGCGCTCGCCGACATGCAGCGAGACGCCCTGCAGGATGTCGGCGTCGCCGTAGCCGCCGCTCAGCTCCCGCATGTCGAGAAGCGCGCTCATGCCGCATCTCCCACGGTCTCGCCAAGGTAGGCTTCCAGCACGCGCGGATCGGCACGCACGGTCTGGAAATCGCCCTCTATCAGCACCTTTCCCTCGGCCATGCAGATGACCGGAGCGCACAGCTTCTGGATCATTTCCATGTCGTGCTCGATCAGGATGAAAGTGTAGCCGCGCTCCTCGTTGAGGATGCGGATCTTGTCCTCGAGCTTGCGCAGCAAGGTGCGGTTGACGCCCGCCGCCGGCTCGTCGAGCAGCACCAGCCTAGCATCGGTCATCATTGTGCGGCCGAGTTCCAGCAGCTTCTTCTGGCCGCCGGACAGATTGCCGGCGCGCTCGTGGGCGACATGGGTCAGTTCGAGGAACTCCAGCGCCTCCCAGGCGAGACGCTCCACCTTCGCCTCCGCCGCCCTGACCCGGCCCCAGGACAGCCAGTTGGCGAACAGGCTTTCGCCCGGTTGGGCCGGCGGCACCATCATCAGGTTCTCCAGCGCCGTCAGCCGGTGGAACTCATGCGGTATCTGGAAGGTGCGCACGAGGCCCTTGTGAAACAGCGCGTCGCTGGACAGGCCCGTGACCTCCTCACCGAGGAAGCGGATGCTGCCGCTGACCGGGGGAAACGCGCCCGCGATCAGATTGAAGAGCGTGGTCTTTCCCGCCCCGTTCGGCCCGATCAGGCCGGTGATCGTTCCCGCTTCGACACGGAAGGAACATCTGTCGACGGCCCGAAAGCCGCCAAAATCCATGACAAGCTGGTCTAGCTCCAGCATTTACTCATCCCCGTCGCCGGCTGCGGTCCGCCCGGACCGGTTTCGCCGGCGGCCGCCCAGTTCTCGTTTGTTTTTTCCTTGCCGTTCCGGTGCGTCAGTCCGCGCGCAGCGGACGCAACACGGCTCGGACCGGTGCCGCATCGAGCCCTTCTAGCTTGATGGGCAGCGCAATCAACTCATAATCGCCGAATTCCACGTCCTGAAGGGCCAGATTTTCCAGAATCCGGAGGTCGTGACGCCGAGCAGCCCCATGCGCCGGCAGATCCTTCGAGGTATCCGGGTCGACGGAAGGCACATCGACGCCGACAAGGCGGACACCGCGCGCCGCCAGCAGGTCCATGGTCTCGGGCGCCAGGGCGCGGAAGCCGGCCGGCCACGCCAGCGGGTCGAGGCGCTCGGCGAGACGCAGCAGCACCCGTGCCGGGACGCCGTCGAGCGCCGGCTCGATGTCCTGCGGGCGGACCAGGGGGCCGTCGCCGCGCGCGTCGACCAGCCGGGCGGGACCGATGAAGTCGTCAAGGTCGAGCCGATCGATCGGCGCACCGTCCGGATCGTAGTGGAGCGGCGCGTCGGCATGGGCGCCACAGTGGCACGACATGGCGAACTCGGCGACATTGACCGGGCATTGCGGCCCGATCGCAAAAGTCTGGGTCACCCGATAGGCGGCGTCGCCCGGGAAGACGGCCATGCCGAGACGGACGGCCGGCGTGATGTCGATGATGCGGCCCAAAGGCAATGCTCCCGTTCCCGGTCATGCAGCGCGACACTCTGTCCCAGCCCGCTGTCCCGGCCCGCTGTCCCGGCACATGCCCGAGATCCGACCTGCGCTGGCATGGCGCCACGGTGGAAACCTTATCCGAGGGACGACCGCAGCCGCAATGCGCAGCCGATACGGCGCGCATCCCGCGCCCCCGGCACCTGTGCAACCGCCGGCTCCGGAGGCGCTCGCGGTTGCGCGGCTCAGGCTTCTCCAGCGCGCACCAGACGCTTTCAATGTGTGCAGCGCACGCCTTTGCGACCCCTTGCGACACGGATACACCGACGCACGGACAGTCGTCTTGAATACAAATCGATCACAACTTGTATTTTTACTTTATATTATACCATATATAATTTATAAATATTCAAATATATGAAAAATATACTAACAATACACTTTAGTGATTAGGGGGAAGCAAATCCACAGAATGAAACGACGCATACAATCTATACAACCGAGAATTGCGCGCGTCTGGGTAGCTCCTCTCGGCAATCGCGTCGCCTTCCGTCTCCCGCTGGATTTCAACCCTCGGCAATTCTATCAGCTGCCGATCGAAAAGACTTCGATCCTTACGAAGACTTCCAACCAAGCCAGCACCACCAACGGAACATATTTCATATCTCATTGAATTCTTAAGATTTAATCTCCTGTTAACCATCCCCGTTAATCGATAGCCCATATATTCATGCGATATTGGAACAGTCAGGCTGCAATTCGAGATTGCGCCGCGGACGATGCAGGAAAGGACACGAGGGCGGCGGGCATCGGCTGCAGCAACCAGTGCAGCAGCGAAGCGAAACCGGAACGGACATGGTCAGCAAAGGCGACTGCCCCGAAATTCATCAAGTGCTCGACCGGGACCTCCTGCTGCACCAGGCGGACCGCATCGCCACGGCGCTGTGGGTTTACGACTTCGATCGCAAGCGGGTGCTGTGGGCCAACCGCGCCGCGCTCGACATCTGGGACGCGGAGTCCATGGAGGCGCTGCGCGCCCGCGACCTCGGGCTGGACATGTCGCGCAGCGTCGCGGAGCAGCTGAACCAGTACAAGAACGATTTCAAACGGCGCGACGTCGCCTTTTCCGAGGTCTGGACGATCTATCCGAACGACGTGCCGAAGACCGTCAAGGTCGTCTATCGCGGCCTGCACCTCAAGGACGGCCGCATGGCGATGCTGTGCGAGGGCAAGATCAATCACGAGAGCCAGCCGGACACCCTGCGCAGCGCGGAGGCGCTGTTGCACACGCCGGTGATGATCTCCATGTTCGCCAGCGACGGCGAGCCGCTGTACCGCAACCCGGCTTCGCGCGCTTCGCAGATCGATCCCGACACCACGCTGCAGAACCGGCTGGTCGATTGCGGCGAGGCCGCCGCGCTGGCGACCGCGCTCAAGGACGGCAAGGACTGCCGCATCATCGCCCGGACGCGAACGAACCGCGGCATCCGCTGGCACGAGATCACCGCGCGCACCTGCAAGGACGCGGTCACCGGCGTACCGGCCTATCTGGTCAGCGAGATCGACGTCACCGAACTGAAGGAGACGGAAGAGCGGGCGCAGTATCTCGCCGACAACGACTTCCTGACCGGCCTGCCGAACCGCAGCTACCTGCAGACGCACCTGCCGCCGCTGATCGTCGAATCGGTCGATCAGGACCAGCCGCTCTACCTCTATTTCATCGACCTCGACGGCTTCAAGGCGGTCAACGATACGCTCGGCCACACCACCGGCGACCTGCTGCTGCGCGCCGTTGCCGGACGGCTGTCCGGCTTCGTCGGCGAGCGCGGCATCGTCGCCCGGCTCGGCGGCGACGAATTCCTGGTCTGCATTCCCGACCGGTCGGGCACGCTCAACGCGCAGGACTTCGGCCGCCAACTGCTCGACCTGTTCCTCGAGCCGATCGACATCAGCGGCCACGTCCTGCAGGTGACCCTGGCCGTCGGGCTCAGCATCTGCCCCGACGACGGCCGCGACATGGACACCCTGATGCGCCATTGCGATCTCGCGCTCTACGAGGCCAAGACCGACCGGGCCAACCGCTGCACCCAGTTCTCGATGGACCTGCGCGAGCGCATGGAAGAGAAGATCGCGCTGGAGAAGGACCTGCTGCGCGCGCTCGACAGGGGCGAGTTCGTGATGTTCTACCAGCCGCGCCTGTGCGTGCAGACCGGGCGCATCCTGTCGGCGGAAGCGCTGCTGCGCTGGCAGCATCCGGAGCGCGGCCTGCTCGGGCCGAGTCTGTTCATCCAGGCCTGCGAAGAGATGGGCCTGATCATCGACGTCGGCGAGTGGGTCTACCGGACCGTCGCGCGCCAGCAGCGCGAGCTCGGCGAGGCGGGGATCGACATCTCGCTGTCGATCAACCTGTCGCCGCGCCAGTTCTCCGATCCGGAGTTGATCGAGAAGATCCTGCGCCTGCCGGAGGAAACCGGCTGCGCTGCCAAGCGGCTCGGCTTCGAGATCACCGAGTCGGTGCTGCTCGGCGACAGCGAGGCGATCCGCACCGCCCTGCGCCGGATGAAGGCCAAGGGCTTCGAGATCATCATCGACGATTTCGGCACCGGCTATTCCAACCTCGCCTATCTGCAGAAATACCCGATCGGGGTGCTGAAGATCGACCAGACCTTCATCAAGAACATCCGGACGAGCGAACCGATCACGCGCCTGATCCTGTCACTCGGCAACGTGCTCAACGTGCGTGTCGTGGCCGAGGGCGTGGAGACACGCGAGCAGCTCGACTGGCTGGTGGAGAACGGCTGCGACGAATACCAGGGCTACTATTTCAGCCGACCGCTGCCGCTGGCCGAGTTCGTCGAGCTGTACCGGACCCAGCAGCGGCTCGAGCCGCACCTGAAGATGGTGACGCCGAAACAGCCCGGGCGCGTGCTGCGCTCGACCTGACGGCGGCCGCCAGAACCCTTTCCGATCAAGCGGAGCCGCTTGATCGACAAGAATTCGCTCCAGCTTGGTCACTGGAGCATATTCTTACCGGCCGGATCGATTCGATCCGGCCGGAATATGCTTTAAAGATCGGCGCGCAGATCCCACAGTTCCGGGAACAGCACGACATCGAGCATACGGCGCAGATAGGTGACGCCGCTGGTGCCGCCGGTGCCGCGCTTGAAGCCGATGACGCGCTCCACCGTGGTGACGTGATTGAAGCGCCAGCGGCGGAAATAGTCCTCGAAATCGACCAGCTTCTCGGCCAGTTCGTAGAACGGCCAGTAGCGCTGCGGGTCGCGGTAGACCGCCGTCCATGCCGCGCGGACGCTGTCGTCAGCCACATAGGGCTGCGACACGTCGCGGCTGCGGACGGCATCGGAGATCTCGAAGCCGGTGCGCGCGAGCAGGCGGACGGCCTCGTCGTAGAGGCTGGTGTCGCGGCGGATCCGCTCCAGCCAGGCATGGACCTCCGGCACGTGCTCGTGCGGGCGCAGCATGGCCGGGTTCTTGTTGCCGACCATGAACTCGATGGCGCGGTACTGGTAGGACTGGAAACCCGAGGACTGGCCGAGCGCGGTGCGGAAAGCGGTGTAGTCGCTCGGCGTCATGGTACGCAGCACGTCCCAGGCGGAGTTGAGCTGCTCGAAGATGCGCGCGGTACGGGTCAGCAGCTTGAACGCCGGCTGCAGGCAGCCGTCGGCGATGTTCGCCTTGGCGGCGGCAAGCTCGTGGAGGGCGAGCTTCATCCACAGCTCCGAAGTCTGGTGCTGGACGATGAACAGCAGTTCGTCGTGAGCGTCGGACAGCGGCTTCTGCGCCGACAGGATCGCGTCGAGAGACAGATAGTCGCCATAGGACATGCGGCCATCGAAGCGCATCTGGGCGCCGTCCCCGGCCGGATCGAAGGGGGTGGTGTCGAAGGGCGTGGTGTCGGGGCCGGTCATCAGGTCACCTTGGCGCGGATCTTGAAGCGCGGGGCATCCCACGCGCGGGTGTCGAGGATGTCGGCGAGGATGTCGACAGCGGCGAGAACGTCCGCATGGGAGACATACAACGGCGCGAAGCCGAAGCGGACGATGTCGGGAGCGCGGAAGTCGCCGATGACGCCGCGCTCGATCAGGGCCTGCATGAGCGCGTAGCCGTCGGCGAAGCGGAACGACACCTGGCTGCCGCGCGCCTGCGGATCGCGCGGGCTGGCGAGGACGAGCCCGGGACAGCGCGCTTCGACCTCGGTGCGGAACAGCTCGCAGAGGGAGATCGACCTGGCACGCAGGGCGGCCATATCGACATCGTCGAAGACGTCGAGCGCGGCGTCGAGCGCGGCCAGTGACAGGATCGGCGGCGTGCCGACGCGCATGCGGTCAGCGCCGGCGGCCGGGCGGTAGTCGAGATCGAAGGCGAAGGGCGCCTCGTGGCCCATCCAGCCGGCAAGCGGCTGGACGGCCTCGGCCTGGTGGCGCGGCGCGACATAGAGGAAGGCCGGCGCGCCGGGGCCGCCGTTCAGATACTTGTAGCCGCAGCCGACGGCGAAGTCGGCGCCGGCACCGGCGAGATCGACCGGGAGGGCGCCGGCGGAGTGGGCAAGATCCCAGACCGCAAGGGCACCGGCAACATGCGCGGCGCGGGTCAGCGCAGCCATGTCGTGGCGGCGGCCGGTACGGTAGTCGACCTCGGTCAGCATCAGCACCGCAACGTCGGGACCGAGGGCACCGGCGACCTCCTCCGGCGCGACGACACGAAGCTCGTGGCCGCGGGCGAGCAGGTCCCTCAATCCCTGAGCCATGTAGAGGTCGGTCGGGAAATTGCCGGTGTCGGACAGGATCACCGTGCGGCCGGGGCGCAGGGCAAGCGCGGCGGCGAGCACCTTGAACAGGTTGACGGAGGTGGAATCGCCGGCGACGACCGTGCCGGACGCGGCGCCGACCAGGCGGGCGATACGATCGCCGACGCGGCGCGGCAGGTCGATCCAGTCGTGGTCGTTCCAGGCGCGGATCAGGCTCTGGCCCCATTGCGCGCGCACCACCCCGGCGAGCCGCTCCGGGACATGGGCCGGCAGGGGACCGAGGGAATTCCCATCGAGATAGATCACGCCGGCAGGCAGCTCGAAGGCGGCGCGCTTGCGGCTGAGCGGATCTGCCGCATCGAGCGGATGGACGGCATCGGATCGGTCTTGCATGGAATGGTCCTGCCTGTCGGGTGTCTTTCCGGCACTTTCACGAACGCTAACAGCAGACAGGAGCAGTCGCAATGATTATATATAACATGATCGATCCTATATTTCTATCCGGAACCATCCGGCTGCGGAGAGTGGAATGTCGAAGACCGAAGACGCCCATGCGACCGTGCGGGCCGCGATCCTGGACTGCCGCCTGCCGCCGGAGGCGCCGCTCGCCGTGTCGAGCCTGAAGGCGCGCTTCGGCTTCGGCTGGACGCCGCTTCGCGAAGCGCTGTCGCGGCTGGAGGCGGAGCGGCTGGTCGAGTTCCAACCCAACAAGGGCTACCGGGTCGCCGGCGTTTCCGCCGCCAGCCTGCGCGACCTGCAGGAGGCGCGCAGGGCGATCGAGATCCGGCTGCTGTCGCGTGCCATAGACCGCGGCGGCGAGGACTGGGAGGCGCAGATCGTCGCCGCCCATCACCTGCTGGCCAAGGCGCCGGCGCCGTTTGCGAACGCGACGGTAGCCGAGGTCGGCGTCTGGGAGGCCCGCCACGACGCCTTCCACGCCGCGCTGCTGGCCGGCGCCGAAGCGCCTTGGCTTGCCGCCTTCGCCGCCCAGGTGGCGGAGCAGCTGCGCCGCCACCACCGCTTCATGCTGCGCGCGCCGGAGGTCGCCGCGCGCCTTGCCGCCCCCGGCAACGACGCCCTGCGGCAGATCTTCGCCGACCATCTCGGCCTTGCCCATCACAGCGCGCTGATGGAGGCCACGTTGGCCCGGGACACGGCACGCGCCGAAGCCCTGCTGATCGAGCACATCGGCTTTTCGCTGGCCGTCTACGAGGCGCTGTGGCCGCAAGCGGGCGGCTGAGCGTTGCCTACCGGCCGTTCGCGACGCGGTTTTGCGACGCGATCCTGTCGCGAAAACGCCGGGTGCTGCAGTGCCGCGTGACGACGGCCGGAACTGCCGCCATGATCCGGCAACTTCGATCCACCGGCCCGGTGCCCCCATGTTCATCAGCGTCTTCGACGTGTTCAAGATAGGTCTCGGTCCGTCCAGCTCGCATACGGTCGGTCCCATGGTCGCCGCGGCACGGTTCCTGGACGTGATCGCGGCCGACGGCACGGCAGCCGGCGGAGACCGAATGAGCGTGCGCCTCCACGGCTCGCTGGCCTTCACAGGCAAGGGCCACGCCACGGACCGCGCGATCTGCCTCGGGCTGATGGGCGCGCGACCCGACACGCTCGACCCGGAAGCGGTCGAGCCGATGCTGGCGCAACTCGAAGCCGCCAAGCTCATCGAGCCGCCCGGATTGCCGCCGCTCGCCTTCGATCCGCAGACGGACCTCGTGTTCGACTTCGGCCCGGCGCTACCGCTGCATTCCAACGGCATGGTGTTCCGGCTCATGGATGCCGGCGGAGGCGTGCGCGCCGAACAGACCTACTACTCGATCGGCGGCGGCTTCGTCGCCACGCCGGAGGACCTCGGCCGCGCCAGCGAGGCCGTCGACCGGCTGGCCGGACAGGACGTGCCCTTCCCCTTCGCCAGCGCTGCCGAGATGCTGGCCATGGGCCGAGCGTCGGGACTGTCCGTCGCCGAGATGAAACGGCGCAACGAATGCGCGACGCGCGCACCCGAGGAGGTCGACGCCGAGCTCGACCGGCTGTGGGTGGCGATGGACGGCTGCATCGAGCGCGGCCTGGCGCAGGAGGGCGTGCTGCCCGGCCGGCTGAAGGTGAAACGTCGCGCCAAGGCGATCCATGACAAGCTGCGGGCGGAAGCCGACACCAACCTGCCGATGGCGCATGCGGTGATGGACTGGCTCGGCGTCTATGCCATGGCCGTCAACGAGGAGAACGCCGCCGGCGGCCGGGTGGTGACGGCGCCCACCAACGGCGCGGCCGGCGTGATCCCGGCGGTGATCCGCTACTACCTGCACCATTGCCCGCACGGGGATGCGGCCGGCGTGCGCCGTTTCCTGCTGACCGCAGCGGCGATCGGCGGCATCATCAAGGCCAACGCCTCGATCTCCGGTGCCGAGGTCGGCTGCCAGGGCGAGGTCGGCTCGGCCTCGGCGATGGCGGCCGCCGGCCTGTGCGCCGCCCTCGGCGGCAGCAACGAGCAAGTGGAGAACGCGGCCGAGATCGCGCTGGAGCATCACCTCGGCATGACCTGCGACCCCATCGGCGGCCTGGTCCAGGTTCCGTGCATCGAACGCAACGCGCTCGGCGCGGTCAAGGCGGTGACGGCCGCCTCGCTCGCCCTGCGCGGCGACGGCACACATTTCGTGCCGCTCGACGACTGTATCGAGACCATGCGCCAGACTGGCCTCGACATGGCGGAGAAATACAAGGAGACCTCGACCGGCGGTCTGGCTGTCAACGTCGTCGAATGCTGAGGCGGCCAGTGAGCGGCCAGTGAGGGCGACCGGTGCGAGCGGCAGGAACCGCCCGCACCGGATGATGCGTCAGATGCCCCAGACGGCGGCGCGCTCGGCGAACATCCGGCCTTCCATCGCCTTGGTATAGGCGGTGCATTCCTTGATGTAGTCGATGTAGGCGCCGTGGATCTTCTCCGACATGGCGTCGCCCTTGGGGAACTCGTCCAGCACCTCGCGCGCGGCCTTGCCGAGGGCGGCGACGACGTCGTCCGGGAAGGCCGATACCTTGGCGCCCTTGGAGACGAGGTCGGCCAGAACCTTGGTGTTGTTGTAGCGGAACTCGGCCACGGTATCCTCGGCCTGGGCCTTGGCGGCGTTGGCGAAGATCGCCTGCATGGCCGGCGACAGGTTTTCGTAGACGTTGCGGTTGACCATCATCTCGAGCGCCGGGCCGGGCTCGTGGAAGGCCGGCAGGTAGTAGTAGGGCGCGATCTTGTAGAGGCCGAGAGCAACGTCGTTCCACGGGCCGACGAATTCGGCGGCGTCGACGACGCCCGACTGCAGCGCCGGGAAGATCTCCGGCGGCGGGGTAAGGACGGTCGCCACGCCGAGCTTGCGCATGACGTCGCCACCGAGGCCGGCGATGCGCATCTTCAGGCCGGCGAGGTCGTCCAGCTTCTCGATCGGCTTCTTGAACCAGCCGCCGGCCTGGGCGCCGGAGCCGCCGGCGTAGAAAGGCTTCACGCCGAAGGGCGCATAAGCCTCGTCCCACAGCTCCTGGCCGCCACCGTAGGCGATCCAGCCGGACAGTTCCGTCTGGTCGAGGCCGTAGGGCACGGTGGTGAAATACATCGTCGAGCGGACTTTGCCGACGTGGAAATAGGGCGCGGTGTGGCCGATGTCCGCCGTACCGGACGAGACCGCCGAGAACACCTCGAAGGGCGGAACCAGCTCGCCGCCGCCGTAATAGGTGATCTTGACCTTGCCGTCGGACATCTCCTCCAGCCGCTTGCCGAGCTTTTCGGCGCCGGTGCCGACACCCGGAAAGCCGCGCGGAAAGCCGCCGACGAGCTTGAGATTCAGGGTTGCCTGGGCAAGCGCCGGCGCCGCCAGCGCGGGCGCGGCCGCCGCCGCGAGGGCGCCGGTCTTGAGGAAGTCACGACGTTTCATGCAGGTATCCTCCCGTGTGGTGTGGGCATGCGTCGGCGCAAGGTAAGCACCGAAGCCGCGTCTTGACCAGTGCGACGTGAAGCGGAGGCCGCCGCCGGTTCGCACTGCCGCTCGGATCCGCCGGTCAGTTCTGCTTGAGACGGGTCTTCTGGGCGTGCTCGATGTGGCGACGCGCCGCCGCCTCGGCGGCATCGAGATCGCGCGAGGCGATCGCCGCGACGATGGCGGCATGCTCCTCGACCGCCGTCTCGCGCCGCTCGGGCGTGTCGAGTGTGGTGCCGGCCATGAGAATCATCGACAGGCGCAGGTGGTCGATCTGGTCGACCAGGTAGCGGTTGTGCGAGGCCAGACAGAGGCGGCGATGGAACTCGCGGTTGGAGCGCACCAGGCTGTCCTCGTCGGCGACGCGCTTGCGGTCGGCCTCGACCAGATCCTGCAGGATCTCGATCTCGGCGTTGGAGGCGTGCTGGGCGGCGAGGCGGGCGGCGGTGCCTTCCAGCACCTCGCGCATGTAGTAGACCTCGCTGATCTGGCCGTGGTCGAGGGTCGGGATGACCATGCCGCGGTTGGGCTCGTGCACGGCGAGGCCCTGCGCTTCCAGACGCTTCAGGCCCTCGCGGATCGGCGTGCGGCTGACACCGTAGGACTCGGCCAGTTCCGCCTCGCGCAGGCGGTCGCCCGGCTTCAGGGTCCGGTCCTCGATCGCCTCGACCAGGCGCTTGTAGATTTCGGCTCCGTTCATGACGGTTCCATAGCCTGTCCGCGCGTCGTTTGGAATCCTTTCGCGTCCGAACATCATCGGCGAGACGGCCTGAACAGGCGACCGCCGATGACGGGCTCGCGCGCGCCGGTGGTCTGCGGATAGCTGGTCGGCAGACCGGCCATGAAGCGGGCGCCGAGGAAGGCCATGGCCTGCGCCTCCAGCGCGTCGCCGTCGAGGTCGTAGTCGTCGGCCGGTGCGACGCGGCCGGTGAGGCGCTCGGACAGTTCGCGCATGACGGTCGGGTTGCGCCGGCCGCCGCCGCAGACAACCCACAGCAGCGGATCGGCAGGCAGCAGGGCGACCGCGCGGGCGACCGCCTCCGCGGTAAGGGCGGCCAGCGTCGCCGCGCCATCCTCCGGACTCATGCCGTCGACGAGCTTCAGCGAGAAGGCGTTGCGGTCGAGCGATTTCGGCGCCGGCCGGGCGAAGAAGGGATGCGTCAGCGCGATCTCGACATGGGCGAGTTCAGCGACCCCGGCGGCCGACCAGCGGCCGTCGCGGTCGCAGTCGTCGAGACCGTGCCGGCGGATCCAGTCGTCGAGCAGGGCGTTGCCAGGGCCGACGTCGAAGGCGAGGATCGCGTCGCCGTCGATATAGGTCAGGTTGGCCACGCCACCGATGTTGAGGAAGCACAACGGGGCATCGAGGCCAGCGGCGAGCGCCCGGTGATAGACCGGCACCAGCGGCGCACCCTGGCCGCCCGCGGCCATGTCGGCCTTGCGCAGATCGCCGATCACCGGCAGGTCGATCGCATCGGCGACGTGCTGCGGATCGCCGAGCTGGACGGTCTCACCGCCATCCGGATCGTGCCACACCGTCTGGCCGTGGAAGACAACAAGGTCGGGCCGCAGGCCGTGGGCGGCGACGAAGGCGCCCAGCGCCTCGGCATGGTCGTCGCCGACGGCGCGACCGATCTCGTCCCAACGGCTGCGGTCGGACGGACCGGCGGCGATCGCCTCCAGCACCGCCTGGCGCGTGGCAGCCCGATAGGGCACGGTCATCGCCGGGCCCTGGCGCGCGACGGCGATGCCGTCGGTGTCGATCACGGCCAGATCGATGCCGTCCGCCGATGTGCCGCTGATGGTGCCGACAACCGTGAGAGGCTGCATGGGCCCGTCCCTCTTCATCCGTTCGAGCGTCAGTACCTGACCGAACCGCCGGGTCAGGCGGCCCGGTATTCCGCGCCGGCGATCATGATGTCCGACAGCACAGCATAGGCGGATTGCCACGCCTTGCGCACCTGCGGCGTGAAGTCCTCGCCGAGGTGGACCTCGAGCGTGAACAGCAGCGCCTCGCCGGCGGCCCGGTAGTGCCGTTCGCGCACACCGTAGGCGACGTGGCGTTTGGCCAGCGCCTCGATGTCCGGAAGGATCAGTTGCAGGCTCGACAGCATGTCGACCACCGCCGTCAGCGCCTCGGCCAGCTTGCGCTCCTGCGAGCGGATGTCGGCGCGAAACAGGGGCCTGACGTCCGGCGCCAGCACGAACAGGCGCCGGTAGAAGGTCGCCATGGCCTCGTCCGCTGCCGGCTTCAGCGCCTCAAAGTTCTGCTGCACCAGCCTGATCTGTTCCGGCGTCAAGGATCGTCCCCTTCGGCGGCGTCTCCCGACGCCCTCCCGCTCACCACCCGCGAATCCCGAAGTCTGGAGGTCATTGGTTGAGACTTTACCAAAATCGCCGCATTTCGCCATAGCTCCACCCGCAGGCCGCACGACCCGCCCTTGCCAGGTATCGACGCAGCCGCTAGGCCTTTGGCCAAGATGGACGGAGCGCGCCCGGGACGGGCAGGGAGAACAACAGTGGACAGCGCGGACTACAGGTTCTGGACCGGCAGGGCGGCGGACTGGGCGGCCGACTACCGGGACACGATCCGCACCCGGCCCGTGCGGGCGCGGACCGCGCCGGGCGAGATCGCCGCAAGGATCCCCGCAGCGCCGCCGGAGGCGCCCGAGCCGATGGAGGCGATCTTCGCCGATTTCGAGCGCGACATCGTGCCGGGCATGACGCACTGGCAGCACCCGCGCTTCTTCGCCTATTTCCCAGCCAATGCGGCGCCCGTTTCGGTGGTGGCGGAAATCCTGGTCAGCGCCATGGCGGCACAATGCATGCTCTGGCAGACATCGCCAGCGGCGACGGAACTGGAAACGCGCGTGCTCGACTGGCTGCGCCAGGCGCTCGGCCTGCCGGACGGCTTTCACGGTGTCATCCAGGATTCCGCCTCTTCGGCGACGCTGGCCGCCGTGCTGACGATGCGCGAGAGGGCGCTCGGCTGGGCGGGCAACCGACAGGGGCTCGCCGGCGTGCCGGCGGTGCGCGTCTATGCCTCGCCCGAGGCGCACAGCTCGGTGGAACGGGCGATCTGGATCGCCGGCATCGGTGCGGACAACCTGGTGCGCATCCCGACCCACGGCCCGCTGCGCGGCATGCAGGCGCAGGCGCTGGAGGCGGCGATCACCGCCGACCGAACCGCCGGCTTCCTGCCGGCCGGCATCGTCGCCTGCATCGGTGGCACCAGCATCGGCGGCACGGACGACATCGCGGCGGTCGCTGCCGTCGCCGCCCGGCACGGACTGTTCCTGCATGTCGACGCCGCCTGGGCAGGCTCGGCGATGATCTGCCCCGAATTCCGCACCCTGTGGGCCGGCGTCGAGGCGGCCGACAGCCTGGTGTTCAATCCGCACAAGTGGCTCGGCGCGCAGTTCGACTGTTCGGCGCATTTCGTCCGCGACCCGGAGGCGCTGGTACGCACCCTGGCGATCAGGCCCGACTATCTCAGGACCCACGGCAAGGACGGCGTCGTCAACTATTCGGAATGGTCGGTGCCGCTCGGGCGCCGCTTCCGCGCGCTGAAGCTGTGGTTCCTGATCCGCGCCCATGGCCTGGACGGCCTCAGGACGATGATCCGCAACCACGTCGCCTGGGCGCGGGACCTCGCGGAGCGGATCGATGCCGAACCCGACTTCGAGATCGTCAGCGCACCGGTGTTGTCGCTGTTCTCGTTCCGCTACAAGCCTGCCGGCTGCGCGGATGCGGATGCGGATGCGCTGACCCAGCGGCTGCTCACCGCCATCAACGACGACGGCCGGATCTACCTGACCCAGACCACAGTCGACGGCCGCTATGCCATCCGCTTCCAGGCCGGCCAGTTCGAGACCACCCGCGACGACGTGACGGCGGCCTACGATATCATCACCGGGATCGCGCGCGGGCTTTGAGCCCCGCCCGCACGACCGCACCTCAGAGGACCCGCGCCACATGCATCCCCGCTTTGCTCCGCTGCTGTTCGGCGCCCTGCTGTCCGGACTGATGTCGCTGATCGTGTCGGCGATCGCAACGCTGCGCGCGCTCGGGCCGGCGCCAGACTTCGTCGCGCTGTGGCTGCAGGCGTGGCTGGCCGCCTGGGCGATCGCCTTTCCCAGCGTGCTGGTCGTCGCCCCGATCGTGCGCCGGCTAGTCGCCCTCCTGGTGCGCGCGCCGGACGCGGATTGAGGCCCCCGCCGGCATTGCCGGATTTGCCCCGATTCGCCCGAGGGCATATGATCGTCGCTGCCGCAACCCGGGTATCGGGAGCGGCGGAAGCAGGACATCTGGCGCTACGACTACAACACCGTCAGGCCGCATTCCTTGCTTGGCAACAAGACACCCGCAGAAGCGGGCCGGGCGCTTGAGCACTCTGAGGGTTCCGCGCCCGGCCCGCTTGTCCAAAACCAAACCGACCACTATCAGCCCCAAGGCCTCTCGTTATGATCGAGGGACGACCGGGGGGCAGGTCAATATTCTGGGTGTCTCGACAACCGCCGTACGGTACTCAAACTGACATTTGGGGAGCGCCTGCGCTACGCGCGGTGATGGATGCAGAACGGAAAATATGACATTACCGTTCAAGATTTTGAGTGAAATTCACGACTCTAAAAGAGAAATGGCGCGCCCGTGAGGATGAAACTGGGAACTCATATGTCATTGTTTCTGCTATATAAATTTTCATCTAAGGCGTAGCTGGGTCGGCGCACTCCGCCGGAGGCGAGTTGGCCTCCCTACATGAAGCTCCGAAAATCGAACACGCTGTCAACCATGTTGGGGTTCTGCTGGATGATGTCGGCAAACGCCTTGGAATAGACCAGCGTCACGGGGAGCTTCTTGTAGAGCGTGTTGTTGTTCCAATCCATTTTCGTAAGGCCGATGATCCCGGCGCATGTCTCGTGCCATCCCCCAGCTCCGCTGAATCGCCGGACTAGGACAGGCGACGGCGTGGGCTTGAGCGCGCCCTCTTTGTAGACATTGTTGTTCGGGTTGGTGACGTGTACACCCCGGACGCTGCCCTGCGTCCACAAAAGGGCTTCATTCGTCGAAATCGGAAAGTAGGTTCCGCGCTCAACCGGATAGTTGTGGGGCTGTGGCGGCGACTTGAGGTCGAATCGCGCGCCCTTCCAATCCGTTCCCTTCACGATCTGAACCAGTTCTATCTCGGTACCGTCCTTGAAACTGTCGAGCGCACCAAGCTGCTCTTCCTCCTTGAACGGCGTGTTCTTGTGGATCGTGACCTTTCGGGGTGAACGCCCGAAATGCCCTCCTTGATAAATCTCCAGGCTGCGAGAGAGGACGGACTGCATCTCGTAGTAGGACAGATAGGGATTCTTCCGACCGTCCTGCGTGAACTCTCGTGCGTCGTAGGCGACAAACCTGAAGCCGGTGCCGTCCGGGTCGAAAAGTTGGCTGCAACAGGTCGTGTACTGGTTGCCTGCCTTGTCCGCCTTCATCGCATAGCTGATGCCGATATAGGCTTCGTCCTGGCGCAAGCCGGTCAACTTCCACGGAACGCCGCCGGCTTTGGCATAGAGGGCGACGCTCAGCCCCCACATGACGTTCGCGCGGCAAGTGCGTGTCAGGCTCGACTCCCGGATGATCTGAATGGGAATACTGGACGCTGCGCAGTACGCCTTCAGAAAGTCGTGAAAGTCGAAATTCTCGCCCTCAAAACAGGTCGCCCAATGTTCCGGGAGATAGACCATGGCAACATCGAAATTGCTGCGCAACGGCCCGAGCTGCGCAAGGCACTGGAAAAGTCCGCGGGCAAGCTCGTGCTTTTCGCCGTTGCGCGCATGGTTCTCCAGAGCGTCCGGGAATGTCAGGGTCAGATTGTCGCTTACGGCCGCGACCGGAATCCGAAACACGTCCGTGAATCCCGGATAGTCGGGATAGTAGTTGACGGCCTCCTTCGGCTTCGCGCGGCCGTTCAATTCCCGGAGAAGGGCCGGCAGTTTTTTCTGATCCAGCTTCGGTGCAACAAGCGCAAGCCGCAAGGTGCTCGGAGTACCGTATTTGAGGCCGAAGGGGCCGTGGTTGATGAGGCCCAGCAGCGGGTGCTTGTGCCGCTTATTTCCCGCAAACAACAGGTCCGGCTCCGGCAGGATCGCATAGCCCGACAGTTCGCTTTGCGGGCCGCTCATGACCGAAGCCTTTGGGAGAAGCCCGTCCGTGTGCCGAAGGAAAACGTAGGATTCTCGGCGACGTTACCGGAGCCAAAGGCAGATACAGTGACTTCCGTGTTTCTCGCCTCCGTTCCGCCAACGAGGCGGACCCAGGCATCAAGGAGCTGGTTGTACTTCTTGTTGAAACGATCGCCTCGCCGCTTTGACAGAAATTCGTCGGCAATGCGGCGTGCTCGGCTGGGCCAAATCCAGATGTCGGGATCGACGATCAGCCAGTATTTCCCGTCGCGCAGGTCGAGGGATACGCGCGCTGCCTCGGCCCACCGAACGCGTTCCGGCTCAGGATGGTGATCGTCGGCGGGCGCGGTCAAGCCGTCGATCTGGCCGTGAACCTTCCCCACTGTTTGGGCCAGCCCATAGAAAGGCGACTGATCCTCCGCATGGGCGTTCGCGATGATGAAGGCGCTCTGCCCATGGGTTCGCGTCAATAGCGGTTTGCCTCGAACGAGCGCCGCGCATAGCGCCTCCTCAAGGAAGCCCTTGAGGTACAGATGCTCATCAAGAGTAAGGAGCTGCTGGCCAAGATCGTGCGGAACGAGCGCATTGAGATCGGACTTGAAATGCTCGCGCAGATCGGCCTCAGCTCCCCAGGCAAGGACCGTATCCCCCTTGGTCAGGATCAGGCGGCCTTCCGATTTCCGCTGCACATCCCGCAATGCGCGCCAGTCCTTATCACACGTAAAGGAAAGGCTTTGACATTCGCCGGGAAGGCTGGTGAGCGGCAGCGCATTCAGCCGCATGATCGGCTTGCCGGTTCCGGCGCCCGGCAACGGGATCGAAACGCTGGCCGCCTGCGATTTGCGAACCTTCTTGTCCAGATCAGGCGGCTTGCCCGGAAGATTCCGCCATATACGAAGCATCAGGGCGTCGAATGTCTCTATGGCGACGTATGCCGCCTTGACACCTTTGGCGCGCGCTGCGTTCACGAGTTCATCGACCGCAGAAGCCGGCGCTGTGCCTTTGATGCCCGTCCAATAGAAACCGTGCGGAAAGGCGTTTGGAGCGTCGAGCGCCTCCTTGAACATGGTCATTACGCTGTCGTCTCGCCCGCTGAAGCCCATGACGACGAAGCCAAAGCGGGCGGCGGATACTTTGAAAGACTGTGCAAGCTCCGCATTTTGAGCGGCAAGGTCTGAGGCAAGATTTTTGATGCTGTCATGCCGGAAGTCGCCATGAAGCTTGCAGTAGAACGGAAACTCCTCGTTGTTGATGGCCTGGACGGCCGAACGGGACCCCTCAATATGAAAGGCGGAAAGCGAGGCTCCGCTGACCTCTGCGATAGCCTTCTCGACGATGGTATCAAAGTTGGTCGTGTAGGCGATCCGGCTGAGGCCGCAGGAAAGCATCGCCCCGAGCACGCGATTGCCGATGGACAGCGTGGCCTTGTCCTCGGCAAGGATGCCCGCCAGATAGCGGCGCTGTCGCTCTCTGTCCTCGCCAAATATCTTCTCGAAGTAGGTCGAATACTCTTCTGGCGCCCATTCGTCTGGAAAACCTTTCGATGTCATGTAGGACTGAATACGCGATCGCACTGCTTCAAGCTGCACGTCCTGCCGGGAGATGTCTTCGTTTTCCTGCTGGCAGTAGTAGCGGCGTTTCAAATCCCAGATGATGTCGGTCGCGGTCGGAAGACCGGCGGTTCGCGAGGTTCCCGCACCAAGAAACCATCCGAAATTTTGCGGCCGCTCACAGATAATGCCGGTGAGCTGGCCTTGGTCGATTGGCGCTTCGGCGTTCATAGCGAATACCATGTCGCACGCGCCCTGCCGTGTTGCCGGATGCGCCCTGTCGTGACGAGCTCGCGAAGCCGCACCTTCAGCGTGTTCCGGTTTGCGCCGGTGATCTCGGCAAGCTGGGCGATCGTGAGACGCTCTTTCGCCTTTAGAGCTTTGATGACCTGTAGAGACAGTTCCGGCAATTCGGATTCGCTCCCCTGGCCCGCGCGTTCGCGCTCCAACCGTGCCGCAAGGCCATCCTTCTGCTTCTTGAGGCAACGAAGGAAGAAGCCGATCCACGGCTCCCAATCTGGCACGTCTTTTTTGAGCGTTGTCTGCGTTCGCCGCAATGCCTTGTAGTACAGGTCCTTGTTTTCCTCGATTACGCGCTCCAGCGATGCGTATGGAACATACGCATAGCCCAATCGTAGCAAGAGAAGAGTGGTAAGGACGCGCGAAAGCCGCCCGTTCCCGTCCTGAAAGGGATGAATTGCAAGAAAGGTTACAACGAATACCGCAATGACAAGAAGCGGATGAAGCGATTCTTCGTCAAGCGCCTTGCGTGTCCAACTGACAAGCTGTTCCATCTCGCGCGGCGTGTCGAAAGGCGAGGCCGTCTCGAAGATCACTCCGATTTCCCGCCCTTCCGCATCAAGAGCGACGACGTTGTTGGGCAACGTCTTATAGGCACCGCGGTGACGTGAATCCTTTTCGCTATGGCGAAGCAACGTCTGGTGCAATTGGCGGATATGGTTCTCGGTGAGGCGCATATCGGTATAGACCTCGAAAACGAGGTCCATGGCTTCGGCGTACCCTGCCACCTCCTGCTCATCGCGCGTTTTGAAGGACTGGACGGAGATCGCTCGCGAAAGCAGGTCTTCGACCTCGATGTCCGACAGTTTCGCTCCTTCAATGCGCGTAGAGGAGCCCACGCTCTCGATGGTCGCGACCCTGCGAAGTGCGCTGAGGCGGTCGGGAGAGAGTGTCTTGAGGGCCTCCCATCTCCCCTTGAACTCGTCGATTTCGGCGACGAGCTTGACGAGATCGGGGCCGAGTATGAGCTTTGGCTCCCTCATGATCGGGAAGCCGTCATATCCGATTCCATACCCGATTATACCCGATCCGACCCGATTCTCCCAGCCAAGATCGGGCGTTTATCCAGACAAGATTCGCTCCTCGGCTTCGACGATGTAGTCCGATAGCTCGTCGTCCACCCTGCTCCGGGCCGCGATGACGCTGGGCCAGCGGCCCCGCCCGTCCGGCCCGATGGTCGCGCCCCATTCCTCGATCAATGCGCGCACAAGCGCGAGCTGGTTGGTGCCGACCGCGATGTGAAGCGCGGCAAGGCCGGTGCTGGGATCGGCGAAGTCGATATCGGCCCCGGCCTCCAGGGCGGCGACCGCGCTGTCGAAGTCGGCGTCATAGGCCGCTTTGAGCAAGGCGCGGTCGAGGCGTTCCGCCTCGGCACTGTCCTGCGGCCGTGCCGCGCGACGTTTGGGCGTGGCGGCGCTCATGGCGATGCCTCCCCCGCAGCGGGCGCGAAGTTCACGCGCTCCGCGCGGAACAGGCGCGGCCCCGTGGTCGGTGCATCGTCCAGCGGGCCGATGCCCTCATGGCCGTGACCGACGACCGGGAACGGCTCGCCCGGAACCGGGCCAAGCCAATAGAGCCGCAGCGTCCCGGTCAGGACGTTGCGCATGAGGGCGCAATAGGCTCCGGCGGGCTGGAACAGCACGCCCTCATAAGTACGGCGCGCGGGCGCGGTGGCTTCCACCGTCGCCCGCCGCCAGTTGGTGACGGTCTCGGAAACGGCCGCGAAGGGCCGCGCAGGCAAAGCCGCGACGGTCAGAGTCGAGAACGGCACCCAATGGTCATAGCCCGGCGGAGAGACGGCGAAGCCGGTCTGCGCAGGTTCCGTTCGCCCCGCGAAGACGCCGATCAAATCGGCGGGCGGCTGCAATGCCGCGCCGTCGCGGCGTCCGCCGACGAAGGCGGCGACGGCCTCGCCAAGATCGGCGAGCGGATCATCGTCCGGCAAGCCCTCCGCAAAGCGGTGGCAGAACCGGACGATGATGTCGTTGGAACGGTGCGACGCGGCGAGGAAGCGTTGCAGGGTTTTCAGGGGAAGGTTGTCGAGAGCCAGGTCGTTGGCCTCGGCGATCAGCTTTTGCAGGGTCGGCACGCCGATGCGGTGATCTTCCATGTAGCGCAGCAAGGCACGCCGAACACGATCCCGGTCCGCCTGATCGAACCGGGTCTGCTGTGTTCGCTCCGCTGCCTGCGTCTCCGCCATGAAGTCAGCCCCAAGCCTCCGGCCATATTGCACGAATGGCGGGCCGAACCCATGCCGAAACGCAGCAAGGCGAAGCCGCCGCCGTCCGGTTTGGACGGCGGCGGCGAGTTTTCAGGGGCGGTTCGGGGCGGCCGCTTGGGCCGCCCCTGCCGTGGTCAGGCTGCCGCCCGCACGGGTTCGGCTCCGGTCATGCGGAACGGGGCCGGAAGCCATGCAATGCCCTGCATGGCCTTCGCCACGTACCGGGCGGCGTCCTTCTTCTTCAATTCGCTGATCGACACCTGCATCGGTGCGCGGGTCTCGGTGACGATATGCAGAAGGGTCGCCTTGCTGACACGGCCATAGAAGCCCTCGACGCTCGGCGTCCAGTGCTGCGCCATGTCGAAGGACAGGGCCTCGGCGAGATCGCTGGCATGATCGAGACGGGCGGTCTTCGTGTGATCGTGCTTCGTCTCGACGGCGTTGACGCTCTGGGCCGCAAGGAAGGCCAGAAGATCGAGCAACACGTCCTGCGGCTGCGCAAGGCACCAGCCGAACAGGTCGGCGGCATCGCCCGGAAGGTGGTCGCCCCACCGCTCCGCCTCCTTGGCAAGGGCTGCATGGGCGGTGCAGTCCTCCATGACCTCGACATGGCGCTCAAGGTTCTCGCTCGATGCCCGCAGCCAGCCCGTCCTTGGCTCCTGTGCGCCGGACATTGGCCTTGCTCGGCACCAGCTTGTTGAGGGGGATGGTGACGGTTTCCGGGGTGGTGATGGTGGTCATGTTTGCTCTCCGTGATCGAGGTTAAAGGCCGGGTTCAGGCCCGCGCCCTGAACCCCTGGCCCTCGCCGAGAGCGGGGAATGGGAGGGGAGCAAACGGAATCTGCGCGGGTGGTGCGGGCGCACAAGTGCAACGCGGAGCCACGGCCGCGCTGATTGCGCTTGCTGGGGAGGGATGGGGCGGCGCCCCGTCCTCCCCTTCACGCGAAGATGCCTTGCGGAGAAACAGCCTCGCGCCCCTCCTTCCCAAAGGGCGCGATCTTGCCACGGGCGCATCCTCGGATAGCCCTATGCGATGATCCCGCATGCGCGAATGTCGGGGTTGGGCGTCAAAGACCCATGCGGATGTCGGGATCAGGCTCCATATTGGATTTAAATCATGGATTCAGCCTGCCCGGCGGACTCGCGTTGCTCAATCGAGCGGGCAAAGCGCGCCAGGGTGCGCCCGATCACGTCGTCGGCCGCGATGAACGTGGCCCACCGGTCGAGGGGTAGCGACGCCAAGCGTTCTTCCGTCTCGGCCTCGCTCGTCTGCCGTGCATGAAGGTGATCGTCGGGAACCGGTGTCGTCATGCCGAAGAAGCCGAGTATCCGCCGCGCGGCCTGCGGCAGGCAAAGGCGATAGGCGTTGCTCGTCTGCCGGAGCTGCGGCCCGCGCCCGTCCAGCCCGGTCGGCTCGTAGCGGCGCAGCCAGTCGATGAAGCCGTGACGGCGGAGGTTCTTCATGGCGCGGACGATGGCGTCCTTCGACCGTTTCAGTCGGTGCATCATGGTCTGGATGGACGGCTCCAGCCGCCCGGTGCGGAAATCGACCAGGCGGACCAGAAGCTCAAGCAGCTCGATCGCCACCGATCCGAGCGGCCCGCTGCGCTCGCCAGGTCGCCGTTCGGCCAGTTCAAACCGCTTGGCGGCCATGAGCACGGCTTTCGCCTCATGCCGTCCTATAGGCTGCCAGAACGCGGCCTCGCAGCGCCCCTTGGGACGGCTTGCGCGGCGCACCGGAACGGAAGCCGGTCGCTTGCGCGGCCCGTCGCCAACGAATGTGTGTATATGTTGAAATGTCATGGTCTCCTCCATTGTTGGAGGGCGCGATGACGCGGGCGAAAGACAAAAGCACTCCTGCCTCGCAAGTAATACTTGCAAGTCGATGTCGCTTTGGCCTATATTGGGAATGTTGGTTTCCGAATATAGGCGCGTCTATCGCCAATCAAAAAAGCCCCTCGCCGCTGCAAACGGCAGGGGCTTTGTCATTTTGCCCTTTGGTTGATGTTATCTAGGTAGGCTTCAAGCGCCTTCTCTATAACCGGAGCGCGACTCCGAACGCCGAGAGCGTCCTTTATTTGGTCAAGGCGGGCAACGAGATTGGCGGGAACGTAGACGTTGACGATACGCCCCCCTTCCGACCGCTTCTTCTCGTGGTACAGAGCAAGGTATTCTTTATTGGTTTTGACTTCTTTATTGCTTTTCATGAAAACATGGTGGGTATATTTTTGTTTATTGGCAACAAGAATATTGGATGGCGCAGAAACCCTTGCTTTCGAGATGTCGTCCAATCCTGAAATAGCCGCCAAGTCACGAATCAAAGCGCCGATTCGAGAATCAAGCGCGGGCGATGTCGTCCAGCCGGGCTTTCCCCTTCTTCACGAACAGCAGGTCGAGGGCTTCTTCGAGAAGGGCCTGAACGGTGGTGTCTTCCTCCGCTGCGATCATGCGAAGCTGACGTGCGATCCTCGGATCGAAATGCCCGGCGACAAGCTTGGTGCCGACGCGTGATGGCCGCTGCGCAGCGGGCGCGCTTCGGGCGTCAGCCGATGACTTGCTGACGTCCGGCGCTGCGGCGGGTGGCGGTTCATCGAGTGGCGCTGCACGGTTAATGGCCGCCAAGAGCGCGTTTGGTTTTCTGCTCGGTGATGTCATTCGGTGCCTCCGCAATGTGTATACAGGTATAGTCGTATAGGTGTTTGAGCTCCTCGGCGGCCTTGCCCTGGGCTTCGTATTCCTGCGCGACCTGGCCGGTTTGCTGGGCGCGGGAGTAGGCGATGCGGTTGCCGATCCGCACCGGACAAAGGGCGATGCCGAGCTGCGCCACGGCCTCCTCCGCATCGCCTACCTCCCTGCCGCTCGGCGGACAAAACGTCAGCACCACGGCTGCGCGCTTGCTGAACGCCTTGATGAGATCGACCGTGCGCGTCATGGCTATGATGTCGAGAACGGCGGGCTTGGCGGGGATCAACACGAAGTCGGCGAGCTTCGCCGCGTCATAGGCAATGTCCTTGGCGAAAGGCGGCGTGTCGATGATGACCAGATCGGCCCCGGCCTCCTCGGACGCCTTCAGGACATGCTCAAGCCGGGCGGGCGGGATCGCCGTGACGGCTGGCCCGTCGTCGCCCCTGTTGTCATTCCAGAATGTCGCGCTCGCCTGCGGATCGAGGTCGAGAAGCAGGCATTGTTGCCCGCGCCTTGTCGCCTCGACCGCGAGCGCTGTTGCAAGTGTCGTTTTTCCGACGCCGCCTTTTTGAGAAATAATGGAAATTATCTTCAATAACGCCTCACCAATACAATACGAATCAAACATGTATACACATTAACACATATACAGGTTTTGAAATATACTGGTTTGATCGTATAGGTATTTACCGCTCCGGCCCGCCTCTATCGCGGTCTCTCTCGCGGGCGCGCCGCTCACGCGCCTCGCGCGCCTTCTTCATGCGGATGGCCTTCTCGCGGCGCGCCAGCTTCTCAAGCTCCTCCTGCGTCAGGGGCGTGCGCTCGTCCGCCGGCTTCAATCCGTCAGAAGGGATCAGGCCGGGCTTCCTGTCGCGCTCGCGCGGCCGGCCAGTATCTCCCGGCAGCGCACCCGCCGGCTTCGCCTCCGGCGTCGATCCGGGAGGCGCCGCAGGCGGCTTGACCGTCGGCGGCTGGCCGCCGGGGGCGACAGGCGTCCCACCGCGCACCCTGGCCGGATCGACCTTGGCGACGGGGAGCGGTGCGGGCTTGCCGCGCTCCTTGGCCTCCAGCTCGTCCCTGAGTCGCGCCACCACCGCGTCCGTTTTCGCGTCCATGCGCTTGAGGGATTCGGCATCGAATCCCGGCACGCTCTGATCGGGCAGCGGATCGAGACCCTGCTGTCCAGCCGGGGGCTTGCGCTTGAAGGTCGAGGGCTGGCCGGTATCGGGCAGCACGGTCGCGCGCGGCTTCGCGCCGCCGCCCGACGATGACGACCCGGACTTGCCGTCGCCCTTGTCGCCGCTGTCTGAGCCGCCCCCCTGATCGCCGTGACCGAGCTCGTCGAGGACGCGCGCGACAATGCGATCGACCTCCTCGTTCATCGCCTTCAGGCGGGCGGGATCGAGGTCTGGATGGGTGTCATCGGGCTGAAGCTCCGACGACGGGACGGCCTCCGGTATCTCGGCGACCGGACGGGCGACCGGCGTTGCGGCCGAAGGTGAAGATCCTCCCTGCGACACCGCGCGGCCCTCGGCCTGCGCATGGCGCGCCTTCATGCGCTCGATCAGGGCATCGACCTCGCGCGTCCGGTCTTGCTCATGCTGACGCGCGAGCGCATCGCGCTCCCCGGCCTGCGCCTCGCGCAGCCGGTCCCGCGCGTCGGCATGATCGGCCAGCAGGCTGCGGCCCTCGGCCCTGAGCCGCGCCCGCAGCAGGTTGAGCTGGCGGTCCTGCTCCATCTTGAAGGCGGCGAGCTTTGCATTGCGCTCGGCCTTGGCAGCACGCCCCTTCAAGGTGACGATCTCGCCAAGGCGGCGGATGAAGCCCGGCTTCAGCTCGTCCCGGTAGGCGTCATGGGCCGCGCGGGCGTCATGGACGGCGCTGCGCAGCTCCGCCATCGCCGCACGGCGGGCGGTAAGCTGCGCCATGCGCTGCGCGTCCTGAAGGGCCTCGAAGCTCCGGCTGTGGCGAAGTGCCAGCTCCGCCACGGCCTCGGCCGCGCGATCCCCCTGGGCCTTGTCCAGCCGGGCGAGCGCAAGGTCGATCACTTCGAGCTGTTCCTTCAGGCGCTCACGGTCGGCGTTGCGGTCCTTGACCGCCTCGTAGTCGCCGATCGTGCGCTCGGCCTTCTCCGGCTCGCCATTGCGCAACGCCTCCGTTGCGGTCGGGCCGAGCTTCGGCTCCGGTTCGCGGTCCACACCCTGATTGGCAAGGCTGCGATGATCGACGCGGAGATTGAGGCCAAGCCGCTCGAAGAGCCGGTTCTGCGCCTCGGCCCAGGCCACCCGCGTCTCATGCAGAAACTCCTTGCCGTTCCAGGACCGCTCCTTGGGGCCGAAGGTGCCGAGCGTGAGCGCGCGGGTCGTCAGCATGACGTGCGCATGGTAGTTGCGCTCGTCGCCCGACGGGGAATGGCCGTGGATGGCGACATCCGCGATCATGCCCCGGCTGACGAACCGCTCGTTCACGAATTGCCGGACCAGAGCCTCACGCTGCTGGTCGGTCAATTCGTGCGGCAGGGAGAGCAGGACCTCGCGGGAGAGCTGGGCGTCCTTGCGACGCTCGGCGGCCTCGACCGCGTTCCAGAGCTTGGCGCGGTCCTGCATCCAGTCGGGGGCGTTATCGGGTGCGAGAATGAAGGCGGCCTTGACGTTCGACTTCCGGGTGAAGTCGTGCGTCTCGCCATAGGTCTGGTCAACGATCTTCTCGGAGGCGCGATAGGCGGCCGCCGCGACGGCCTTATGGCCGGCCGCGCGCGAGATGATCTTGAACTCGCAGCGATAGATCGCCACCGATGGGTCTCCCTGCCGCCCGGCCAGTCCAGAGGGGCCGCCTCCCTCTGGGCGTGATCGAACGGCGCTTGTGTTCGCGGGTTCGGGCAGCGCCCGTGCCGAAGCGCCAAAGGCGCGCAGGCGAGGGGAAGCCCTGCGGCGAGGGGATACCTCCCCTTGAGCACCTAGCGCGGAACATTGCGCCAGCAATGTATAACCGCGCTATTATAGTTTCACACGCTTCAGCTTTCCAATTCCTTAACGCATTTGTGGTAATCTGGACACATGCACCGAAATCCGGCACGATGGGGGCAACTCGCACCACGATTCAATCGCCTGGCTCGACCGATGGCCCCTCGCAACTCACGCGACGCGCTGCTCGAAAAGCGCCGCAGGATCGAAGCGCAATTGAAGGCGCTCGATGCGCGTGATCGTGAGCAACAGCGCAAGGACGACACCCGCCGCAAGATCATCATCGGCGGGCTGGTCATGGCGGAGATGGAAAGCGACGCGGACCTGCGGGCCGCAGTGCGCCGCCTGATCGAAGAGAAGGCCGGTGACAAGGACCGGGACTTCCTCGCGGAATGGCTGGCATCCGTAGCGTCGCCGTCGCTCGAAGATGCCGCCGGATCACGGCAGGCGCAGGCCCCCAAGGCCGCGCCGCCCGTGCCACAAGAGACACCGCATACGGCGGCAAGAGAAGCTCCGGCAAAGTCGTCGCTGATCCTGCCGGGTCAGGGCGGCACGGCGGACAAGCCGCCGTCAAAGCCGTCCATCATATTAAGGCCGTGACATAGCACAGGGGTGTCGCAATGGCGGGAAAGGACGACAAGGACAAAGCCGGCAAGCCGCCGTTCAGTCCCTTCCCGGCCAGCGGCGCGTTCGGCAAGCCGCCTCCGATGTTCCAGAACCTTCAGGACGGCGATGCGGCCCGGCCGGCGGAGCCGCCAAGGACGGCCGCCGGGAAAGCAGACGATGAGGCGAAGGGCGCGGATGCGCCTTCGCCCTTGGCCAATGTCGCCGCCAGGGCGCCGGAGCTGAAGGCCACGCTGGGGCGGTTCGGGCGCGATGCGCTCGGCCGCTTGAACGCGGCCGGGGCGGCGCTGCGGGAGACGGCCACGGCGACCGATAGCGAGACGCCCAAGCGTCCAGCAAAGCCGACGCCGCAGCCCGATGCGCCGAAGGCGCGGGGGCAAGCGGCGGAGTCACAGAAAGGCGCATGGGCGCGCTACCGGCGCGGCCTGATCGTTTTCGTGGTCGGGGCATGGCTGGTCTTTGAACATGCGCGGCGCAACGTCCCGCCCGCATTGGTGGGCGGGCAGCCGCCCGAAGCTTTCCTGTTCTCCCAGCTCGGCGCGAACGCCCTCGCCGCCGTCGCGGGTCTGATCCTCGGCCTCGTCCCGGTGCTGCTCATGACGCGGTTCCGCGATATCGGCCTCGCGCTGCTGGGGGTGCTGCTGCTTTATTTCATCTTCCTGCCCGTGGTCGGCACGGGGATGGTGTTTTTCACCGGCGCGGCCGCCGTGGTCGGCGGCATCGCGCTCGGCGTGTGGTGGTTCGGCAAGGAAGGCGTCTCCCTCCCGGAGACCTTCGGCACGTCACGATGGGCGAAGCTGAAAGACCTCACCGATGCCGGCCTGACCGGCGAGGAAGGCTTTCGGCTCGGCGCCTTCCGGGAGGGCAAGGAGGAAGCGATCATCCGCTATGCGGGATCGCGTCACCTCCTGACCGTCGCGCCGACGCGCGCCGGCAAGGGCGTCGCGGCGATCGTGCCGAACCTGCTCACCTATCGCGGCTCGGCGCTCGTGATCGACCCGAAGGGAGAGAACGCGCTGATCACGGCCAAGCGCCGCGTGGCGCTTGGCCAGGCCGTCCACCTGCTCGATCCGTGGAACATCGCCGCCGGCAAGCTCGGCATGAAGCCCGCGCGGTTCAACCCGCTCGACATGCTGCGGCCCGACGATCCCGATCTCGTCGAGAACGCCAACCTGATCGCCGACGCGCTCGTCGTATCGTCGGGCGGGGCGAATGATCGCTTCTGGGACGACGAAGCGCGCGCGATGATCGTGGGCCTCATCCTATGGGTCGTCACCGCGCCGCAGGAAGAGGGCAAGCGCACGCTCGGCCGCGTGCGCGACCTGCTCGTCCTCGAACCCAAGGAGCTATTCGGGGTGTTCGGGCGGATGATCGAATCCGATCATCCCGTGGTCGAATCCTCCGGCACCCGCGCCATGCAAAAAGAGGAGAAGGTCTTCTCGAACGTGCTGGCGACGGCACAGTCGCACACCAACATGCTCGACTCCCCGCGCATCCGGGAAAGCCTCTCCGGCTCCGATCTATCCTTCGCCGATCTGAAGGCGAAGCCCTCGACCGTGTTCCTGATCCTGCCGGCCGACCGCCTCGACACCTATGGCCGCTGGCTGCGGCTGCTGGTGCAACAGGCGATCCTCGTCAACGCCCGCAACATCGAGGCCACCCCCGCGCGGCCGATCCTGTTCCTGCTCGACGAGATGGCGGCCCTCGGCCGCCTGACGATGGTCGAGCAAGCCTTCGGCCTCATGGCGGGCTTCGGCATGCAGCTCTGGGGGATCGTACAAGACCTGTCCCAGCTCCGTCGCCTCTACGGCGACGGCTGGGAGACCTTCATCGGCAATTCCGGGGTGTTGCAGTATTTCGGGAGCCGGGACCGCATGACGGCGGAGTATTTCTCCGCCCTGTGCGGCGTGGCGACGGTGTGGAACATCTCGACCGCCGTGTCGTCGGCGATGGGCGGCGGAAGCCGCGAGTCGGAAAGCCGGACGACGGCGAACGCGCAACGCTCGCTCGCCTATCCCGACGAACTGATGACGCTCCGGCAGGAGCGCCAGCTTCTGTTCGTCGAGAACGGCTATCCGATCCTCGCCGACAAGACGCCTTGGTTCGCCGATCCCGCCCTGGAGGGGCTCGGCAACGATCTGCACAAGCCGCGCTGAAGGCGGTGGCGCGGCACTCGCCGCGCCCTTCCTTGCCGGGCGCACCGCCCGGCGCCATCGTGCCGCAGCCCAAGACGGGACGCCTTCCCGCCGGGGCGGGAAGGTCGAGGGGCCTATTGCCCCTCTTTCTCCTCCTTGGCGTCCTCCGGGCGGTTCTCGCGGATCACGAAGCGGCCGGTCTTCATCGGGATCATGTCGAGGTCGAGGTTGAAGCCCTTGCCGTCCTTGTGCGCCCAGGCGGCGCCGATGCGGTTCCAGCGGGCTTTGTCTTCTTTGCCGGTGACGTGGAACACGGCGTGGGTGGGCTTCTTGCTTTTCGTGGTTTCGGTGGTGGTCATGATCGTATCTCCTGATCTTGGGTTCCAAGACCGCGACCCTCGCGGCCTTACGGGGGACATTCGGGCCGATCCCGTGAGGCCGGGGCGCAAGGGGTAACACGGCCCCGAAGGGGGTGGTGCGGGCATCCCCTTGCGCGACGGCCGGGATGGGCCTTGCTCCTCCCGAAAAAAGGCCGTGCGGGGGGCGTTCGCCGGAACCTCGTTCCATGATCGGGACGGTCATGCGTCTCCTCCGCCGAAAGGCAGAAGCCGCCACGAAGTGGCTCCGTATTCCCTCGTGCCGGGAACCAAGCCCGCCCGCTCCGGCCACTGTCCGATGCGATCGGACCGTAAGGGCATCAAGCCTGCGCTCCCGCCCTGTGCGCGATGACGCCGCTCAATCCGATCCAACGGAGCCGCAGCATCAAAGGAGAAGGAAAGGTGGGCGATGACCGCACTCGACCCTTGCAAGAAGGATTGTCACCGAATGGCCGAAACGGGCGCTTGCGGCCGGTTCGGGGAGCAACGCGAGTAAAGCCTGACCCGAAGGGCTTGCAAATATTCCAAAATCGAACGCACCACTAAGCTGCTCAATACTCTGAATTGAGAATCTTGGACATTCATCGTTAACTACTTGTTTCTTATTTCCTCATGTATAATGACCATACATTGCAGAAAGCAAAGCATTATAGAAAATATCTACTAGGAGATTTTGATGAAAACGGTAACACAAGAAAAGGGATTTACGCTCGTCGAGCTAGCAATTGTGATGGTCATCATTGGATTGCTGATCGGCGGCATTTTGAAGGGCCAAGAGCTTATCAAGAACGCGTCAGTTTCGGCAACAGCTGCACAGCTCAAGGCATTTGAAGCGGCCTACACGACCTTTATCGACGTTTACGGTGGGAAGCCTGGCGATCTGTCCACTGCCACCGCCAAAATACAAGCCTGCATTGGCGGGAACCGCTGTCGCAATGGTGACGGGAATGGCTGGATTTGGCACGCCAACAGCTCTATGAGCAATCCTGGCGCGACTGACGAAGGCGTCGCCGGCGAGCTGTATCAGGCCCTGAAGCACATGGCGGCAGCCGACCTCATCGGCGGCATTCGCCTGAACACCGCACCTGGAACTGACGCGCTCATCAGCGCGAAAATCGGTGGCTACCTGTATCTTGGAGACATCCTTGGAAACGCATCCTATCACCGAGGCTCCGGTACGGCGTTCACACCGGCCGGAATCTATGTGAGCCAGTCGCTGCACCAGAATGCCAACCCCCGTTCGGGCCGGGTAAACACGCCTTCCGAAACAGCACGTCTTGATCGGAAGATCGACGATGGTGTTCCTGGCACGGGGTCGCTTCTTGCATTTGGTCAAGAAACCTGCGTCAACGGTCGCAACTATCGCGAAAATAACACCGAGAAGCTGTGCGCCTTCGGATACAAGATCAGATAAATGGCACACCACCGAGACAAAAGAACGCCCCTGAAATATCAGGGGCGTTTTAGTTTTCTGACATAGCCGCAGTAAATGAGCTATACCATCAATATATCATACCCGATTGAAATCGGAAACAAGCATCAAAGAGGTGGACATCCAAAAAGATAAACGGAACCGTCATCGGTTGCGCTGTCATCATTGTATAGTCCACTTCCCGCAACGACGTTGCCGGACACGGCGACATCCTCTCCAAAATAGTCGCCCTCAGAAGGCGTATTCGGAACGATCGTCGCCAACACGCCCCAATTGTCTGCTCCTCCCTCGTTTCGGGAATACACATAGACGTATCCTGCGTCAGTCGCATTCACATCGTCCGCTGGCGCCCCAACGATAAGAATGTCGCCGGAGAGGTCTACAGACCTCCCAAAGAGAGCATTCCCCACGCCTGCTCCTGGGTAGGGAATCTTCTTGAAAAGCCCCCAGTTACCCGGCCCGCCATGGTTCCGATAGTAGATGTATATGGCGCCTTTGTCGGTGCCGCCTTCGTCATGGTTGGGCGACCCCACAACAACGGTGTCCCCTGAGACAGCAACATCCCAACCGTAAAGGTCGCTGGCCGCTTGCCCGACTAACCTTTTCGTCTGGCCCCAGTTCTCCGCGCCGCCGAAGTCTCGCTCGAATATGTAGACCGCTCCGGCGTCCGTCCCATTGGCGTCCTCGTAGGGCGCCCCTGCAACCAATACTGTTCCGGCTATGTCAACCGACTGACCAAACCGGGCCGAGTGCTCCGTCACGCTCGATTCGATCTTCTTTCTCTGTCCCCAGTTGTCTGCCCCACCCTCATTGCGATGGAACAAATACACGGCTCCAGCATCCCCCTGAAGCGGCGGAATAAGATCGCGGTCGTGGCGCCATGCGCCCAATGCGATGTAGTCCCCAAAAAGGGAAAGACCATTTGTCTCACCGGCACGGTCTTCCACCTGCACACCGATCGGTTTGATGAGCTTGATTTGCCCCCAGTTGCCCGCACCTCCGACGTTACGCCCGAAAATCCACGCCCCACCGCCTCTCGTGACACCGCCGGTGCTATCGAGCGGCACAGATACAACCATGTATTCCGGTGAAATGTCGATCTTCTGGCCAAAATATAGATCGTTCTGCGGCGATGGCGGTGTAACATGCTTTTCAAGTGTCCAGGTAGAGTTAGGCTGTCGTCTGTAGATGTTTACTCCCCCCTCACGTGCAAGCCGGTTTGTCAGCCAGAAGCCGCTCTTGAAGATGATGGAAACCGCCGCGTAGTCGCCGGACACTGCAACAGAGTCACCCATACGTCTTGAGTATCCATACGTCCCGGGCGGAGTGAGTTTCGCCTGCTGGGACCACGTGGCTCCCGACCGACCGAAGACGTATGCGGCTCCGACTTTGATGCCGTCGTTTTCCTGATACGGGGCGCCGGCCATGAGGTAGTTGCCGGTCGAGGATACCGTTGCGGCCCTGCCGATTTCGTCCAAGGTGTTGGTATCTGATCCCCAGAGGTACGTCTGCAAACCCCAGTTGTTGGCCCCGCCCTCGTCTTTGCGGAAAACAAGGACCGCTCCTGAGTCGGTTCCGAGCGCGTCATTCAAGCGCGATCCAACGACCATGTAGTCGCCCCCGAGGCCAAGCTGTTCAAGACCGATATGCCGCGATGTCGGAGAAACGGTCGCGTCCGCCGCCTTCGCCACGAGTCCCCAGTTGTTTGCACCGCCCTGATTGCGTTCAAAGATGAAGACCGTGCCTCGATCCCCAAATTGCTCGTCATCATAAGGCGCAGAAATGGCGAGCCGGTCGGCTGTGCCGTCGCCGTCCAAGTCGATGATATCCATGGAGTGACCGAAATAGTCGTTCGCATCCATGCCATTGGGGTTTGTCAGCTTCTTGAAGTACGTCCAGGTGTCCTGGGACGTCTCGCGGTAGAGGTACACTGCTCCGGTGTTCACCGCTCCCGGCTCGTCGCGGTGCGCCGCCGCTACGGCCGCGATGTCCCCGGCGATCGTCACCACCCAGCCGAAATAGTCGTAGTGGACGGGATTCACGTCTGGGAAGTTGAGGATTGCGGCGAGGCCCCAAGCGTCTGCCCCACCTCGGTCGCGGCGATAGATGCGCGCACGTCCGATCCCAACGGTTCCGCCTGCCGAGTAATTGTGGCTCCCCGCGATCGCTTTATCGCCGAAGATATCAACGCTAACCCCAAAGTTGCTGTCGCCTGTGTGTGTTGCGATCTGCCCCCAGTTGTCAGCACCTCCCTGATCCTTCTTGAATATCGATATGCGCCATGCGCCCTCGTGACCGACGATCGCGTAGTTGCCAGATAGTCCAACTGCTCGCCCGAAGGCACCATTTGCAGAGTGGACCGTAGGCGACAACTCCTTCAGCCGTGTCCACGATGCGCCGGAACGCTTGTAGATCGTCGCTGCACCATCAACGATACGATTTGTTGTTGCCCGATGGGCTCCAACAATCGCGTAGTCATCGGTCATGTCGATGCTTCGTCCCCAGGCATAGTAGGTCGCCTCGACACCACCAGCGGCGCCCGATGGCGTGAATAGTGCCTCTTGGACACCGATCCCGGTGCAGATACCGTCATTGTACATCGCTTGCCAGGTGACACCGTTACAGTATTTCATCTGAAGGGCGTCGGCTGTTATCGTCCCGGCTTCAATCCCGACGCATGATCCAAGAGCCTCGCACTGGACGTTGATCCAATTGCTGCCGTTGCAGTAGCGGAGCACGCTTCCGGCTGTGCTATATTCGAGGTCGCCTTCCTGTGAAGGCGTACATGCCGCGCCGGGCAAGCCGCAGAGATTCCGGTAGGAATCTCCAAATTTGCAGCCCGCCATAAATTTCGTGCCGTTGTTATAGGTCAGGGAGAATTGACCGGCGAGCGGAACAGGGCATGAGGCGGCGACGGGACCGCTTGAGAGCAGCAGAAGCCCGGCAATCATTATGCATGCGGTTGTTATCTTGATAATGTGCTTTATCATAAACTTCTAGATGTGATATGTTTATCAAATTCATTGAATATTGATTTGAACATAGATGCCTTATTCAAGACTGTCGATATATTTGTATTTTCTTGTTTCAATTGCTGCGGTGTCTCTCTGCAATCCGGCGTGGGGGCAGCAGGCTGTTCCCGCAGGATGCGGAGAAGGCGCTGCCCCGGCGATTGGGCAGCGCTGCGGTGATGTTGTCTTCGGCGGCATCAGTGACGGCAGCTACATCTATGTCGAGGCCCTGCCACGCGGCGAACTGCATTCATGGGAGCGCGCGAAGGCAGATTGCGCCGCATTGGGGCCACAGTGGCGGTTGCCGACCAAGGCCGAGTTGACGACCCTTTATGTCGGGCGAGATGTCGGCGCCTTCGCCGGGACGTTCGATGCCGGGTGGCATTGGTCAGCGACACAATTGCGTGGGCTGTTCACCCCCTCGATCCGCAGCTTCCTCACAGGCGAGGAGGGAACAGCAAGCACGGACAATGCATTCGCCGCGCGATGCGTGCAGACCGTCAGCGTTCCGATCAAGCGAACGCGGGAGCGGCACGATGACTGATTGCCCGATACACAGCGCGGCGAAGACGACGCTGGGTAGCGTTGCCCTCGCGGTCCCCACCATTTGCGCCGTGGTGCTCCTCTCTGGTCACGCGGTCGGCCTTGATGCACTGCTTGACACATTCATCGCTGCCGGAGTCTGCGTCCCGGCAGTCTTCGTCGCAAATTATGTGGCTCTGGTGCTTCCCGCCCGGTGGCGACGTTCGCTTCCCAGGGAATGCCAACTGCCTGCTTCGGATGCATCGTCACCGGCGCCGCGCGCCGTCGTGACGGCAACCGCAGAAACGACCGTTATTGAGAGAAACCCGCGACGTCCGCGTCGCGCCCTGTAAGCCGCGCCTGTCGGCTCTCAAAAACGCATCTAGAAATCAACCGCTCACGCTCGCACGCACCGACGGGTTTTGAGAGAAGGGAAGGAGTATGTGACCAAGCCATTCGACAACAATGACAGGGCCGCGATTTTGGCGGCGCTTGACGATGATGACCCGGAGAATCCGATCGCCGTTGCAATCGGGCAAAGGCTCGACGCTCTTGCCAAGGTGCTCGAAGACGCTTGTGCAAAGATGGGCGACCTGCCGGAACACATCGACGTCACGAAGCCGGCGACCGTGCTCGATCAGATCGTGCTCGACCTGTTTCGGGCGACGCTCCACGACCAACGTGACCTGATCGCACAACTGCGCGGCAGGAAGCCCGACGAACTGCACGTCCCGGAAGTTCGGGTTCTCGACCATGGGAGACAGTAGGTGCTGGTCGGCTATGCGCGGGTTTCGACGCACGACCAGAATCCGGCCCTTCAGCTCGACGCGCTGAAGCAGGCGGGCTGCGGGCGCACCTTCATCGACAAGGCGAGCGGCGCACATCGGGAGCGCCCGGCCCTCATGTCGGCAATCGACTATCTACGGCCGGGCGACACGCTCGTCGTCTGGAAGCTCGACCGCCTGGCCCGGTCGATGAAGCAGCTCATCGAAACGATCGAAGTCCTCGAACGTCAGGGCGTCGGCTTCCGCTCCCTGACGGAAGCGATCGACACGACGACCGCCGGCGGCCGGCTGGTCTTCCATATCTTCGGGGCCTTGGCCGAGTTCGAGCGCGCGATGATCCTTGAGCGGACGCGCGCCGGCCTCGATGCCGCCAGAGCGCGAGGACGGGGCGGCGGCCGCCCGCCAAAACTGACGGACGAGGATGTGGCCGCCGCGCGGACCATGCTCGCCGACAGCGACATCTCAATCGAATATGTGGCGAAGCGATTCAATATCTCGCCGGCCACGCTCTACCGCTACCTGCCCGCTGCGCGCACGCAGGCAGCGGCGGAGGATACGGCCGCCGATGATCGTGTATCTTGAAAAGGTCGCCCCGGAACGGAACATGCGACGCTTCTACCGGGTGAGCATCGCCCCTACGCTCCTTGGCGAGTGGGCGTTGATCCGTGAATGGGGGCGGATCGGCAGTCTGCGTGGGCAGCGGATAGAGGAATGGTTTGGCGGGCCGGCAGGCGCAGCCGATGCGCTTGCAAGGCTGGTCGCCGCCAAGCGGCGCAAGGGGTACGAAGGATGATTGCCGAGCCGATCAGCCGGGCGCTTCTGCGGCGGGGCAAGTCAGCCTCCTGAGCCGCAGTCGGTCAGAAGGGCGGTTCGTCCTCCGTGTGGGCAACGGCCATGAAGTCGGGGCCGTGATAGTCGCCCTCATGCAGGATGTGGCCCAGTCTCACGTCCATGAAGTAGTTTTTCCAGAAGAACGCAAAGGCGAGGCGGTATGGAATGCCGAAGAGCTTGGCGAATGCCGTCCAGGCTTCGGCGAAGTCGGTATGTGACCGATCCTTTGCGGAAAGCGTGCGGCCCTGCTGGACGATCTCCAATTCGGCGGCAAGGGCGTTCGCCAGGTCGGGGTCGCCTGCAAGCTTGTCGTGGATGATCCCGCACGCAACTTCCCAAGCCCAATAGGCAGCGCCCAGGCGTGGGATGTCGTGCATTTCGATATGGAAGACCTCCTGCTCGAAGGGGGTGATGGCGGCAAGATGGTTGCCGCGATAACGGTCCAGGTTGGTAAGACCAGCCGCGACCTCAGCCTCGATATGCGCCTGCAAGCGTTCGAGGGCCGATCCGCCCGGTGTAGTCGTCATCGTGTCCGGCCCCCTTCTGAAGTCAGTAGCGCAATGCGGGTCGTTGCTTCGTGCGCGCCAAAAATGGCGTTCACCGTGGGCAGCATGGTAAACTTAAGAAAATACCAACAAGCGCGCGGTGGAGTATGACAGCCAATAGGGGAAGCAGAAATACGGGGAACACTGTCGATAATTTCAATCGGATTGCCTACGGTCTGACGCCTTTCGATGCGGTGGCGCGCCTCGGCTTTCTTGTGACCACGGAAACCGGAGCCATGTTCTATGACCTGCTCTCCTTCATCAGGGCGCGGATCGAAGGCAACGGCAACCATGTTCACCCGACCTATGCCAAGGTGCTGATCGCTGTCGAACAGGTTCATCGCCCCGACATTCCCTATCTCATGTTCAAGCCCCGCTGTGTCGAACATCTGACCGGACTTCTCGCCAGTCTCAATACCGAGATCGTCTGCGCGCGCGGCTCCACCAGCCCGATCGCGCTGCGCGCGATGGAGGCCGGCTTTCCGCAGGAGATGGGCGAGATCGCAGCCGTGATCGACGACGCCATCGGCAGGCGCGGCTCCTCCGGGCAGGCGATCCCGACGACGACGACGGGCAAAAGGGGCTTTCGGCCCGGCCCGACGCAATCGCGCTAAGGGCGCGCCGCCTGCGCCGTCGCGCGTTCATCAACCGGGAGGACGATGCCCTCCCGGTTGAACGGATGTGAGATAGAGCGCCGCTCATGCGGCGCCCGTCGGGACAATCCGAAACTCGTCGGGATCATAGCCCTCGTCCTCACCGCGCTGACCGAGCGCGATCTCTTCCTCGATCTCGGCGAGAAATTCATCGAGCGCGGCCTGCGCTTCGGCCTCGGTGGCGAAAGTCTCCGGCTCGCTGGAACCGTCCTCATTGAGGACGGCCCAGTTGTTGATCCAACCGTCGCAGATCGTGAAGTGCTGCACCTCGTAGCTCATGCCGCACCTCCGTCGTGATCGGTCAGCGCCATGTCCGGCGTGACGCTCACGAAAAGCGGGGTGATGAGATATTCACCGCATTCGTCGGTCGGCGGCGTGACGGCGACGATCGCCGAAGCGGGCGCGCCATTCACGAAGCAGGAGAACAGGGCGAAGTTCCGGTAGTCGCCGGAAGTCAGCGCCTCGAAGGCGCTGACATGATCGGGGCGGATGTTCGTGCTCATGCCACGATCCTCCCCGCCTTACGGGCCTTGTCGGCATAGCTCGACAAGCGGCCGGTCGGCGTGAAGTGAAGATCCCGCTCGACCGCGAGGCCCAGGCGGCCGCGTACCGATTCCAGCTCGGACAGTCGCACCGTCCCCAGTTCGGGGCTGCCCATGCCGAGGTCGCACAGGCCGAAGGCAATGTCGGCATCTTCGGGGTCGGTCTCCGTCAGGAGCCAGGTCGCCGCTCCGTCCGGCAGGAAGAGCTTCACCACCGGCTCGAAGTCGTGGGTTTTCCCGTCGTCCTCGATCCGCTCGGCGTTCGCACGGCCGTTCCGCGCAAGCCGGTCGATCTGTTCCTTGGTCAGTAGTTTCATAGTCGTCTCCTTTGTTCGGGTTGGTCGTCCTCATGGACGCGAACAGGGAGACGGGCCGCTCAAGGCGGCGGGTCACAGGGCCAACACGGCCCCGAAGGGGGTGGAGCGGGCAAGCCCTTGACCGGACGGCGCGGGCCGTCAAACCAGCGGACATTCCATAGGACGCCAACCCGATGGAGGCGACGACGGAGCTGGCCAAGGTCGAACGGATCAGGCGTCAGAGAAGATCGGCAAAGCCGCCGAGTTCGCCCGCCGTGGCGACAAGCCCCACCTGCGTCAAGGTGGCGAGATAGGCTTCCACACTGTAGGGCGGGTTCTTGAGCCGGGCGCGGACCTTTCGGACACAAGCGCAGAAGAGGCCCGGCGCGAGATGCAGATGGTTGACCAGAAACTGGTCGGGGTGCTGCACGTCGATGCCGAACGGGTCCAGAGCTTCGGCAGGAAAGTCGGCGAGGTTCTGCGTCACGATCACGTCGCAGCGGCCGACAATCGCGGCGGCCAGCACATGGCGGTCGTCGGCGTCCGGCAGCGTCAGTGCCGGGATCAGGGCATGATAGCCTTCGACCAGGCTGTCGCGCGTAGCCCGATCCATGAGGTCGCGGGTGCGTTCCAATGCGGCGCGGTCTCGCATCGGCTCGTTGCGGAGCAGCGCCTCGATCCATTCCCGATGAATGTCCGCCGTCCATTTCGCCCTGAACAGGTCGGTCACGGCAAGCTGCAAGAGCAAGTCCCGCAACGGCGCGGGATAGAGGACATTGGCATCAAGCAGGGCGGCGTAGCGGCTCATGGGCGGCCATAGCCCATGTCCTGTTCCTGCGCCTCGCTGACAAGCTGGTCGAGCACCGCTTCGCGTTCGCGGTCGATGGCCGTCTTGTAGGCCATCACGTCTTCCATGCGGATGCGCCGGTGCTTGCCGACCTTGCGATGCGGGATCGTGCCATCGTCCAGCAGCTTGATAAGGAACGGCCGGGAGACGTTGAGCACTTCGGCGGCCTGCACCGTCGTCAGCTCGGCGCTCTCCGGCATGAGGGTGACGCCACGGCCGGCGGCCATCGCTTCGAGGATGTCCATCAGCAGCGCGACCGCGCCGGCCGGCAGCTCTATGGGCCGCTCCTGATCGGCGTCGGTGACGCGCAGCGTCAACGGCCGCTTCTGGCGCGCATAGCGGGATAGAAGTTGGCCGGACACGCGCGCGATCGCGGCATCCTGCGCCGAGGGCGGGAGTTGTCGATGTGCGAGCATGGTCATGGGCAGGCTCCTTTCATCGTCCATCATAGCCCATCAAATGCAGTAAATGCAACAAATGAAATATCTGTCTGGCGAGCGGCGGAGACAAGATCGCCGGTGAAAAATAGCGGCCCTACGGTCGGCCGTCCCGTGCCGGTCGGGGGCGCTCACCCTTCGGCGGCGTGATCCATGCCCCATGCGCGAAGCCGCGCCGCAAGGCGTGCAGCCTCGGTCACGATGTTCCCGTCCGCGCGAAGCGCGGATGCGGCGGGCCTTCGGATGCGGCGGCCAAGCCCCATGAAGGGCTAGCGCCCCGAACCTCAACAGGAAAGACCGCACCGATGGATATGCTGCTCACGCTCGACGATCTCGCCCGCTGCTCCGACGATGAGCTGTATGCCCTGCACGATGACGTGTTCTTCCGTCTGGTGCGCAGCGAAATGGGTTCCTTCGCCTGCAGCCTTGCGATGGCCTGTCTCGACAATATCAAGACCGTGCTGCACGCCCGCGCGACGATAGGCCGTGCGTATCTCCCGGCCTACGGCTGAAGGCCGTCATACGAAGGTTGGGCGGCCTATGCGGCCGCCCGTTCCTCGCCCTGAAGGCTGGCGAGGTAGTCGCAAGCCTTGCTGGCGGCGGATGCCGCCGCGAAGATCGCCTTGCGGTCGCCCTTCATGATGCGGAGCCAATGGTCGATATAGGCGGCGTGATCGGGACGGGGATCGGCGGCGATCCCAAGATCGGCGCAGAGGTTGGCTGCCGAAATTTCCGCGACCATTTCCTCCATCGCATAGGCGTCATCGCCGAACCGCTCGCCGAACTGGCGGTCGAGGCGGTGCTTGGAGCCTGACCAGTGGGCCAGCTCATGCAGCAGGACACTGTAGAACCCTTCCGTGGCCGTGCTGGTCTTCGTGCCGGTGAAGCGGAAGCGGTCGGGCATGGCGATCGTGTCGGTCGCGGGGCGATAGAAGGCTCGATCGCCACCCTCTCGGATGATCGCGCCGGTTCCCCGGATGAAGCGGTCGGCCGCCTCGATCGGGTCGATGAGGTCGGCGGTCTGGTCGATTTCGGGGATGGTGTAGCCGTCCACCTGCCCGACGTTGAAGACGCGAGACGTCTTCGCCATGAAGCGACGGCCCTTGCCGTCCTCGGTGTCCTCGTCCTCGACCTCGAACTCCTTGTAGAATACGATCAGGGAGGACTTCTCACCTTTGCGGACTTGCGCGCCGCGCTCCTGCCATTGGCGGTAGGTTCCCCACAGCCCGTTGCCGTAGCCGCCGTTGATGGCCGCAGCCCAGAGGGCGACCGTGTTGATGCCCCGGTAAGCCTTGCCGCTTTCCACGTTCATCGGGCGGGTGACGCCCGCGCCGGAGCGGTGCCAGGGCATTTCGACCGGCCCCGTGCCGGCCTCAATGGCGGTGATGATCTGGTCGGTGATCGCCTGATAAACGTCGAACCGCTCGTTGGATTTGGTGTTCATGATCGTGTCTCCTCGTCTGTTGAAGCCGCGCCTGTCGCGGCCTTGACGGGGACGGATCAGCCGCCGGTGGGCGGGCGGCGCACCCGAAGGGCGACCGCAGGGAAAGACGGATGAAGACGCTGTTTTTTGGCTGGGCGGGGAATGGCGCTTGCGCCAGGCGAAAAAACTGCGGCGCAGCCGTTGCGCCATAGACCGGCGACCGGCGGCACGTTCCCCCGTGAATCAAGGCCGTGACTGCGCGGCACTCAGAACGAGAAGCGAAGACCGATCAGACCAAAGCCATGCGGCTCGGATCGCTTTCAGGCGTGACGATCACGCCGGATCATCATGCCGATGCAGGATTCGGGTCGGGAACTTGCGCTGCCATGTCTCGATCAGGAACAGGGCAACCGTGCTGGCCGCATGAATGGAAAGGCGGCCTATCCGGGCATCGACACGGGCGTAGCCCCGCTCGCGGCCGTGGGCGTCTCCGGCATGGGTGCGCAGGGCGCCGACGCCTTGGATAACCGTGGCAAGCCCGCCAAGGGTAGTCCGAACATCGCCGGCTATCAACGGGTCGAGGTCGCTGCGATCCGGGGACAGGCCAAGCGGCCCCTTCACGGCATTGAAAAGGCCCTGCACGTCCTTCTTCGCGGGCAAAGGCTCACCAAGCTCGATCAGGATCGACCGGCATACGCCCTCGATCGTCGAACAGGCGGCCGTAATCGCATCTTCGGGATCGGTCTCGATGCTGGCGATGGCGCGGTCGAGGTCACGTTGCACCGTGTCGAAACTGATCGTCTCCGCCATGCCGGAAAGCTGCTCGACCACCGGCGTCGCATGACCGGCCACCACCAGGCGCACCTTGAGGCCCTGCTGCTGAAGCTCAAAGCCGTCATAGCGGAGCACCCGATTGAGATGGTCGAGCACGGCGACGTGACGCGGCGGATCGTTGGTAAAGTCGCGGGGGTCGGCCGCTGCCTCGATGATCCGAGGCAGCACTTTCTCCGCCTCGTAGCCGTTGTTGATCTCGATCAGGCACGACACCAATGAAGGCACGCGCGAACCGCTGACGCTGAACGCGACATTGCAGGCCCGCATGAACTTCTCGATCTGCGGCCCGCTGCGATAAAGGCCGATAGGCGGCGGCCCGCCGCCCAAGCCCGGCCCGCCGGTGATGATGTCGGCCAGGGCGTCAATGGCCTGCGGCGACAACGGAAAGGGCATAGCGGCGTGCCGTCATTCCCAATCGGCCGATTTCAGGCCAAGGCTGCGGGCGTTCTCTGAAACGGCACGCTTCACGCCGTCGCTGGCCCCGTCTGGAAACTCGGCCGAAATTTCCACCACAAGGCGAACGGTCGCATTCGGATCGGATGTCAGAACCGAAACGATTTCCTCGGCGATCTGCACAAGGCGCATCTTTGCGGTCGCGGGCGGAACCTCCGCAGAGCCGTAGAAGGTTTTCGGCTTCGCGGCGGCCGGCGTCGCCACAGGCGTCACCGGCGACGGCGACGAAGTTGCGCCGTTGGGGTTATAGGTGCTCGGCGCTTCGGCCACGCCGCTCGTGGTCGTGGCAACCGCCGGGGCGGCCGGAGTTGGCACCGCCCGGTTTGCGTCCTCATAGGCTTGGGCCGCTTGCGGCTCTATCAGAAGCAATGTGTCGTCGAAGACGACATTGCCGCCGCCGAAGGCAAAGCCCTCGAACTTCCCATCGGTATCGCCGTAGGCGGTGCCGAAGAAGTCCTTGCTGGCTGCACCGGCACGGATGGCCTGCGCCAGAACGTCCCGCGACTTGAGGCGCGGCATATAGAGGTAGCGCAGGGTGTCCTCGAAGAAGCCGGCCGCGCTCGTAGCACTCTGCCCGTTCCTCCAGTAAAGTTCCTTGAGCTTGGCGCGCAGGTGGATCGGCGACCAGGTGGTGATGACCAACTCGTTGTCGGCGCAAACCCGCTCGATCTCGCTGCCGATGGAACCGCCGGTCGTGTTCAGGGCGAATGCCTCGACGCCGGGCTTCGGGTCGGTCGGCGCATCCTGCATCGGGCAAAGCAGCCATTTGTAGCATTCGCGGACGACGCGCGGCAGCGCGTCCTCGGCGCTCTTCAGCTCCTTCTCGGCCTGATTTTTCTGCAAGAGGTCGATGTTGAGCCGGCCTTCCTTCACGTCCTCGACGATCGAACTCCAAGCGAGCGCGACGCGCGTGGCGTCGCTGAGCCGGGACATGGCCCCGTGATCCGGGGCAAGGAAGATCAGCCGATTGCTGCGGTAGCGCGGCTTTGCGCCGTTCTTGCCGATGATCTCAAGCACGGCCTCGAAGGCGAGCCGGTGTTCCTCGCGGGCGTACCACGTCTCCGGCGGCAGGACGATCAGGCGCAAGGCGGTGTCGTCCGGCACGTCGCCATGCGGGATGAAGACATGCACGCCGTCGAACGACGTGGCGTTGCCGACCGTCTTCTTCAGCACCTCGGCGATCTTGCCGCGCACCTCCGTCCGATCGTCGAAGCGGCGCTTCCGATCCTCCATCTCGCGCCGCAGATTGGCGCGGGTGTCAAACCAGAAGCGGGTTGCGTCCTGTCCCTTGTCGCCGGAGGCGTTGAGATAGTGTAGCCGGTCGGCAAGCCGGCCGAGCGCATCGGCATAGACGGAAGACGCCTGACCCGGCTGAAGGCAGCCGAGAATGATATGCGCACGGTCGAGGCCGCGTGCGGCGACCTTGGACGCGACCGAAGACGGGGCGCTGCCGAGAAAGACCGTGCGCGCAATGCGCCGGGCTGCGCCCACCTGGCCGAAGCGCGGCTCCTTGTTCTCCAGAGCGGTAGTCTCGGCGCGGTCGCCGTCGATGTCGCGCTCGATCACGGCATCCCAGCCGGCCGGAAGATAGTAGGTCAGTTCGTTGCGGCTGCTGCCATCATGGAGCGGCAGGCTGCCGGGCATGATGAGCAAGTCCTTGTTGTCGTCCTTCCACAGCCGGAAGATGACCTTCGCCATGAGCTTCAGGACACCGCGCGTGCGCTGAAACCCGTCGATGGTCGTCCAGTCCTCATAGAGACGGTCGAAAACCTCCGGGTGGATCGGATAGGCGTGCAACAGCCGATCGTAGTAGCGCCGCTCCTGCGTATCGGCCGGCAGCTTCACGCCCTCGGCGATATAGGCGTCGGCGAAGGCGCGGCATACGGCCTCGCGGGCCTTCTCGTCGCGCACCGGCTCGAACAGCCGGCGGCGCACGATCTCGAAGGCTTCCTCGGTCGCCACCGGCTTCCAAAGCGCCTGCACGCGCCCGAAGGTCTTTTCGAGGGCGCGCAACGCCGCGACGCCGCGCTGACTGCCCGCCTCAAGATCGGACTCCGGCAAGGACGCGAGCACGATGGCGCGGGGCACCAGCTTCACGGCTTCGGTGAGGGCCTGCACGAAGGACAGGTTGGAATCGTAGCTGCCGCCGCTGATCGCCTGCGATTCCGGGAATTGCCGGATATAGGCGACCAGCTCGTCGATCAGCACGACGCAAGGCGCATGGCGCTCCAGAAGCTCGCGCAGCACGTCCTTGCCGGGGGATGTGCCGGTCGCGTCCGCCTCGGCGACAAGCGCGAAGGCGTCAGCACCGCCGAGCTGCCATGCGATTTCGCCCCAAAGGGTCTTGACCGTCTGGCTCCCCCGCTTCCACGGCTGGCCCGGCGCGTGCGCCGTGCCGTCCAGCACCGCGACGCGGGCCTGCGGCACGTCCATCAAGCCCGCCCGATCGACAAGCGCGGGGATGCCGGCGAGGTCGGACAGGGCGCATTTGCGGGTGGCAAGGTGATAGACGGCGAGCATGGTGTGCGTCTTGCCGCCGCCGAAGGCGGTCTGAAGCTGAACAACCGGCTCGCCGCCTCGGCCGGCGAGCCGCTGCGCAACCTGCGTCAGCAGCAGCGCCATGCCCTCGGTGATGAACGTGCGGTCGAAGAACGCACCGGCATCCTGATATTCGCGGCTGGCCTTGCCGGTGTTGACGGCCGTGATGTCGGCCGCGAACTCCGATTGCTGGAACGTGCCTTCAAGCACGTCCTGATGGGGTACTGCCACTTCTCTCCAAGGTTTCATCGTCGGCTCCCCCTTCAGCCAAACAGGTCGCCTTGATGCGCCTTCGGTGCCGCTGCGGCGGCGGATTCGATGGCGCTCCAGCTCGTTATGATTTCGTTATAGGCGCGAGCATCCTCGGCCCAGCCCGCCCGCTCGCAAAGCGTGTAGAGGCGATAGGAAAGCTGCCGCGTCGCCTCGGCCTTAGCCGCGACGGCCGCAAGCACCTTGCCCGCGCCGCTCTCGCCTTCAGCTTTGAAGACACGGATCAGGTGATGCAGGGCTTCCCAGATGGGCAGGCGTGCGTCATCGGTTGGGTCCCAGTCGGACGGGTATTCCGCCCACTTCAGCAACCGGACAATGCCACCTTCGGCGAAGAGCACGCCCGACTGCTTCACACCGTCAACGCTGGTGCCTTTGGCGCGCGCAAGCGTGTCGGCCTCGCCGAACCGACTTTCCTTCCAGCCATATTGCTCGAACCAGTGCAGGCAAAACTGCGTATCGTGGTCAAAGTCATCTTCGGCGAGGAAACGATTGATGAGCCGATACGCTGTTTGTACGGTCATCGGTGTGCCATCTGCCTCCAAAACGGCGGCGTATTTCGAGAACACCGCCATGCCAGGGCCGATAATGGCCTGCGAGAGGTCCACAGGCGCGACGGGAGAGCGGTCGTCGCCTGAGCCGCGCGTCATTTCATCAAGCGCGGCCGGCAAGACCTGATTTAACTCGCGCAAGAACGCACGGCGGGAAATCGTTTCGGCCGACGCGGGACGCGGACGGCAAACTAGAACGATACTAGAAGCAAGTGCGTTTGCGCCTTTGGCGATTATTCTGCCTGCCCCCTCGGAACGAACTGGCCAAGTGCCTGTCAGCACGAAACCGGAATGAATAACCGCCTCCAGAAAAGTCACCCATCCTGTGCTCGATGTCCCTTCGGCGCTTTGACTCTCTGACTGCTTGTAGGCGTAATATATCGTCACTGGCATTGATGGGTGAGCTTGACCGGCAATCCGGTGCATTGCCCGCGTCATGCCGGCGAGAAAGAATGCTTCTGCTTTTTCTTTACCGCCATGACGATATGGAGTGGCGACCAGTTCTTCCGACTTTGGGACAGAAAGTGTCGCAAAAAGGCTAGGGAAAATGGGCCGAAGTGCTCTTCTAAGCCAAACATAAAAGAAGTCTGACAGGTCAGCATACGCGATGTTGTCGTAGTAGGGCGGATCGGTCGATACGACCTTTCCGGCGGAAATATCCTGTGCCGCAGCGTCAGTTTGGATCGCTACCGAACGGATGCTGGCTGGAAGATAGCCGATTGCCATAGAGCCTTTGTCTATGGCGCTTGAGAAGCTGCCCCCAGCATCCGCAAGTGGATTTGATTCGGCGAAATCCCACGCCATCGGGATCGCCTGACGCGCAAAAGTCTCCCGGAATGCTCCTCGATCACTCATCCAAGACGCTATCGAAGATCCTATATTTGCAACCTTAGAGATCGCAAATGCCAAGTAGATCGCGATAGTCTCGGCATAAGCGAGCGAGCCAGTTCCACCTGCATCAAGCGGAGTCGTGTCGTGACCCACGCCAGACGCAGCGGCGTCACGCTCGATATTTTCTTTTATCTCCGTGATGAGATCGCTGAGCGTCGAAAGCATCAGTAGCTGCCGAGGCGTAAAAAGATCGCCATATGTCACCAACCCGTAATCCACAGTCCAGAAATTGCGTGGATCGTTGGGCAGAGCGGCTTCCGGTCGCCATGACGGACTTATCTCTTTCGCAATTTGCTCTATTTCGACAGATGGTGGCAAATATAAGCGTCCGCGAGGCCCTTCAACCACAACGGCGAGTAAACGCATACCCATTCGACCGGCACGCCCCTCTGCCTTTATGTATTGTGGTTCGATGGGCGTGCCTGACAGCAGACATCTGAAATTGGCACCTCTGGATAGCTTCGTTCCGTCTTTCGCGTCGGCAGGTAGCTTGCCGATCTTTACAGACAGGCGATAGCTATCCCCGTCAATAGAAGGACACACATAGGCTTCATTCCCTGCCCTGCTAGACAACACGAACGTCGAGGCAAGCGGCACATCGACATGCCGGAAGGCGGGGTTGGGACTCTTGACGGTTCTTGCCCATAGCCACGCGATAACCGCGAGTTTCTGGCCGACAAGCGGCTTGAGGTCGGGGCGCTCCTGCGCCGTCTCCTTCCCAATTTCGACGGGTGGATAGAGGTGTCCGATGCGCTTCTCGGCCTCGTCACGCATCCATTGCCCGTAGTAGCGGACATCCTCGGCAAGCCCCTGCGCCCTAGACCACTGCTGGCTCCAAGCCGCCTTGTTGTTCCGAGATGCAGGGTTCACCGGCGGTCGCCCGGCAAACTTTGGCGGAATCTCGATCATCGCCTTGTTGATGAGGACGGCGACCGGATTGAGGTCGGACGCATAGGATTCAAGCCCAAGGCGCTGCGCCTCAAGCGGTATCGCCCCGCCGCCTGCGAACGGATCGTGGAAGGCTGGCAGCTTTTCGGGATCAAACAGCTCTGCCGCTTGCGGATGGGCCTTGTTGAGTTCGCAGGTCTCGCGCCAGGACTTGCGAATCTCCGCCCGCGCCTTTTGCAGCACGGCCTCGTTGGTGGTGTTCTCCCACTTCACCAAATCCTTGATGATGGCGAAGAGCCGATTCCGGCTCGCGGCCCAGCTCGCCTTGATGTTGTTCGGCGGAATCTCGCCCGGATGCTCAAGCTCCCATTTCCACGACGGATCGTTGACCATCTGCGCGAAGATCACGGCGCGCGCCGCCGCAAGCGGCCGCCGCGCCCACCACAGATGCAGAGTGCTCGGATGCCCGTGCCGGATCGACTTCTCGCGCGCGGCAGCCTCGTTGATCGCATCCAACGGCAGCGCGACTTCGATCAGCTTCTTCGGGGTTTTCACGGTTACGGTCATTCTTATTGTCTTTCCGTCAGAACATGCCGGATGGCTGTGTAGAATGGTAGGTTTCGCGCGATCTCAAGCTCCGCGTGGAAAAGGGTTCGAATATCATCGGACGGCCAACCTTCGTCGAACGCTGTATTTGCGTCGTCAACGTACCCGGATACGGCGGCCTTGCGCATAGCGCGCAGGCGACCCCACTTGGCATCGAGCGAGAATACGCGCAGCGTCTCAGTCGCTCGTCGTTGATCGACTTCGGAAAGACCGTGCCGGACGCTGATCGTCCCATCGGCCTGAAAGATGAAGAAGCCATCCGGATCGTCGCAGCACGGATTTATCAGGTCGGTGACGTTGTATTGGCCTGCGCCGTTATCCTTGAAGTGACCGCATGAGTCCGTCTGGTCACAAGACCAGAAGAGATTCTCCCAATCGAAGATGAGCGCGGGATGCACGCTCTTCCGCCGGAAATGCTCTATGTGCTGGCCGAGAGTTTCTATGTCGCCCTCGCAATAAGCGCAGCGACGGCCCTGCATCGTTTCAAGATGCGTTCTGATCTCTTCCTTGTGGACGGAAGACACATTGTCCCACGTATGAACGCCGTGGGCGTAGCCGCCCAGGCAAGCCGGCGCAGGGCAGATGGCGCGATCAAGTTTCCGCATGTCACGCACCCTCCGGCCGGTTTTTGGCTAGCCGGAACCGTTGGAAGCGGATGAGGCGGTCGGCCTCCAGCATGACCTGATGGCTCTCGCCGTAGTGCGCGATCAGGCGTTGCCGCAAGTCGGTGGCTTCCGGCCCTTCGGCTTCGCCCGCCTCGATGAGCTTTCGATAGGCGCTGAGGTCGATTGCCTCCTCAACCTGCGGAACGGGGTCCACGTCCATCACGGTCGCCAGGACATCGGCGCTCTCGACGCCTCTGGTCTGAATCAGGGGCGTCTCGATCACCACGTCGCCGTTGCTGATATGGAGGACGCGGATCGACGACTTATCGACGGTGGACAGAACATGCGGGCTGTGCGTGCTGACAATGATCTGTAGGGCCGGGAACGCAGCTTGCAGCAAGCCGAGCACCTGCTGCTGCCAGCGGGGGTGCAGGTGCATGTCCACTTCATCGACGATGAGGATGCCAGGGGTCTCGATCGCAGCCCGATCGCTCAGTTGCGGATTGAGGCTTGCGCAGCGGCGCGCGACATCGGCGACAAGCGCAAGCATGGTGCGCACGCCATCGCTCAACATGGACAACGGCAGCTCGCCCCGCGACTCGTGCTGGGCTGTCAGGGTATGAAGCTCGTCATCCCAGCGGAGGCTTGACCAGCCGGTCGGCTGAAGAACCGTGTCGGTGGCGGCCTTCACGCCCTCGATCATCGCAAGGTTGGCTTGCAGGCTTTCCCGGAATGAAGGCGATGCCGTCTGCCTGAAACGATGCTCGAACCACGCCGAAATGCCCTTGAAGGACGAAGACGACGTGAGGCAATCGGCATAGCCGGCGACGCGCTCCCCGACATTGGTGACGGAGGATCGGCGATATTCGGTCTGCCGTTGCTCGCTCCAGAGGCGACCCGTCCCGTAATAGGCAATGAGCGGAAGAACCGCCGTGTCGGACAGGAAAGGCTGCGCGGCTGCTTTCATCGTACTAAGGTGCCGGGTGCTCGGCCGCACTTTGTCCCCGTAGGTTCTAACGGCGCTCTTCCACGTCACGGCCTCGCCCTGAACGGTAGCCTGCGCTCCGTATTCGGTCGGAAGGCAGGGGGACATCCTGCGCTCCTGACCAGGGACTAGGCGCACGTCGCTCCGCTCGATGCGCCGGACCTTCTCCGGCGGATAGAGCGCGTTGACGAAGACCGAGAGCGCAGCTCCAGCGGCGTCGAGCACGGCGGTCTTGCCGCTGCCGTTCTCCGCGACCAGCACGGTCAGGCGGGGGTGGAACTCGACCTCGCAATGGGCGAAGCAGCGAAAATTCGTCAGCGATAGCTTGTCGAGGCTCAGCGCGATCATCGGGCCTCTGCCTTGGCGAGCAGATCGCCCAGATGGAAGTTGATGGATGCGACGCCCCAGCCCGGTTCGCGGTCGAAGGGGCTGGGAATATAGTGCGGGCCGTCGATAGCATCGTCCTCACCGACGATGGCGATCGCCAGCACGAACTTGTCACCCTGATTGAAGGCGTAGAGCATTTCGTTACGTGTAATCGTAATGGTGCTTGCGCCCTTCACCCGGCCCTTCACTTCAATGTGCTTGGGATCAGGCTGCCTGCCGTCAACGGCCGGCGGATAGGAAGTCAAATCCCAGCCGCACTTTGCGGCGGAGACATCGACGACGCGGCAGCCGCGCGCTTCCTCGGCCTGCCGGACGGCTGACATGGCAAGATGCTCGATGCGCGAGCGGGCCGTCGCGTCGGCCGCGAAGGTCGCCGCCACCGGATCGGCGGGCTCGTCGCCGCGCAGCTTGTTCATCAAGCCCGCCGGCACGATCAGCGCCGCGCCCAACACGACCGGCGTGCCGTTCACGACATGGCGCATGGCCTGAAGCTCTTTCTTTCGATTGTCCAAACGGCCCTGAAGGTCGCCAAGCGTGCGCTCGACATTCTGAAGGTTGAGCCGCACGTCCTTTCCGACCTCGGCGTCGTCCTTCAGCTTCATCCAACGGTCCTGCCAGAAGGCGATTTCCTTGCTCAGCCGCTCATGGACGGCGTTCAGGGTCTTCTCCACATGGTCGATGCGCCGCTGCGCAACCTCGCCATAGTGCTCCGGCACCAGCGTCGTCGCGGCGAGGGCCAAGGCACGCGCCTCCTGACCGGAGGACAGCCAAGGCGCGTCGAGCACGTCGTTGAGCAAGGGGCGCTCGGCCTCTGGCAAAGGCTCAAGGTCGAGATGGGGCGCCCATCCGGCGAAGCTCGCCTGCCCGTCCGGGCCAACCCGCACGAATTGCAGGCGTTTAGATAGCACGGTGTTGTCGCCGGACTTGATCTCATGCGTCAGCAGGAACAGCAGCGCCGGGTCGAGTCCTTCATCGGACGGGTCAACAAGGATCGAACCCTGCCGGAGAAGGTTGGTGTGCTGCTCCAGGATCATATCCGACATGGCGAGCATGAGCGGATGGCCGGGGTGCATGAGAACGGCGCGCTCCACCCCCGCCTTGTCGAGCGGCTGAATGGCCTGACGTTCAAAGCAAATGCGGCTGTAGCGCCGCAAGACAGGCTCATGGTCGCGGCGATTCCGGCCGGTCAGCCGGCGGTCACGCTCGCGGATCGCCGAAGGAATATGGCTGATCTCGTAACGGCCGGCCTCGCGCGGATGCGCCGTGCCGCCGAGCGCGTCGAGGGCCTTGGAGAAGAAGGCTCGGACGAAGTAGGGCTGAAGCCGCCGGGCCTCCGCCTTCTCCATTTCCTCCTTCACGGCGAACAGCCGATCCGCGCTCATCGTCTCCTGCGCGAGCGCATTGCGGTTCAAGAGGGATTTCAGGTGATCGTGGTCGAGCGCCTTGTCGATCTTCTGGGTCAGGCGGGCGCGGACTTCGGGCCGGTCGCCGTAGCGGATCGCCTCGACCAGCAAATCCTTCAGGCTGGTTTCCTCGAAAACCTCGCCGAGAATGTCGAACACTCGGCCATGCAGAGCTTGGCTCTCGACCTCCAGCTTCAGAAGCAGGCGGTGATAGACATCGCCTTCGCGGGTCTCCTTGGCAACCAGATTCCACAGGTGGCAAACCTCGGTCTGCCCGATGCGGTGAATACGGCCGAACCGCTGCTCCAGCCGGTTCGGATTCCAGGGCAAGTCATAGTTGACCATGAGGTTGGCGTTCTGAAGGTTGACACCTTCGCCTGCGGCGTCGGTCGCCACCAAGACACGGACATCGGGATCGGAGCGGAAAAGCGCCTGAAGTCGGCGACGCTCGTCACGGTGCGTGCCACCGTGGATGGTCACAATGGCGTCGGGATTGCCAAGCACGCCGGCAATCCGCGCATGAAGGTAGTTCAGCGTATCTCGGTGTTCGGAAAAGATTATGATTTTGCGCTGCCGACCGGCGGCATCGCGGGTTTCGGGGTGGTTCTGAAGGATTCTCGACAACTCATCCCATTTGCGATCCTGCCCGGAGGCGACGACGGCCTTGGCCTGCTCCTCCAGTCCCTTCAGGATGACAATCTCCGCTTCAAGCTCGACTACAGTCTTGGCGGCCGTCGCATCGTCGATCAGGTTTTCCTCAAGGGATTCCTGCTCCTCCGCGCTCAAGTCGTCGTCGTCCTCCGGCGCACCAGCATAAGTTTCGGCTGCGGCGTGACGTCCCTTGATGCCGAGCTTTTCGTCCCGCAGCCTATTCTCAAGCCGCTCACGTCGGCGCTTGAGCGACTGGAAAATGGCTTCAGGGCTTGAAGCGAGACGCCGTTGCAGCGCGGCAAGGGCGAAGCCGACAGAGCCCTTGCGCGCCCCTTCGAGCTGGTCGGCCTTGCCCATCTCCGTCTGCACATATTGAGTCACGGCCTCGTACAGGGCCGCTTCGATGGGCGAGAGAACGTAATTGACGGTGTATGCCTTTCGCTCCGGGAAAAGCGGCGTGCCGTCGAACTTGACCAACTCTTCCTTAACCATGCGGCGCATTAGGTCGGAGGCATCGACCTTATGCACGCCGTCCCGGAACTTGCCGTAGAATCGGTCGGAATCGAGCAGTGAAAGGAAAAGCTGAAAGTCCGCTTCCTTGCCGTTGTGCGGCGTCGCGGTCATCAACAGCAGGTGCCGAACATGAGCGCCCAGCTTCTCCGCAAAACGGAAACGGCCGGTCTTCTCAAGCTTGGAACCGAAATAGTGCGCGGAGAGCTTATGCGCTTCGTCGAAGACGGCGAGGTCCCAGCCGGGTGCGCAGAGCTTGTCCTGAAGTTCCTCGTTCCGAGAGAGCTGGTCCAGCCTAACGATGAGGCGTGGATAGTCGTCGAACGGGTTTCCGCTGGGCGAGGTCTGCTCCATAAGCGAGGAATAGACGTGAAACTCTAGCCCGAATTTCTCGTAAAGCTCGTCCCGCCATTGCTCGACTAGGCTGCCGGGCGCGACGATCAGGATGCGATGCGAGTCCGCGCGCATGATGAGTTCGCGGATGTAAAGGCCGGCCATGATCGTCTTGCCCGCACCGGGATCGTCCGCCAGGACGAACCGCAGTGGCTGCCGGGGCAAAAGCGACTCATAGACGGCGGTAATCTGGTGAGGCAGCGGCTCCACATTCGAGCTGTGGACCGCCATCATCGGATCGAAGAGGAAGGCGAGGTCGATCCGCTTCGCCTCACAAGCAAGCTGGAAAGCTGCGCCGTCACCGTCGAAGGAGAAGGGTCGCTCGACAGTGGCGACATCGACCGAAGGCTCGTCGCCCCTGCCCAGAAGCCGTTCCTTCATCGCGCCGTCCGGCGTCCGGTAGATGAGCTGGACGGAGCCTTCCCCCAGGGGGACGACGGCAACGACCGTCACGATCTGGGACGGCTCGATCCCAGATAGACTCAGGCCAGACTTGATTTCTTCGAGCTTCATGTGGTGGACGGCTTTCTTTTGGGTGCGCGAGCCTCTGCCCCGAAGTTTGCTGAATTTGAACCGGTCATGATGGGAGATTTCGCTGCGGCGGCTTGCCCGAATAGGGCGCGACGTTGACCGCCTCCGCCTTCTTCCGTGCCTCGGCGATGTCGAAGCTATTCTGCATCCGCATGAGTGTTTCCATCGACACGCCGAACGCCTTCTCGATGCGGATTGCCATTTCCGGCGACAGGTCGGCCCGCTCGTTGAGCAGGGCGGACAAGGCGGCGCGGGTGACACCGAGAACATCGGCGGCAGCAGTGACCGACAGGCCGAGAGGTTCGATCACCTCGGTCTTTACAAAGCCGCCGGGATGGGCGGGAGCCTTCATTCGGATGCCGTTCATTGCGCTTGCGCCCACGTCTCAGCCGCTTCCTTCGTAGTTAAGGTCTACGATCTCGTTTTCCTGTGCGTCGATCGCAAACGTGAGCGCGCCGATCGGCGCGGCCCGAAGCTCCCATCGCCCCCGCCCGGCACCCGGCGGTAGTTGAACCGTCCAGCCAGCGACGCAGCGAAGCTCCGATTCCCCGGCCATGTCCTGAAGGAAGGACAGGATGCGCCGCAATCTCGAAACCTCGATGCCTCGCGGGCCGGCCGGTTCGTCCTCTGCGATGAGAGAGCGCAGGCCCGGATGGACCACGTTCCGAATCTTCATGGCCGATGCTACCGAATGGTTGCGCATAGTGTCAAGCGACACTTTACATATTGCTGGCCGTTTGCTAGGATTCGGTTGTCGGTGCGACCTGCGCCGGCATGGCGTTGAGGCTGCGGAGCGCGGGTGAGCATTTCCGTTCCAGGACAGAATGACCAGGCCGTGACCAATCGCTTTGCCCGGCGGTTCGGCACCGTCGGGGCATGTCCTTCGATGTCCACCATAGCGGCAAGGCCGAGAAGCCCGCGAAGCAGTCGCTTCGCGTGGTTCACGACTTTCCTGTCGAGGTTCCGGTCACGGATGCCGTGCTGGATGTCGTCGAAGCCTTCCTCGGCGCGCAACTGCTCGCCATCCTCGCCGCCGATACGCCTGACGATCTGCCCGCTGTAGCCACCCCGGAGTAACGAAGGAATGGCCGCCCCGAAGCCCGCAACCCTCGCCGTCGCCGATGGTGAAGCGCCGCTGCGCGCGGCGCTCTATCTGCGGGTGTCCACGGGGCGGCAGGCGGAAAGCGACCTCTCCATCCCTGACCAGAGGCGGCAGGCGACGGCGTTCTGCAAGGCCAAGGGATGGAGTGTCGTCACCGAGTTCGTCGATGCCGGTTTGTCTGGCACCGACGATAACCGGCCGCAGCTTCAGCGCCTTCTCGACATTGCGACGGGCGGCGGCGCTCCCTTCGATGCCGTGGTCGTCCATTCCTTCAGCCGCTTCGCGCGCGACCATTTCGCGCTCGAATATCATGTCCGGCGGCTGCGCAAGCACAACGTCCGGCTGGTCTCGATCACGCAAGACCTCGGCGACGATCCCATGAGCGTCATGGTGCGACAGGTCTTCGCCCTGTTCGACGAATATCAATCCAAGGAAAACGCCAAGCACGTCCTGCGCGCCATGCAAGAGAATGCGCGGCAAGGCTTCTGGAACGGTGCGGCGGCCCCTTACGGCTATGCCATTGTCGCCGCCGAACAGCGCGGCGCGAAAACCAAGAAGAAGCTGGCCGTCGATCCGGTCGAGGCCGAAGTCGTCCGTCAGATTTTCAAGCTGATCCGCGAGGGCGACGGCGCCAGTGGCCCGATGGGTATCAAGGCCGCCGCCAACTGGCTGAACGAACGCGGCTATCGCACCCGCAAAGGCGCGCGGTGGGGTATCGGCCCGCTGCACAAGCTCATCACCAGCACCACCTACAAGGGCGAGCACCGCTTCAACACGAAGGCTTGGAAGACGCGAGAGGCAAAGCCCGACGCCGAGCACGTCGTCGTACCGGTCGATCCGATCATCGACCCGGCGACCTTCGACGCCATTCAGGCCCAGCTCAAGACCCGCAATCCAAAGGCCACGCCGCCGCGAGTCGTGACCGGCCCGATCCTGCTGACCGGCATCGCCACCTGCGCGACCTGCGGCGGCGGCATGACGCTGCGCACTGGCAAGAGCGGCCGCTACCGCTATTACACCTGCGCCTCGGCCATGCAGAAGGGCAAGTCGGCCTGCAAGGGCCGCTCGATCCCGATGGACAAGCTCGACGAAATTGTCCTCGATGTCCTCGGCGACAAGCTGCTGACCGAACGCTTCGTCGAAGACCTGCTGGCGGGCCTCCTCGAACGGCAGACGGCGCGGGACGAAGATCACGCGCAACGCCTCAGCGCCCTAAAGGGCAAGCTCGCTGATGCCGAGGAACGGCTGAAGCGGCTCTATCAGGCGATTGAAAATGGCGTCGCCGATCCGTCCGACCCGACGCTCAAGGAGCGGATCGGGGTGGTGAAGACGGAGCGCGACATTGCCCATGTCGCCCTGACGCGCGCGGCGGCGGAGCTAAGCCCGGAGGCGCGCATTACCGGCGAAAAGATCGCCGTCGCGGTCGAGGCCATGCGGGCGAACGTGCTGCAAGGGCCGATCCCGTTCCGCCGCGCCTATCTGCGGGCCATGATCGACAATGTGGAAGTCGATGACACGGAAGTCCGCATCTACGGGCGAAGGACCGTCCTCGAACGCCTCGTGATGGGGGACGGGGTAGCTCCGGCCGGAGTTCCCAGTTTTGTTCGGAAGTGGCGCGCCCGAAGAGATTCGAACTCCTGACCCCCAGATTCGTAGTCTGGTGCTCTATCCAGCTGAGCTACGGGCGCGCGGGCCTGATGGCCGTCTGCCGGCGGGCGACCGCGGAGGCGCTTCCGGCAGGGTCCGGACCGGCCTCATGCGATGCCGCTTCCGAACAGGGCGCTACTCCTACTCAAGTCCGACCCGGATTGCAAGGGACCTTTAGCGGTTTTTTCGCACGGTCGCCAGAACGGCGGATTTCCGCGCTCCGCACGGCCGTCTGGCCCGACATCCTGCCCCCGCACCCGATCGCCGCCGCGCGCGATGCGGCAGCGCCGAAACACGATCAGGCCGGCCCGGCGTCGCCGCCGGCGGCGCGGTCGGGAAGGACGATCCGGAAGCAGGCGCCCGGGCCGCCGTCCTCCAGCGAAAGGGTGCCGCCGTGGGCGCGCACGAGCTCGGCGGCGATGGCGAGGCCGAGGCCGGTGCCGCCCGGCTTGGCGGCACTGCGGAACGCGCGAAACAGCTCGTCGCGGATGCGCGGCGGGATGCCCGGACCGGTGTCGCGGACACGCACGACGACCTGCGCCCCGTCGCGGTCGGCGGACACGGCGATGCGGCGCACCAGCGCGGCGTCCGTTTCCCCGTCCAGCGCCTGCAGGGCGTTGCGGCACAGGTTGAGCAGCACGCGAAACAGCTGGTCCGGATCGCCGTCGACCTCCAGGTCGGCGGGCACGGCGTTGTCGAAGGCGACGTCGGTGCGGTCGGCAAGGCCGAGGACGTCGCCGACGTCGTCGACCATCCGGCGCAGCGCGAGCAGCCGGCGAGCGGGCGGCGCCTCCTGCGCCCTGCCGTAGGACAGCACGGCCTGGGTATAGGCGACCGCCCGGTCGAGCGTGGCGACGATCTTGGGCGCCAGGCGTCGGACGGTGGGGTCGGGCACATTCTCCAGGCGCTCGAGGAACAGCTGCGCCGATGCCAGCAGATTGCGCAGGTCGTGGTTGATCTTCGACACGGCAAGGCCGAGGTCGGCGAGGCGCTGCTTTTGGTGCAGCGTGCGCGACAGCGCCTGCTGCATGGCGGCCAGGCGCCGCTCGGCGTCGCCGATCTCGTCGGATCGCGCGGTGACGGTCACGATCCGCGAGGCGTCCTCCGGCGCCTCGGCGAATCGTCCCATCGATCGGGTCAGCCGCTGCAGGGGACGCACGAACAGCGCCCGGAGCGCGACATAGACGAGGCTGGCCGTAATCACCGAAATGACCAGGGAGAGCGCCAGGATGCGGCCAGAAAAGGCCAACATGTCGTCGCGCAGCGGCACGATCGGCAGCACGACGTCGACGCGTTCCGATGCCTCCATGGGCCCCTTGCCGATGACGCGCATCAGGCCATCGCCCCTGTAGACCAGGGTGCGGAAGGTCTCCGCGATGGCGCGCAGCGGGTGCATGTCGGCCATGTCGATAACGAGCTCGGCCTCGGGCGGCATGGCGCTCATGGCGATCAGCCGGCGACGATTGCCCTGATCGAGCGAGATGGCGACGGCGCCGGTGGCGCGCAGCAGTTCCTCCTGCAAGCGCGGAGCCAGCGTGTTGGTCTCGGTCAGGACGGTGGCGGCGACGCTGGCCGTGGTCAGGCGGTCGTTGAGCCAGGTGTTGCGATAGTTGGCGACCGACGGCACGTAGATCAGGATTTCCGCCAGCATCACGAACAGCACCGTGAGCAGCAGCAGCTTGCCGGACAGGCCGCCGAATCGGCGTGCGTCACGCGTCGCGGCCGGGTCGCCGGTCGCCGGGTCATCGGCCGTGACCTGTTCGCTTGCCTGCGGCTGCTCCCGTCTCATCGCCTCACATCCGTGCCCTGCCTTGCCGATCCTACTCCGAAAGCCAGCTAGCCAAAAAGCCGCAGGAAACGGATCGTCCGCCGCACCCAGGTGTTTGCCGGCATGCCAGCATAGTAGGAGAGCGCCGCCCGGCGCACGAGTTCGCCGTAGGTGGGATAGGGCGCGACGAAGCCGGCGAGCGCCTTCATGTCGAGCTTCTGCGCCAGGGCGAGCGACAGCAGATTGGCCATCTCGCCGGCCAGCGCGCCGGCGATCCCGGCACCCAGAAGCCGGCCGCGCTGCCCGGCGATCAGCTTTAGGCGGCCGATCGTGGCACGGTCGGCGCGGGCGCGATCGCTGGCGGCGTAATCGACGGCAAGCACCCGGACCCGATCGCCGAAGCGGCGCCGTGCCTCGGCCTCCGAAAGACCGACCTGTGCGAGCTCTGGCGCGGTGTAGGTGACCCAAGGGACGAGATCGCGATTTTCCTTCGCCGGCAGGCGGAACAGGATCGAGCGCACGACCAGACCGGCGTGATAGCCGGCTGCGTGGGTGAACTGCAAGCCGCCGATGACGTCGCCGATGGCATAGACGCGCCGGTTGGTGGTCCTTAGACCGCCGTCGACGGTGATCCCACGCGGCCCGTAGCCGATGCCGGCGGCGTCGAGGCCGAGGCCGGTGAGAACCGGCGCCCGCCCGGCGGCGACCAGCAGATGTGAGCCTTCGACCCGACGGTGACTGCCGCCGGGTCCGGCAACGAGAAGCGCAACCCCCTCATCCGCCTGCTCGACCGCCTCGACGCGGCTTCCCTCTAGGATCTCGACGCCTTCGGCACGCAACTGGTCGAGGACGAAGGCCGCCAGCTCCGGGTCGTCGCGTCCGAGCGCCTTGTGCGCTTCGACGACGGTGACCTGGGCGCCGAGGCGGCGATGGGCCTGCGCCATTTCCATGCCGATCGGTCCACCGCCCAGGACCAGCAGATGAGCCGGGCACTCGGTCAGGTCGAACAGGGTCTCGTTAGTCAGATAGGGCACCGCGTCGAGGCCCGGAATCGGCGGCACGAGGGGCCGCGACCCGGTCGCGACGACGAAGCGCCTGGCGCGGATCTCGCAGTCTCCGGCCATCACCCGGTCGGGACCGCCGAAGCGCGCCTCGGCCTTGAGCACGGTCACGCCGAGGGCCTCGAACCGTTCGACCGAATCATGCGGCGCGATGGCGGCGATGACCGACCGAACATGGGCGCCGACGGCGGCGAAATCGACCAGCGGCTCGGTCTCGCCGACGCCGAACCCAACCCCGCTGCGCCGGGCCTGGGCCTGGCGTGCGGCCGCCAGAAGCGCCTTGGAGGGCACGCAGCCAGCGTTGAGGCAATCGCCGCCCATGCGGTCGCGCTCGACCAGAACGACCTCGACGCCGAAGGCGGCGGCGGCAGCGGCGACCGACAGGCCGCCGGAACCGGCCCCGAGGATGCAGATGTCCGGCGTCAGAACACGGGTCATGGACAATCCTTTCGATCTGGCACCCGGTCGGCATCCGTCAGGCCGGTGTCACTGGGCCGGTGTCACTGGGCCGGTGTCACTGGGCTGGTGTCACTGAGCCGGTGTCACTCGGGCCGGTGTCCCGTACTCTGCCGCCGCGCGCGCAGAACGCGCAGCACCACCGGTATCAGAGCGGCGATGCCGAGCGCAAACAGGGCGACCAGAAGCTCGGTTGTCACGAGGGCGCCGACGTCGATGCGGCAGGTTCCGGCGGCCGCGCAGCCGGGATCGGCCGCCTCCTGGGCGGCGATCACGCTGTCGAGGCCAGAGCCGATGAACGCGAAGGCGAAGGTTCCCGGCAGGATGCCTATCGCGGTGGTCAGGACGAAGGTTGCCAGCGGCACATGGAACAGCGCCGGCGCGATGTTGACCAGCCAGAACGGGAACACCGGCGTAAGGCGCAGGAAAAGAAGGTAACTGACCGCATCGGCCCTGAAGCCCTCGGCCAGGCGCGCAAGGAAGGGTCCGGCACGGGCCTTGAGTGCGGCTCCAAGCGAGGAGCGGGCGGCGAGAAAGATCGCCGTGGCGCCGGCGGTCGCCGCGATCGCCGCGACCAGGGCGCCGAACACCCAGCCGAACAGGAAACCGCCGGCGACCGTCAGCAGTACCGCACCGGGGAACGACAGGGCGACCGAGAGCGCATAGACGACGCCGTAAGCGCTCAGGGCAAGCAGAAACCGGTCGCCGACATAGGTGGACAGCAGTTCGCGATGGCGGATCAAGGCGGAAAGGGTCAGATGCTCGTGCCAGCCGAGCAAGACGCCCACGGCCATCAGAACCGCGATGGCGGCGAGCGGCGCCCAGCGTTTCAAGCCCCGGCGGCGCGCGGCCCGCCGGGTCGCCCCGGAAGATGCCGCTCCGGTGTCGTCCTGCGGATGGCCGGCCCGGTCGGCAGCTGCATCCCGAGCGGCAGGACGGGTCACGCGAGTGCGCTCCCGGACCGGGCGGCAGTTCTCCGCAGACCGGCCGATCCGGTGCCAAAATCTTTCCGATCGTAGGACTCTCGTTGCATTCCCCGTCCGTGCTCACGTGTGCGCCATCGGCGCGACGACGAACATGTAACCATGCAAGCTGCAGAAGTATCCAGTCTCACCGAGATTTGACCCCGCAGACAGAACCACTCACCGCTCCGGACCAAGCGTTGCGCGCGAGTCAAAAGAACGCGATAGTCCGGCCACCCTCGTTGACTTGACGGGTGAGCGCCCGTATAAGCGCGCTCGACCGGGAAAGGCATTCGGGTCGGCGTCCGATCGGGGCGACGCGCTGGACAAGCGCGCCGGATGCTTCCAGCAGCACTTTTTGAAGATCAAGGGCCGCGCGCCGGCGCGGGTAAGAACAATGAAGCGTACGTATCAACCGAGCCGCCTCGTCCGCAAGCGCCGTCACGGCTTCCGTGCCCGCATGGCCACCAAGAATGGCCGCCAGGTTCTCTCGCGCCGCCGCGCCAAGGGCCGCAAGCGCCTCAGCGCCTGATCGCGGCGGGCCGCGGCGCTTCGAACCAGTTCCCAAGGGACATTGGACAAGCGACGCCACGGCTGATGAAAACCTTGAAGAAGCGCACCGAGTTCCTGGCCGTCGCCAAAGGTGGACGGGCGGATCGGCGCGCTTTTGTGTTGCAGGGCCTCCGGCGTGGGGATGACCGGGGTACCCGTTTCGGCTACACGGTGACCAAGCGGACCGGCAACGCGGTGGAACGAAACAGAATCCGCAGGCGGCTGCGCGCAGCCGTGGCGGCCCTTTCGCCCGGCGACGTGCCCGAGGGAGCGGACTACGTGCTGATCGGACGGCGTTCGGCGTTGGATATGCCCTTTGCGGACCTGGTCAGGGACCTTAGATCAGGGCTGGCAAAGGCACTGGATCCGAATTCCGCCCGGAACGCGTCCGGGCACCGAAAGCCGCGCGGCGACAGGGGCGACAAGCTCCGGGCGCCGAAGCCGAAACAGGGATGACAGCAGTCCATGGCTGATAACCGCAACACGTTCCTCGCTATCGCGCTGTCCCTGGTCGTCCTGCTCGGCTGGCAGTATTTCGTGGCAAGGCCGCAACTCGAACGCCAGCAGGCCGAGCTGGCACAGCAGGACGCGCAACAGCAGGCCGCCGGTCAGGATGCCCAGGCCCCGACGCCCGGCGCGACGGCGCCCGGCTCACTTCCCGCGCCCGGCTCGACAGCTCCGGCAGCAGGTGCACAGCCCGTCGCACTGACCCGCGAGGCCGCACTCGGCACCAGCGCTCGCGTCACGATCGAAACGCCGCGCGTCAGCGGCTCGATCAATCTGGCGGGAGCCCGGATCGACGACCTCCGGCTGAAGGACTATCGCGAGACGGTCGACCCGAAGAGCCCGACGATCGTGCTGTTCTCGCCGAAGGGCGGGCCGAAGCCCTACTACGCCGACTTCGGCTGGGTGACCGATGGTACGAAGACAGTCGCCCTGCCCGGCCCCGACAGCCTCTGGTCGGTGGAAGGATCCGACAGGCTGACACCGCAGACGCCGGTGACGCTGACCTTCGACAACGGCGAGGGTCTTGTTTTCAAGCGGACCTTCACGATCGACGAGAACTACATGTTCAGCGTCTCGCAGGAGGTGGTGAACGGGACGCAGGAGGCCATCCGCCTCTTCCCCTATGGCCTGATCGTACGCCGTGGCAAACCGGAGACGGCCGGCTTCTACATCCTCCACGAAGGCCTGATCGGCGTGTTCGGCGAGAAGGGCCTGCAGGAGGTCGACTATTCGGACGTCGAGGAAGACGGCCAGATCCGTCCCGGCCAGGTGGACAGCGGCTGGCTCGGCATAACCGACAAGTACTGGGCCGCGACTTTGATCCCAATGCCGGGCTCAAGCTTCCAGCCGAGTTTCGGCTACACGGCGACGACCGACAACTTCCAGGCCGACTTCCTCGGCGCGGCGGTCGACGTGGCGTCCGGGGCGAGCGGCTCCGCGAGTTCCTATCTGTTCGCCGGCGCCAAGGAAACAAAGGTCATCGACGCCTACGAAGAGGCGCTGAACATCGCCCGCTTCGAACTGCTGATCGACTGGGGCTGGTTCTATTTCCTGACCAAGCCGATGTTTTTCGTCATCGACTGGCTGTTCCATCTGGTCGGTAACTTCGGCATCGCGATCCTGCTGGTCACCGTGCTGGTCAAGCTTGTGTTCTTCCCGCTGGCCAACAAGTCCTACGTCTCGATGAGCAAGATGAAGCTCGTGCAGCCGCAGATGACGGAAATCCGCGACCGGTACAAGGACGACAAGGCCAAGCAGCAGCAGGCCCTGATGGAACTGTACAAGAAGGAGAAGATCAACCCGCTGGCCGGCTGCCTGCCGATCCTGATCCAGATCCCGGTATTCTTCGCCCTCTACAAGGTCCTGTTCGTCACCATCGAAATGCGGCACGCGCCGTTCTTCGGCTGGATCCAGGATCTGTCCGCCCCCGACCCGACGACGATCTTCAACCTGTTCGGCCTGATTCCCTGGGATCCGCCGCAGATGCTGATGCTCGGCATCTGGCCGTTGATCATGGGCGTGACGATGTTCGTCCAGATGAAGATGAACCCGGCACCGCCGGATCCGACCCAGCAGATGATCTTCACCTGGATGCCGGTGATCTTCACCTTCATGCTGGCGTCGTTCCCGGCTGGCCTCGTGATCTACTGGGCCTGGAACAACTCCCTGTCGATCGCCCAGCAATACGTGATCATGCGGCGGCAGGGCGCCAAGGTTGAACTTTGGGACAACCTGAAAATCACCTTCAAGCGCAAGAAACCAGAGGCCGGCGCCAAAGATTGAAACCCGTTGCGGCGGCCTGCCGCCGTGTGCGGGGCCGCCCGGTCGACCGAACAGGAGTGCATGGACCGATGATCCACTGAGGCAAGACCCGGCACGGACGGCGCAGCGCCGAACGACGGGTCGCAGCGACCGACGCAGTCCGTCGGCTCACCGTACCCCGAGCCTTTCCTGCCTCTGGAGATCAGCCATGCACGGCCCCGATCCGAGCGCCCGCTTTCCGTTCCCTGGCGCGCGCCATACCGCCTTTATCAAGAACGTCGTCACCCGCCACACCATCGAGGCAGGCGACTACAGCTACTATCACGATCCCGAAGGCCCGGAGCACTTCGAAGAGCGCTGCGTTCTCTACCATTTCGACTTCATCGGCGACCGACTGATCATCGGCCGGTTCTGCGCCTTCGCCACCGGCGTGCAGTTCATCATGAACGGCGCGAACCACGCCATGACCGGGTTCTCGACCTATCCGTTCAGCATCTTCGGCGGCGGTTGGGAACTGGGCTTCGATCCCGCCACCTGGACGGCCGGCCTGCGCGGCGACACGCGGATCGGCAACGACGTCTGGATCGGCCGGGAGGCCCGCATCCTGCCCGGAGTGACCATCGGCGACGGCGCCATCATCGGGACCAGGGCCGTGGTAGGGCAGGACGTACCGCCCTATGCGATCGCCGTCGGCAACCCCGCGCGCATCGTGCGACAGCGCTTTGCCCCCGCCGTCATCGACAGGCTGCTGGTGATCGCCTGGTGGAACTGGCCAGTCGAGCGGATCAGCCGCAATCTGGACGCCATTCGCGGCGCCGACCTGCAGGTGCTCGAGCGGGCCGCCGCGTGACTCCGACCGCCGGGCCACCACGGCCCGGCGCCAACGCGGCTCGACGGGACGCCCGCCGGGCGCTATGAACACGCCCATGGATCACGTACCCAAACACACAGAGACGCAGCTCGAAGCCGGACGGCTGCTGTTCGCCCGCCCCTGGCGCTTCCTGACCAGTGTCGCCGACATCCGGCAACTGCCCGACATCGGATCGCTGGAGATCGCCTTCGCCGGGCGGTCGAACGTCGGCAAGTCCAGCCTGATCAACGCGCTGACCGGGCAGAAGGCTCTCGCGCGGACGTCCAACACGCCGGGGCGGACGCAGATGCTGAACTTCTTCGGCGCAGAGGGCGCTGCCGTCACCATCGTCGACATGCCCGGATACGGTTATGCGGAGGCGCCCAAGGGCATGGTCGACGCCTGGACCGACCTGATCTTCGCCTATCTGCGCGGCCGGCCGACCCTGCGGCGGGTGTTCCTGCTGATCGACAGCCGACACGGCCTGAAGAGCAACGACCTCGAAGCCATGCAACTGCTCGACAAGGCCGCCGTGGTCTACCAGGTGGTGCTGACCAAAGCTGACAAGATCAAGCCGGGCCAACTCGACCGCCTGGTGGTTGACACGGCCAAGGCGCTCGCCAAACGGCCTGCCGCCCATCCGGAAATCCTGGTTACCTCGTCCGAGAAAAACACCGGCATCGATAGCCTGAGAGCGGCGATCGCCGTTCTGGTCAACGGCGGTGCCGGCTAGGACGGCAGAGCGGCCGACCCTGCCGATATGCGGACCATCCGTATAGTCACCTGGCTTCGACAAATGTGTCCCAGCCAGATTTTCGCAGGGTGCGGCACCGCCGGTCTACCGCTCCGCCTCTGCGTCGCGATGCCCTCGCCCCGGGCTGCCCCCCGGCCTGATCGAGAGGCTTAGGATCATCCTGCTCCGCACCGAGATGCCGCAACGGGACATCGAACCGCCTCGCGGTCGCCGCGGGACAGGTTTCGATGCTGCTCGCCAGGGAGAAAGCCCGCGAAAAATCCCCTTCCGAACGCGCGGGATAGGTGCCGCCGCCGCTGCGCTGCCGAACCCCGAGGCTGCGCCAAGCGCGTTGAGATGCGGCGGCAAACCGGTTATAGACGCGGTCCGGACGCCTGTCGTGCAGGGCGCGCGCCCTTGCCGCCCCTCGACTGAAGCAGCGAGTTTTCGAGCCGATGACGACCCAGGATATCCATAGCCACGCGCATATCATCGCCCAGGCCCTGCCCTACATGCAGCGCTACGACAAGCGGCGCGTCGTGGTGAAATACGGCGGACACGCCATGGGGGATCCGGAGCTCGGCAAGGCCTTCGCCCGCGACATCACACTGCTTCGGCAATCCGGCGTGCATCCGGTCGTCGTCCACGGCGGCGGGCCGCAGATCGGCAGCATGCTGAAACGCCTCGGCATCGTCAGCGAGTTCCGCGGCGGCCTGCGCGTCACCGACAAGGCCACGGTCGAGATCGTCGAGATGGTGCTCGCCGGCTCGATCAACAAAGAAATCGTCCAGTCCATCAATGCGGAGGGCGGCCGAGCGGTCGGCCTGTGCGGCAAGGACGGCAATCTGGTGACGGCGACCAAGCTGCAGCGGACGATGATCGACCCCGATTCCAACATCGAGAAGCTCATCGACCTCGGCTTCGTCGGCGAGCCGGCCGAGGTCAATCCGACCATGCTGGAACTGGTGCTCAAGGAAGACCTCATTCCGGTCCTTGCGCCGGTCGCGCCGGGCGCCGACGGCGAGACCTACAACATCAACGCCGATACCTTTGCCGGCGCCATCGCCGGCGCCCTCAACGCCAAACGGCTGCTGTTCCTGACCGACGTGCCCGGCGTGCTGGACAAGGACGGGACCCTGATCAAGCAGCTGACCGTCGCCAAGGCGCGGGCGCTGATCGCCGACGGGACGATCTCCGGCGGCATGATCCCGAAGGTGGAAACCTGCATCGAGGCGCTCGACCGAGGCGTGGAAGGCGTCGTAATCCTCGACGGCAAGGTTCCCCACGCGGTGCTGCTCGAGCTTTATACAGACCATGGCGTCGGAACGCTGATCCGGCCGTGACCGCCCTCGACGACCTCCCAAGCGAAGGACGCCACGCCCACGCCTACGACCTGCGCGCATTCCAAGGGGTCGAAGCCTGGGTGTTCGACCTGGACAACACCCTGTATCCGGCGGAAACAGATCTCTTCAGCCAGATCAACGACCGGATCGCAGACTATATCGCGCGCCTGCTCGGCGTCGGCAAGGACGAGGCGAGCGCCAAGCAGAAGGACTTCTATCGCCGCCACGGTACCACGCTGCGCGGCCTGATGATCGAACACAACATCGATCCGGACGATTTCCTCGCCCACGTCCATGATATCGACTATTCGCCGGTGAAGCCGGACCCGGCCCTCGGCCAAGCGATCGCGTCGCTTCCGGGGCGCAAGTTCATCTTCACCAACGGCGACCGGGCCCATGCGGAACGTACTGCCGCCGCCCTGGGCGTCACCGACCATTTCGAGGACATCTTCGATATCGTCGCGGCCGGTCTGATGCCCAAGCCGAACAAGGAAACCTACGACCTGTTCCTCGCCCGCACCGGCGTGTCGCCGGCGCGCGCCGCCATGTTCGAGGACCTGACACGCAACCTGCTGGTCCCGCACCGGCTCGGCATGCGCACCGTCCTGGTCGTGCCGTCGGGAACGCGGGAGGTGTTCCGCGAGGACTGGGAGCTGGAAGGCCAGGACGCGCCGCACGTCGATTTCGTCACCGACAACCTGACGGGATTCCTGCGCGCGGTGCTCGGCTCCATCGAGTTGCCCATCGGATGACTTAGGCGACGCCACGGAACGGACTCGACCTGTCCCGGATGTTCCGTCTATTGAGATCTCCTCAACAGGGAACCACGGGTCGAGCGATGATCTCCTTGCGCGCGCTGCATGCCTTTTCCCTGCTCGCCCGGCATGGACGGGCCGCCCAGGCCGCCGACAGCCTGGGTGTCTCGCCGTCGGCCCTGTCGCATCTGCTGCGCAAGCTCGAAAGTGAGCTCGGAGCGACTCTGGTCCTGCGCGACGGCCGCGGGTTGATGCTGACCGACGAGGGCCAGCGGCTGGCGATCGGCCTTGGCGACGCCTTCGAGAGGATCGAAAACGCGGTCGACAGCTTCCGCCGGCGGGGACGCACCGAGCTGCGGATCAGCACCGTCTCGACCTTCGCGACGCGCTGGCTGATCCCGCGCCTGCCGGACTTCCAATCGAGGCAGGCGGACGTCGAACTGCTGCTGTCCGCGTCCACCCGCGTCGTCGATCTCGACCGGGAGAACTACGACTGCGCCATCCGGCTCGGCACCGGCGATTGGCCCGGCGTCGAGGCCGTGCTGCTGTGGCGAGAGCATCTGGCGGTGGCCATGGCGCCGCGCCTGCTGCGCGAACCGGGCCAGGATCCCCAACAGGTACTGCGCGGCCTGCGTCTGCTGCACAGTGCGGCGCGCCGGGACGACTGGCAGAAGTGGCTTGTCCATGCCGGCCTGCAGCATCCGGACGCGACGTCCGGAACCGTGCTGGAAAGCCGCGACCTCGCGATCCAGGCAGCCATCGCGGGCATGGGGGCGATCGTCATCGACCGACGCTTCGTCGAACTCGAACTGTCGGCCGGTCATCTCGTCATGCCGGACTGGCCGGTCATGCCGTTGAAGACCGGTTACTGGTTCGTGCGCACGCCGAACCGGCCGCTGAGCCGGCCTGTGGCCGGGTTCCGTGACTGGCTGGTACAGACCGCAAGGGCGGCCAATCCCGACGGCGAGACCAAGGCAGAGAACCAAGCCAAATGACCTGCGCAAGAAAAAAGCGCTTGCGCAAATTCCAGGACGCCCCGACGATCATGCGATCCAGATCGACTTGGCTGGGGAGCACGAGTCATGGAAAAGAGAATGGCGCGGTGGCTGTCGGCGGTTCTCGCCGCAACCTGGCTTGCCGGCTTCGCGCTGCCGGCAGGGGCGGAGACGCTGACCTGGCATTTCCGCAGCGAGCATCCCAACGTCGTCAGCGTGGAACTGTATTCCGAACAGCGCAACCATGTCTGGCCGGGCGGCGGCAAGATCTACATCCTCGACGACTACTCCGTTCGTGACATCAGCATTTCCTGTCGACCGGGCGAAAAAATCTGCTACGGGGCATGGGTTCGCAACCGCACCAGTTCCTATTGGGGCGTCGGCTACAACAAAAGAAACAGCTGCACCAGCTGCTGCTACACCTGCAACGGCGGCGAAACCAAGATCATCGTTCTCAACCCCTGAAGGGGCGATGTCCGGGCCGCCGCGTACAACCGACCGGATCGCACAGCCATGACCCACGATGCCCCGGCGCTCGGCCGCGCTGTCGCCCTACCCGCCGATCCCGACAGTGCGACGCTCGACCGCGTGCCCAATCCCCATGCCGATACGGACTACGTGACCCGCTTCGTCTGTCCGGAATTCACCTCGATCTGTCCGGTCACCGGACAGCCCGATTTCGCTCACCTCGTCATCGACTACATTCCCGATCGCTGGCTGGTCGAATCCAAGTCGCTGAAGCTCTACCTCGGCTCGTTCCGCAACCACGGCGCCTTCCACGAGGACTGCACGGTGGCGATCGGCAAGCGGCTTGCGACGACCCTGGAGCCCCGTTGGCTGCGGATCGGCGGCTACTGGTACCCGCGGGGCGGCATCCCAATCGACGTGTTCTGGCAGACCGGCAAGGCGCCGGACAGCGTCTGGATTCCGGACCAGGGCGTGCCGCCCTATCGCGGCCGGGGCTGAGCGCCTCGTCAAAACTGCGCAGACTTCTTACCCTACGATAGTTTTGAACTTCCATCTCGCAGAAAGACCTTTTCCCATTAAGCATTCATTCACCCAGGACGAACGATAGTCCCTTTAAATTCAATCGTCTGGGGGATTTCATGACAGCATCTGCGGCAGAAACGGGCCACAAGAGACTCGCGCAGAGCATTTCGGACTTCATGATCCCGGGCGGCGTCTTGCAGGACGCCACCCGCCGCGCCTGGCGCGCGCTCGAGCCCGAGCTGCCGCGCATTCTCGACGATTTCTATGCCGCGATCGCCCGCACAGAGGAGATCCAGGACAAGATCGGATCCCAACCGGGCAAGGCTGCCGGACTCAAGTCGGCGCAGGTCAAGCACTGGCAGTACATCTTCAACAACGCGCCCGACCTGGAATTCGAAGGCCAGGCCGCCAAAATCGGCGCCGCGCATCTACGCGTCGGTCTCGACGCCTCCTGGCTCATGGCGGCGTTCGGCCGCCTGATCACTGCCACGATCCCGATCGTGACGTCGAAATACCGCTTCTCCCCGAAGAAACTCGATTCGGCGTTGCAGGCGCTGGTGTCGCGCTTCTTCCTCGACATGATCCTCGCCCAGAAGGCCTATGAAAACAGCGCGCTGCACCAGCAGGCGGGGTCAGAGCAAGCGCTAAACCAGCTGAAGAGCCTGCAGAACATCGCCAACACGCTGTGTGACATCAACGACATCACGATGAACATGGCAATCCTCGGCCGCAACACGCGCAGGGCGACCGAGGGCGGCCAGGCGATCTCCGCGGCTGCGGCCCAGCTGGTGATGTCTATCGACCAGATTTCCGCCAACAGCGAGGGGGCCACGCACGAGGCGGACGCCACGAACACGGCGGCGATGCAGGGCCTCGCCACAATGGCAGCGGTCTCGGAGGCGATCAACGAGATCGCCTCGACATCCGAACAGACCGGCCAGAGTCTCACGGACCTGCACCAGGCATCCGCCCAGATCGGCGAATTCCTCGCCGTGATCGAATCGATCGCAAACCAGACCAACCTGCTCGCCCTCAACGCCACCATCGAGGCCGCGCGCGCAGGAGAGGCAGGCAAGGGCTTCGCAGTCGTCGCGGCCGAGGTCAAGTCGCTGGCGACCCAGACCGCGAAGGCTACGGAAGACATCTCGCGCCGGATCGAGGCGCTCCAGGCCGGTATGGAGACGATCCAGGCCGCGATCGGCAGCTCGCGCGATGCCGTCGGCAACGGCCAGCAAGCGATCGCCGGCGCGAATGACCTGATGCAGTCGATCGGCGCCCAGGTTTCGAGCGTGTCCGGGCGGATGCGCGAGATCTCGGCGATCCTGCAGCAGCAGAAGGGCGCCAGCCAGGAAATCGCCGAAAGCATCGCCCAGGTCGCGGACCTTGCCAGCGACAACGACCGGCGCCTCGGCGACATGAACGGCACGCTGCAGGCGACCAACGACAAGTTCAGCACCAGTGCGAAAACCTGGTTCCAGGCCGATTCGAGTCGCTCGCTCTGCGAAATGGCGAAGATCGACCATGTGCTGTTCAAGAAGCGCGTGGTCGATACGGTCGTCGGGCGCGGCAACTGGCATGCCCACGACGTGCCCGACCATCACGGCTGTCGTCTCGGCAAATGGTATGACGCGATCAAGAACCCCGAGATTCGCCGCCATCGGGCCTTTGTCGCCCTCGAGGAACCACACCGCGCGGTCCATGCCGCCGCGCGCAAGGCGCTGGAGGCGCATGCTGCGGGCGACACCGGCGCCGCGTTCGAGGCCCTGCAGGTAATGGATTCCGCCAGCCGCAAGGTCGTCGACAGCCTGAACGGCCTCGCCCATGCGCTCGACACGGATCTCAAGGCCATCGACAGGCGCACCCATGCACGCACGGCACATTCGGCGGAGACCGAATTGGCGACCCGCGACGAGATACGAAAAATCAAGCTGACGGACGTATCGAAGAACGGGATCGGCGTCGAGGGGCTGCATCAGCAGGACGTGGGCAAGACCGTGAGCGTGCGCCTTGACGGTGCCGATCGCCTCGGCGAGGCCGTCTGGTCGGACGGCAAGCGCGGCGGCATCCGCTTCCTGACCGGAGACACGAAGGACTGAGCCGGCTCAGCGCCCCAGCACAAGCAGCACGATGCTGGCGACGATAAGCAGGCAACCTGCCACCTCGCGGGCGCTGGTCGCCTCCCTGAACACGAACAGGGACACCGCGAAGGTGAACACGAGTTCGATCTGGGCCAGCGCGCGGACATAGGCGACCTGCTGGAGGGTCATGGCGGTGAACCAGCCGATCGAGCCGGCAATGCCGGCGAAGCCGACCCAGACCGCGGCGCGCCAGTTGACCAGGCTGGCGCGCAGCTGGTCCGGCTCACGCGCGGCCATCCAGATCACCATCACCGCGGTCTGAAACAGGGTCACGAAGGCAAGGCTAAAACCGGCCTGCATGACGAAGATCGGGCCACCGAGGGCGAGCGAGGCTGCCCGATAGCAGGCCGCCGATGCGCCGAACAAAGCGGCCGAGGCGAGCCCGATCAGCGCCGGACGGCCGGCGAGAGACGTGCCAAGCGCCTGCAGCGTGAGCGGCGTGCGCGCCATCGATATGATCACCACGCCGACCACCCCGGTCAGGATGGCGAGACCCGCCGCCGGGGTAACCCGCTCGCCGAGGAGGACCAGCCCGAACAGGGCTGCCTGGACCGGTTCGGTCTTGGAATAGGCCGTGCCGACGGCGAAATTGCGGAACGAGAACAGGTGGACGAGCAGGAAGGTGGCGAAGATTTGCGCCAGGCCGCCTGCGATCGCAGCGAGCAGGAAACCGGCATTAAGCGCTGGCAGGTCGTGGCCAAACCCATGATGCAGGACGGCCACATACAGCACGGCAAAGGGAAAGCCGTAGCCGAAGCGCACGAAGGTCGCGCCGGTCGTTCCCAAGCGCCCCTTCAAGTGTTTCTGGAGCGCCGAGCGCACGTTCTGGCAGAATGCGGCAAAAATCGTGATCGGTATCCAGAGTTCCATGCAGAGCTGCTCCTGACCGTCCGCCCCGCCAGGACTGGACCGCAGCACTATAGGGGCGCCTGCCACGGCCGCCCATTGAGGCATTCTCAACCGCCCTACCCCATTGACTCAAGAGCACCGCCCCGCTTCTTATCCGCCGACAGAGTCAACGCCCTTTTCCAACGCACCCCGTGCCGGAGACCTCCCCCTCATGATCCATGACCTTGCCAAGCTCGCCGCCACCATCGACGCCGCTTTCGAGGATCGCGCCAGCATCGACACCCACACCACCGGCGAGGTGCGGCAGGCGGTCGAGACGACCCTGAACCTGCTCGACCGCGGCCAGCTGCGCGTGGCGGAGAAGAAGGACGGGAACTGGGTCGTCAACCAGTGGGCGAAGAAGGCGGTCCTCCTGTCGTTCCGCCTCAATCCGATGGAGGTGATCAAGGGCGGGCCAGGCGACGCGACCTGGTGGGACAAGGTGCCGTCCAAGTTCGACGGCTGGCGCGGAGTCGATTTCGAGGAGGCCGGCTTCCGTGCGGTGCCGAACTGCATCGTCCGTCGCTCCGCCTTCATCGGCAAGGGGGTCGTCCTGATGCCGTCCTTCGTCAACCTCGGCGCCCATGTCGGCGAAGGCACGATGGTCGACACCTGGGCCACCGTCGGCTCCTGTGCCCAGATCGGCAAGAACGTGCACCTGTCGGGCGGCGTCGGCATCGGCGGCGTGCTCGAGCCCCTGCAGGCCGGTCCGGTGATCATCGAGGACAACTGCTTTATCGGTGCGCGATCGGAAGTGGTCGAAGGCGTCATCGTGCGCGAGGGCGCGGTGCTGTCCATGGGGGTGTTCATCGGCGCCTCGACCAAGATCATCGACCGCACCACGGGCGAAGTCTTCGTCGGCGAGGTGCCGGCCTATTCGGTCGTCGTGCCCGGCACGATGCCGGGCAAGCCGCTGCCGGACGGAACGCCCGGACCGAGCCTCTACTGCGCCGTCATCGTCAAGCGCGTCGACGAGCAGACCCGCTCCAAGACCTCGATCAACGAGTTGCTGCGCGACTGAACCGGGTGCGCCGACCCTAATCGGCCGGGCTCGTACGCGTTGCGTGCGGGCCCGTTGCTCTTTCCGAGCCGGCACAGGCCGGCGGCTAAAGTCCAAACATCCGTGCGACGCTTTCGCCGATCAGCAGCGACAGCAGCAGGTCAAGCACGACGACGCCGATGCAGACGCTGACGCTCGCCTGGAGGGAGATGCGCGTCACGCGGTAGCGATAGTGGGCGACGACCGCCAACGCGGCGATCGACAGAAGCACCAGGATGCCGGACGGGATCAGGCCAGCCATGTAGAGCAGGGCCGGGATCACGAAGGGCACGGTCGCAAGCAGGCTGGTCCAGTTGCGTGCGACGACGAAGGGCACATAGGTCCGAGACAGGCCGAGCGGAGCGGCGAGGACGGCCATGACGAACGGATAGAGAATCCAGTCGAGCCCGAAAACAACCACTTGGGCCTGCCAGAACGCCTGTTCAGGGAAGAACCCGGAGTCCACACCGGCTTCGATCAGGATCAGCCGGCGCTCCGCGAGCGAGGTTACGATCAGCGGTGGCACAAGCAGGATGACGACCGAAAACGACCGCCAGAAGCCTCCGATCGACAGGTCGAAACCGCGCATCGCATCCGCGCGGCCCCGGAACAACGCCCAACTCGCCTCGATCGCGCGGAGCGTTTCCGCGATGCCGACCATCGCTCACTCCGCTCCGGCCACGGGAAAATAGCCATCCAGGAACCGGCGGTAGATCGCGGCCAGTCGCTTGAGATCGACAACTGCGACGCATTCGTCGACCTTATGCATGGTCTGCCCGACAAGTCCGAATTCGACCACCGGGCAATAGTCCTTGATGAAGCGCGCATCGGACGTGCCGCCACCGGTGGACAGGTCCGGACGCTGACCCGTCTCGGCCTCGACCGCGTCGGCAAGTCCCTCGATCAGCCGGTCGTCGCGGGTGAGGAAGGATTCGCTGGCATCGCGCCGGAACTCCAGTGACCAGTCGCAGGATCGGTCAGCGGCCGCCTCGATCACGGCCGTCACCTTCGCCTTCAGTCCGTCCAGGGTCCACTCGTCGTTGTAGCGTATGTTGAAGCGCGCCTCCGCCCGAGCCGGAATGACGTTGAAGGCGGCGTTGCCGACCTCGAGATTGACGATCTCGAGATTGGACGGCTCGAACCGCGCGTTGCCCTCATCGAGCTTCAACGCCTGCAGCGCAGCGAGGAGCCGCAAGAGGTTCGGAATCGGATTGTGCGCCAGATGCGGATAGGCAACATGCCCCTGGATGCCCGTCACGGCGACAATGCCCGACAGCGACCCGCGGCGGCCGATCTTGATGGCATCGCCGAGGCGCACCGGATTGGTCGGCTCGCCGACGATGCAAGCGTCGAAGACATGTCCCTGGGCACGCGCCCAGTCAAGCAGCTTGACCGTGCCGTTGACCGCAGGCCCTTCTTCGTCGCCCGTGATGAGGAAGGAGATCGTACCGCCGAAGTCGGTCCCCCGCTCGGCGACGAAGGCGAGGGCGGCGGCGGCAAAGGCCGCGATGCCGCCCTTCATGTCGACCGCGCCGCGGCCATAAAGCAGGCCGGCGTCGATGACGCCGTCGAAGGGACCGTGGCTCCAGTCGGCAGTTGCTCCGGCAGGAACCACGTCGGTATGGCCGGCGAAGACGAAATGGGGAGCGCCATGGCCGATCGACGCGAACAGGTTCTCGACGTCAGGGGTATCGGTGTCAGAAAATGTCAGCCGCTGAACGGAGAAGCCTGCACCCTCCAGTCGCTCCTGCAGCAGTTGCAGAGCGCCGCCTTCGGCCGGCGTCACCGACGGGCACCGGATCAGGTCCTGGGCCAAGGAAACGGCGATATCTTGCATGTCGGTCATGACGACAGTCCTAGTCAGCGGCCGATACTGCGTCAATCCGGGCGGCGCGGGTCTATTTGCGGCGATAATAGCTGTTCGGGACCGGCCCGTAGCGATTGGGCCCGGCCGTGCCCGGAAGGAAACCGAGGACCAGGATCACCACGACGTTCAGCAGCGGCACAAAGATCAGAAGCGCGAGGAACCCGGTCAACCCCGCATCCTGAAGCCGCTTGATGACGAGCGACAACTCGACCCACTGCAGGAACAAAAACAGAAACGGAAACAGCGGGTTGGAATCCATAAAATTGACGATCGTGAGCTGCTCGATGCCGACCGAGGGGTCGAGCGTGGTGAACCACATCCGCGCAGCGATGGCGATCACCGCCCAGACCATCAGGAAGCCGAGCCAATAGGGCTCGCGCGAGAGGCGCCCGATCGGGCTCAGGAACAGCCATACAAACCCTGGAGTGATGTTGGCCGAAAAAGGTGCTTGCGCCATGCGGGGTCCGGTTCGCCTCGGTTAAGTCCTCCCCGAGTTAGTGGCAAGCGCGTGGCGGATCAAGCGCGGCGCGCCCTCGCCCGCGGTTTTTCAGCAGTGTTGGCGCCAATCTTCTTTGCGAAGGCGCGAAAATACCGTTGGCGCCGCGACGATTTCGCGCCAATCTGCACGCACACGCCAATGTTGGGAGGAAACATTGACCATGCAGGAGCAAGGAACGACCGCACCGGTCCCGCCGGCCGTGCGGCGGGATCCGGTCGTCAACGCAATCGGAATCACCGATATCGTCGACGCGCTGGCGGCGGGCCTGCGCGATTTCCGTCGTGCGCCGCAATTCGGCCTGTTCTTCGGCGCCATCTACGCTGGCGGCGGCCTGCTGATCATCCTGACCGCCTCGGCTTTCCAGATGAGTTATCTGAGCTATCCCCTCGCTGCCGGCTTCGCCCTCATCGGCCCGTTCATCGCCGTCGGCCTGTATGAGGTCAGCCGCCGCCTCGAAGCCGGTGAGACGCTGTCGTGGCCGTCCGTGCTAGGTGTGGTCTGGGCCCAGCGTGGTCGGGAGATCTCCTGGATGGCCTTCGTCGTGTTGTTCGTGTTGATCATGTGGATGTACCAGGTCCGCCTGCTGCTGGCCCTATTCCTCGGCTTCCAGTCCTTCGCCACCTTCGGCGAATTCGTCTCCGAGGTGGTCAGCACTCCGGAAGGTCTGATGTTCCTGCTGGTCGGCCACGTCGTCGGTGCGATCCTGTCGGTAATCCTGTTTTCGCTGACCGTGATCTCGTTCCCGCTTCTGATGGACCGGGACCGCGACTTCATCACCGCCATGATCACCAGCGTGCGCGCCGTCGTCACCTCGCCCTTGCCGATGGTCGGTTGGGCAATCGTCGTGACGGTGACGCTGATCATCTCCATGATGCCGGCCTTCATGGGCCTGCTGGTCACCTTGCCGGTGCTCGGCCACACGACCTGGCATCTGTACCGTCGCTGCGTGGCGCCTGAGCCCGCGGCGACAGTCGCATCGACCTAGGCTTCGCCGTCGTCGGCGGCGTCGGGCGCAGCAAGTCCGGCAGCGTGCCAACGGCGGGCGGCAAGCGCCGCCAGGTCCTCCGACACGGGCCGGTAGTCGACCCGGGTCAGATAGAGCCCGTCGGGCGGGGCGACCGGACCGCAGGCTTTGCGGTTGCGTGCGGCCAGCGCCTCCCGGACGGTCTGCGCATCCCAGCGCCCCTCGCCGACGAGCCTCAGGGTGCCGACCATCGAGCGGACCTGATTGTGCAGGAAGGAGCGCGACGCACATTCGGCGACGACGACATCGCCTTCGCGCCGTACGGCAAAGAACTCCAGGGTCTTGACCGGGCTCTTCGCCTGGCAGCGGGCATGACGGAACGTGGTGAAGTCGTGATGGCCGACGAAGACCTGGGCGGCGGCATGCATCGCCTCCGCATCGAGCGGTGGCTTGACATGCCAGGCAAGCCCGCGCTCGTAAGTCAGCGGCGGCACCCTGTTGACGATCCGGTAGCGGTAGGCGCGGCGGATCGCCGAAAAACGCGAGTCGAAGCCAGCGTGCATCTTCTCACAGGCGAGCAGAGCGACCGGGTCGGGTTGACAGTGGAAGTTCAGCGCTCCGAGGACTGTGTCTGCCGGCCAGTCGCGGGATAGGTCGACATGGGCAACCTGTCCGGTAGCGTGAACGCCGGTGTCCGTGCGTCCTGCTCCGCCAATAGTGACCTCTTCACCGCAGAAGGCCTTCACCGCGCGCTCGATGACCGCCTGCACGGATGGGCCGTTCGCCTGGCGCTGCCAGCCGCAGAACGGCCGCCCGTCGTATTCGATCGTCAGCTTGTATCGCGGCATGGAGCGCCCTATTCGAAGTCCTCGAAGGGCGTGGCGAAAGTCACCTCGACGGGCAGGTCGTTGTCACCCGCCTCGGTCAGCGCCATCGCCATGAAGGCATTGCCGGCGTAGGGGCCGTGGACCTTCTGCGCCAGCACCGGATCGAAGCCGAAACGCGGATAATAGGCCGGAGGCCCGAGTACCAGGACGAGATCCTCGCCGGCCTTCCGGAGATCCGCAAGAGAGGACTCGACCAGCTGCGAACCGATGCCGAGGCGCTGAAAATCCGGATGTACCGAGAGGGATGCGAGGCAAGACACATGTAGCCGATGGCCGGCGCCCGCACCGGTCACGCGGCTGAACGCGATGTGCCCGACGATGCGTCGGTCCGGCGTTTCCGCGACCCGCTCCAGGACCAACGCCCCGCAGTGACGCAGGTCATGGACCAGCCCCGCCTCGGTTTCCTGGCCGAACGCGGCTGCGATCACCGCGTGCACGGCCGGCTCGTCGGCCGGATTGACGGGCCGGATGGTCACGGTGGGGAAATTCTTTGCATCGTTCATCGTCTCGGGTTCCGCCGTCACGCCAACACCACGCCAGCCTGAAGCTTCGCTCCGCGCTGGAATTCCGCGCCCGACATGGGCTTCTTGCCCGCGCGTTGCACCTGCAGCAACCGAACGGCACCGCTGCCGCACGCCACGACCGGTGCCTCCGAGACATCCAGAACCGTTCCGGCGACGCCGGTTCCGTCCTCGCTCCTGGCCTCGCTCCTGGCCTCGACCCTGGACCGCAAGACCTTGATCCGTTCGGTCCGCCCACCGAGGGCGACCTCGCACCAGGCTCCCGGGAAAGGCGAGAGGCCACGGATGTGATTGTGAACCGCAGCGGCACCCTTCGTCCAGTCGATGCGGCATTCGGCCTTTGAGATCTTGGCGGCATAGGTGGCGCCCGTCTCGGCCTGGGGCGTCTGCATGAGGGCGCCCCGCGACAGGGCGGCCAGTGCGCGCACCATGAGATCTGCGCCGAGCGTCGACAGCCGGTCATGCAGGTCGCCGGCGGTCATGTCGGGACCGATCGGCACGACCTCGGACATGCAGACCGGACCGGTGTCGAGCCCTTCCTCCATGCGCATCACCTCGACGCCGGTCTCGCGATCGCCAGCTATGATCGCCCGGTTGATCGGTGCCGCGCCCCGCCACCGGGGCAGGAGCGAGGCATGCAGGTTGAGGCAGCCTTCGCGCGGCGCCTCCAGGATCGGCTTCGGCAGCAGCAGGCCGTAGGCGACGACGACGGCGACATCGGCATCCAGGGCGGCAAAGCGCTCCTGTTCCTGCGGGTCCTTCAGCGAAGTCGGCGTGAAGACGGGAATGCCGAGGGTCTCGGCGGCCTCGTGGACCGGCGACTTGCGCAGGTCCATCCCCCGGCCGGCGGGCCGCGGCGGCTGGCTGTAGCAGGCGACAACCTCGTGGCCCTGCCCGACGATTTCCATGAGAGTTGGCACCGAGAATTCCGGCGTGCCCATGAAGACGATGCGTAGCGACATTCCGTTTCCGCTTTCCCTGAAAGGACCATCGCCCTTATTGCGCAAGGCGGACGCGCGGCGCAACAGCGCGCCGTGTCAGGAACAACCAAGCCGCAGGGATAGGGGAGGCACGCCGCCCGAAGCATGGGCCGTTCAGACCCGTTCGGCGTGGCGGGCCTGCTTGGCGAATTTCTTGACGACGCGGTCGCGCTTGAGCTTCGACAGGTAATCGATGAACAGCCTGCCGTTCAGGTGGTCGTATTCGTGCTGGATGCAGGTAGCCAGAAGTCCGTCGGCCTGCAGTTCCTGCTCGTCGCCGTCGCGATTGAAGAACCGGACGCGCACAGAAGCGGGCCGTTCGACCTCCTCGTAGTACTCCGGGATCGACAGGCAGCCTTCCTGGTAGACAGACATCTCCTCGGATGCCCAGACAATTTCCGGATTGATGAACACCATCGGGGCCCTGGGCTGATCCTCCTTGGCCACATCCAGCACGAACAGGCGCTTGAGCACGCCGATCTGGCTGGCGGCCAGACCGATTCCCGGCGCTGCATACATGGTTTCCAGCATGTCGTCGGCGAGCTTGCGGATTGCGTCGTCGACCTTGACGACCGGCTCGCAGTGCTGGCGCAGGACAGGGTCAGGGATGATCAGGATGTCGCGTTTCGTCATGGCTCTCAGATAGGCATTGGCGGGCAGACGGTCAACGCGAATCCGTTGCGGACAGGCGGCCAAGCCCCTCAAAAGCGGACAAGAACCGGCCTCATGCAAACAGCCGGCAAAATGCGTCGCCGATATCGGAGGCTGCGTCGGCACCCGAATCGTTCTATGTTTGTTTCATGCAGGATATCCTTTTCATTGTCGGCGACCGGTCGGTGACCGTGCTCGAGGTAACCGTCGCCGCCGGGCTGGCGATGCTTGCCTTCATCGTTCTGCTGGTCTTCAGCTCCCTGCGGCAGATCCGCTTGCGGGCAGCGGCCGACGCGGTGGCCGCCGAACGCATCCACGAACTGGAGGCCCACCTGTCGCAACTCCTGAAAAGCCAGGGTGAGATGACGGGACGGATGCAGACGATGGCGGAGGTGTTCGGCTCACGCCAGTCGGACATGATGCGCGCCGTCAACGAGCGGCTCGACGGCATGGGCCACAAGCTCGGCCTGTCGATGGCGGACACCACCAAGCAGACCCACGAGGGCCTGCGCCAGCTGCACGAGAGGCTGGCGGTCATCGACCGCGCCCAGCGCACGATCACCGACCTGTCCGGCCAGGTGGTCGAACTGCAGGCAATCCTCGCCAACAAGCAGACGCGCGGCGCCTTCGGCCAGGGACGCATGGAGGCGATCATCCAGGACCAGCTCGCCCCGAGCGCCTACAGCTTCCAGGCGACGCTGTCGAGCGGGTCGCGGCCGGACTGCCTGATCCACATGCCGAACGGCGCGCCGCCGCTGGCCATCGACGCCAAGTTCCCGCTCGAGGCCTTCAACCTGCTGCGCAAGGCGGAAGGGGACGACCGACTGAAGGCCGCCCAGGCGCAGTTCCGCCGCGACTTCACCAAGCACATCCAAGACATTAAGGAGCGCTACCTGATCCCCGGCGAGACGCAGGACACGGCATTCCTGTTCGTGCCGTCGGAAAGCGTGTTCGCCGAACTCAACGAGAATTTCGAGGATCTGGTCCAGAAGGCACACCGGGCACGAGTGGTGATCGTCTCGCCATCGCTGCTGATGCTGTCGATCCAGGTGATCCAGGCGGTCCTGCGCGATGCCCGCATGCGCGAGCAGGCTCATCTGATCCAGGCCGAGGTGGCCCACCTGAGCGACGACGTGGCGCGGCTCAACGACCGCGTCGGCAAGCTGCAGTCTCATTTCGCCCAGGCGAACAAGGACATCGACCAGATTCTGATCTCGACCGACAAGATCTCCAAGCGCAGCCGCAAGATCGAAGATCTGGACCTCGGCGAGATGCGCGAGGTCGTCGCGGACCAGAGTGAGCGGCTGCGGCTCGTGCCCGGAGACGACTGACGGCGTCCCTCTCAGCGCCGCAGGCGCCGAATGGCGGTCAAGGCGCCGAATTCGGTAGCGCCGATGCGGGCAACGGCCGCGTCCCGGGCTTCGTGCGCGACGGTCATGGTGAAGCCGTTGGCATGGAGCAGAAGGTCCGGCGCGCTCAGCACGCCGACATGGCCGCGCCAGAACAGGAGATCGCCGCGCCTCAGGCCGCGCGTCTCGAGCGGCAGGGCATCGCCGGCCTGGCGTTCCTGCAGGTCGCTGTCGCGTGGCAGGCTGTGGCCGCCAAAGGAGGCTGCAAGCTGGACGAGGGCGGAGCAATCCAGGCCGAGGGACGAGCGTCCGCCCCAGAGATAGGGCGTGCCGAGCAGGGCTTCCGCGACCGAGACCCAGTCGTCCGCACTCCTTCCCAGCGGCACGAGATGCCGTGCGACCACGGCAGACCCATCGGCCAGCAGGGCATACTCGAGTCCGCGTGTGACTGCATGACCGGTAACGGCGACACGTGCGCCGAGCGAGAGCATGCCGAGCGGCGGCGCCTTCAGTTCAGGACCGGGATATCGGAATGTGCGCAGCGCCGAGACCTTGTGCGTCGTCTCGCGGAAAGGACCGATGCCGTCGGAGGAGAACCAGCCGACATAGCCATCCGTTTCGAGTTGACCCCAGGCCCACCCTTCCATCGTCTCCTCGTAAACGGTGATCGCCTCGCCGAACAGCGCTTCGGTGTCGATCGGACAGTCCGGCCGCGGCTCGCGGCGGAAGGCCAGCACGTCGGCTGTCACACTCCGCCTGGTGCCATCGACGAACCGGGCGGCGGCGACGCGGCCCTCATAGGCGCGTGCCGCGAGGTCTGGCCTGACGGGATGCAGTCGTCTGTCCAGTTGTTCCAGCAAGACGGTTTCCTTCAGCGTGGCAAGGCCTTGGCCTTCTCGGCAACAAGGTCGCCGAGACGGTCGAGATAGAGTGCGCCCTCGACCGTGCGGGTGATGACGACATTACGCCTGTCGGCCTCGTCACGCCGGCGCGACAGCAGGCGCATGGCGCCGAGCGTGTCCAACGCCCGCGTGATCGCCGGCTTGGTGACGCCGAGCCTGGCGGCGAGGCCACGGACCGTGTGAGGCGGCGGCTCTAGATAGACGGTCAGCAGAATCGTCATCTGGCGGGCGGACAGATCCTGATCGCCATCGCGGACCAGCGCCAGATTGACCTCGTGCCAGAGTTTCAGCGCCTGGGAAGCACGAATGTCAATCGCCATGGCGACGGCGCCTTCCTGGTCTGTTGCCGATCCGGACCATTGAACCGCGAAATCGTTTCGGTTCCGTTATTTAATTCCCGGATAGCGTTCCTGCAACAGCGCAAACAAGGCCCGGATGCCCTGCGCCTCGCCGCCCGTCGGCTTGCCTGGTCGCTCGATCGGCGTCCAGGCAAAGATATCGAAATGCGCCCACGCCTTCGCCTTCTCGACGAAACGGGACAGGAACAGGGCTGCAGTGATCGACCCGGCGTAGCCGGCGCCGGAGGTATTGACATGGTTAATGTCGGCGATCTTGCTGTCGAGGTATTTCATGTAGGGCTGCCACAGGGGCAAGCGCCAAAGCGGGTCGTTTTCCGCCTCGGCCTTCGCAGCCAGCGCCAACGCGAGGTCCTCGTCATCGGTGTAGACCGGGGGCAGGTCGGGGCCAAGGGCGACCCGCGCGGCGCCGGTCAGAGTAGCCATGTCGACGATCAGGTCCGGTTCCTCCTCATCGGCCAGGGCCAGCGCGTCGGCGAGCACCAGCCTTCCTTCCGCGTCGGTGTTGCCGATTTCCACGCTCAACCCCTTGCGGCTGGGCAGGATGTCGCCGGGACGGAAGGCAGAGCCGGAGATCGCATTTTCCACCGCCGGGATCAGGACCCGGAGACGGATCGGCAGGCCGGCGTCCATGATCATGGCCGCGAGGCCGAGAACGTTCGCCGCCCCACCCATGTCCTTCTTCATCAGCAGCATGGAACTCGACGGCTTGATGTCGAGGCCGCCGGTATCGAACACCACGCCCTTGCCGACCAGCGTCACCTTGGGGTGGGCCGCCTCGCCCCACCGGCAATCGATGAGCCGCGGTGCGCGGTTGCTCGCACGGCCGACCGCGTGGATCATGGGAAAGCCCTGTTTCAGCAGATCGTCGCCGACGATGACCTCTGCCGTCCCGCCATGTCGCGCGAAGAGACCGACAGCGGCCTCAGCGAGTTCCGCCGGCCCCATGTCGTTGGAAGGCGTGTTGATCAGGTCGCGCGCAAGCGCCACGCCGGCACCGATACGCCGCAGACGTGCGAGCATGTCGCCATCGGCGATGACCAGGCGCGGCAGCGGCCTAGCCTCGGCGGAGCGATAGCGCGTGAAGCGATAAGACGAGAGGGCGAAGCCCAACGCGGCCCGTTCGGGATCGGGAAAGCCTTCGGCGAGACAGTAGTCGCCGGCCGGCAGCGCGGCGACAAGCGCACCTGCGGCGAAGGTATCCCCCAGCCCAGTCCCCTGCCCTGTTTCCTGGCCAGTCCCCTGCCCTGTCTCCGGAACGCCGAACAGGACTGCCTGGGGCCGTTCGGCATCCCCCGGCAAGACCAGGACGGTGCCGGCCGCAGCCTTGTAGCCCTGAAGGGTCGCCCAGTCTGCTGCGCCTTGCCCCAGTTGGGATAACCTGTCCGCCAGAGTCCGGGTGCAAACGGCATGAATCGAGACGGGCGACACGGCATCGGCCAAGGCGAGCAGGCTGTCGGACACGGTTTGGATCTCCAGCATCGAAACGGAAGAGCCCAGGTCTACGCTGCCCCCCGGCGCATTTCAATGGTTGCCCGCCGGATGGACTGAGACCGACAAAGCCACTGTTTAACAAAGCATTAGGGTTAATAAGTTATTGCTCTTAGGAAATCGCACAGTTCGCTGCCCGAGTTTCGAGGAGAAGTTCATGGTCCATCCCGCCTGCTGCGGGACCGTTTCCCGGCCCCGCCTCGTTCCGCTCGCCGCCGCTGTGGCGGCTGCCCTCCTCGTCAGCGGCTGCGCCTCTTCCAAGAAGGTGATCGGTACCCATTCGAGCCCCACCCAGAGCTATGTCGCCCCCGGTTCGGCGGACGCGCGACGCGAGGTGGCATCATGGTCGAAATCCTACGAGCGTAACCCCTCCGACCGCACGGCCGTGCTCGGCTATGCCAATGCCCTGCGCCGCAACGGCCAGATCGAGCAGGCCATGGCCGTGCTGCGCTCGGCGATCATTGCCAACGGCAATGACCGTGAGATCGCGTCGGCCTATGGCAAGATCCTGGCGATGAACGGCAACTTCGCCGAGGCGCTGAACGTGCTCCAGGCGGCGCAGACACCCCAGAACCCGGACTGGCGGCTACTGTCTGCGGAAGGCGCGGTCCACGACCAGATGGGCAACCACGCCCGGGCGCGGTCGCTCTATAACCAGGCGAGCAAGATCGCGCCGGACGAGCCGAGCCTGCTCAACAATCTCGGCCTGTCGCACCTTCTGTCCGGGGAGTTGCCGGAAGCCGAATACACCCTGCGCAAGGCCTCCCAAAGCCCACGCGCCGACAGCCGGATCAGGCAGAATCTGGCGCTCGCGCTTGGCCTGCAGGGCAAGTTCGCGGAAGCCGAGCAAGTGGCTCGCAGCGAACTCGACCCCGCCCAGGCGGAAGCCAACATCGCCTATCTGAAGACAATGATCGCGCAAAGCCGCAGCTGAACGGACGAGGTCTCGCGCAGCGTCCCGCGGGCGAACGTCGACCGTCGGCAAGGCATCACCACGGGCAAGCGTCCGGATGCGGAGGCTCCGGAGCCGAGCCCCGCCGGCCTAGCGGAAGGTTGCGATGATCTGCATGACCGCCGGCCCCATGATCACGAAGAAGAGCACGGGCAGGAAGAACACGATCATCGGCACCGTGAGCTTCGGCGGCAAGGAAGCGGCCTTCTTTTCCGCTTCCTGCATGCGCTGCTCGCGGTTGTCGTCGGCCATGACCCGCAGCGCATGGCCGATCGGCGTGCCGTAGCGTTCCGCCTGGATCAACGCCATGGTGACATTCTTGACGCCGTCGACGCCGGTGCGCTTGGCGAAATTCAGGTAGGCCTGGCGGCGCTCCTGGAGAAAGGACAGTTCCGCATTGGTGAGGGTGAGTTCCTCGGCGAGCGGAATCGACTGGATGCCTATCTCGTCGGCCACCTTGCGGAAGGCGGCTTCGATCGACATGCCGGATTCCACGCAGATCAGCATAAGGTCGAGCGCATCCGGCCAGGCCCGGCGAATCGACTGCTGGCGCTTGGTGATCCGGTTCTGGATGTAGACATTGGGCGCAAAGACGCCGATGCCGCCGACGAACAGAGCCGCGCAGACCTTCGTGAAGCTGGGCAATGTGGCCGGCAGAAAGGCAAAGACGTAGAACAGCGCGATCACGAACAGGATCAACGGCATCACGATACGCGCAAAGAGGAAGGTGTAGAGCGGGCCGGTGCCGCGGTAGCCGGCCATGCGAAGCTTGTCCTGGGTATTCTCGTCGGCGAGTGCCGTGCGCAGGTTCAGCTTGTCGACCAGGTTCTTGACCTGCTTCTTCGGCTGATTGCGCAGGGAGACCCGCGTATCGCCCTTTTCGGTCGCAAGGCGTGCCCGTTCGCGGGCGCGGATCTTCTCGCGCTCGAGAGCGACGGTCTTCATCCGCGACTTCAGTCCGTCGCGCTCGAACACCGGCATGACGAGCGTGAAGACGGTACCCGCCACGGCGACCATAGTCAGGACCGCGATGACCATCTGGCTGTTGGCAAGATCCGAGAAGCCCATGCCGGCGCCCTTCCTAGAAGTCGAAGTTGATCATGTTCTTCATGACCATCGAACCGATGAACATCCAGAGCAGGCCGCCGGCGATGATCATGTTGCCGGCTGTCTCGGTAAACAAGAGCATGATGTAATCGGGAGCGATCAGGTACAGGATCAACGAGACGATGAACGGCAGAGAACCGATGATTGCCGCCGAGGATTTCGCCTCAGAGCTCAGCGCCCGGATCTTGCCCTTGAGCGTCTTGCGGCCCCGCAGAACCTTGCCGAGATTGCCGAGGGCCTCGGACAGGCCGCCGCCGGCCTGCTGCTGGATTGCCACGACGATGGCGAAAAAGTTCGCTTCCGCCAGCGGTACCCGGTCCGGAAGACGGCCCACGGCCTCGGTCAGCGTCAGTCCCATGACCTGAGCCTCGACGATTTTGCGGAACTCGCCGGCCACTGGATCGCGCGCCTCCGAGGCGACGATCTTGATGCAGTCCCCGAGCGGCAGACCTGCCTTGACGCCGCGCACGATGATGTCGACGGCGTTCGGCAGTTCGTTCAGGAACGCATCGAACCGCTTCCGCCGCCGCCGGGCGAGATACCAGCGCGGAAAGCCGAGGCCACCGACGAAGGCGATGGCCAGCGTGAGGATCGGCGAGCGGGTCAGAAGAAAGCCGAGAATCAGGAACACGAGGCCGCTGACGATACTGAAGATGATAAAATGCTTGCGTTCCCAGTCGAGGCCAGCCTGTTCGAGCCGATTTGTAAGGGTCAGACTGTTGGCCCTCTTCTGGCGGGCCTTCTGCTTCTCCTCGAACTCCTTCAACTGGTCCTGCACCGACTTGCGCCGCTTCTCGGCGTCGCGCACGGGCCGGCGATCGGACGCTGCCTGGGGGCGGGCGGCGATCTGGCCGAGGCGCTGCTCGCGCCGCTTGGACCCGCTCAGAACCGGCTCGAACAGGGCGTAGATCACTCCGCCGATGCTGAAGGCGGCAAGCAGCGCCACGGCAATCGTCGTCAGTTCCGGCGTGAGCAAGGCATCAAGGCTAGTCATTGACAAGCTCCGCCGCCTCGGCGGCATCCAGGGCCGCTGCCAAACGCTGTTCCTCGCCGAAGTAGCGCGCCCGCTCCCAGAACTTCGGTCGACCGATGCCTGTCGAGCGATGCCGGCCGATGATGCGACCGCTCGCGTCCTCGCCGATGATGTCGTAGAGGAAGATGTCCTGGGTGATGATCACGTCGCCTTCCATGCCCATCACCTCGGTGATGTGGGTGATGCGGCGCGAGCCGTCCCTGAGACGCGCGGCCTGGACGATGACGTCGATCGAAGAGACGATCATCTCGCGCAGCGTCTTCGACGGCAGCGAAAAACCGCCCATCGTGATCATGGATTCCACGCGCGAGAGCGCCTCGCGCGGCGAATTGGCGTGCAGCGTGCCCATCGAGCCGTCGTGACCGGTGTTCATGGCCTGCAGCAGGTCGAACGCCTCCGGTCCGCGCACTTCGCCGACGATGATGCGTTCGGGACGCATGCGAAGGCAGTTCTTCACCAGGTCGCGCATGGTGACCTCGCCTTCGCCCTCCAGGTTGGGCGGCCGCGTTTCGAGGCGCACCACATGCGGCTGCTGCAACTGGAGTTCGGCGCTGTCCTCGCAGGTGATGATGCGTTCGGTGGTATCGATGTAGGCAGTCAGACAGTTCAGCAACGTCGTCTTACCCGAGCCCGTGCCGCCGGAGACGAGGACATTACAGCGCGACCGGCCAATGATCTGGAGGATCGTCGCTCCCTCCGGCGTGATGGAGCCGAACTTCACCAGTTGGTCGAGGGTGAGCTTGTCCTTCTTGAATTTGCGGATCGTCAACGCCGGGCCATCGATTGCGAGCGGAGGCGCGATGACGTTGACGCGCGACCCGTCGGGCAGGCGCGCGTCGCAGATCGGGCTCGATTCGTCGACCCGGCGGCCGACCTGGCTGACGATCCGCTGGCAGATGTTCATCAGTTGCGCGTTGTCGCGGAACGCGATGTTGGTCTGCTGCATCTTGCCTTCGGTTTCGATGTAGACCGTGTGGGCGCCGTTGACCATGATGTCGGCGATGTCGTCGCGCGCCAGAAGCGGTTCGAGCGGACCATAGCCGAGTACGTCGTTGCAGATGTCCTCGAGCAGATCCTCCTGCTCGGAAATCGACATGACGACATTCTTCAGGGCGATGATGTCATTGACGACGTCTCGGATCTCGTCGCGGGCATCCTCCGGGCCGAGACGGCTTAGCTGCGACAAGTCGATCGCCTCGACCAGGGCATTGAAGATGGAGGACTTGGTCTCGTAATACTCGGGTGAGCGGCGGCGGCTGCGGTCGTCGTCCTTTTTAACCATCTGGGACGCCGCCGCCTGGATCACCTTGTCGATGTCCGCGGCGCGGCTTTCTCGCGGAGCGAGGTCGGCCGGCGGGGCCATCGGCTCCGGCGCCGGCGACGGCCGCGGCTCGACTACCGGTCGTGTGACCGGCGACGATCCTGGCGTCGTATTTCCGCGTCTCCCGAACATGTCGGCTCCACTCTTACCTTGGCGCGCGCCGTCAGGCGCCCTTGCCCTTCCTGAGGATCGACAGCAGCGATCCGAAAGGCGACCGGCGGCTCTTCTTCACCTCGCTGCGTCCGGACACGACCTGCGAGACGGTGTTGAACACCTCGTTGATCGCGTGCTTGCCATCCAGCTCGGCAATCATCTGGCCGTTGTTGGCGGCGGTACCGAACAGTTGCGGCTCGAAGGGGATCGCCGCCAGCACCGCAAGATTCAGCGCCTTAGCGAATTCGTCAGGCTTGATCTCGGGGCGCTTGGGGATGTTGACGCGGTTCATGACCAAATGCGGCGGACCGTCGTTCGGCCGCAGGTGCCTGAGCGTGTCGACGAGGTTCTTGGCGTTGCGCAGGTTGGCCAGGTCGGGCTCGGCGACCATGATCACCTCGTCGGCCGCCACGAGCATGTGCTTGACCCATCCGTTCCAGGCATGGGGCACGTCCAGGACGATCGTCGGGGTGCCCTGGCGCATGACATCGACCAGCGCATCAAACGAGGTGTCGGAATAGTCGTAGGTCCGCTCCAGAGACGCCGGAGCGGCAAGCAGGCTGAGGCGATCCGAGCAGCGGGACAGGATACGGTCGAGAAACGTTTCGTCGAGGCGCTCCGGCGCGGACACTGCCTCGTAAACGCCCTGCAGGGGATCCTGGTTGAAATCGAGTCCGGCGGTGCCGAATGGCAGGTCGAGGTCGGCCAGCACCACCTCGTTCTGAAAGTCCCGCGCGATCGACCACGCGACGTTGTGCGCGATGGTCGAGGCGCCGCAGCCCCCCTTCACCCCGAAGAAGGCGATCGTCCGCCCGAGCGGGGCAGACTGCGGGTCGCAATAGAGTTCTCCGACCGCACCGATCATCTGGAATACGCTGATTGGCGCCACGAGATATTCGCTGACGCCTCGATGGATCAACTCGCGGTAGAGCGCAACGTCGTTCACGTGGCCGATGACGATGACCTTCGTGCCGGCGTCACAGAATTCTGCAAGACGATCGAGGTCGGCAACTAAGACATCCGGCGCGGCGGCGCTTTCGAGCACGATCAGGTTCGGGGTGGGCGCCTGTGAGTAGAACTCGATCGACGCCGGAATGCCGCCCATGTGAACCTTCACATGGGCTTTGGTCATGCGACGGTCCTCGCCGGCGGCCTCGATCACCTTGGCCGTCTCGGGATCGATACAGAAGGCCTGAAGCGAAATCCGGGGAACCGACCGGATTTCGGGCGCCTGAACGACCGGCTGGAGGGTGCCGGTCTCGTCGGGCAGGGCCCCGTAGTTGCCCTGGGCGGCGGCGGTGGTCATGTCAGCTCTCCGCTCTTTCCCTAGTTCGAATCGGAGACGGACGCGCCGTCGCCTTCCTTGTAGTCCGAGGCCGTCTGCTCGCCGGCACGATATTTCTGGAACACGGTCGCCCGGCGCATCTGGTCGGCCGGCGTCATAGCCCGAGGTCCAAGGAGGTCGGCGGGGTTGTCGACCATGGCCGCCAGGTTCGCCTGAGTGGCACACCCGAAGTTGTAATAGTCCTGATTGGCATTCAGGCTGCCGCCGATGTTGGCAGGCCATTCTCCGCAGGGACCGGCGGACGCCTTGATCCGCGTGTAGGCGAGCCGGATAGGCGCCTGGGCAGTAGCGTCGTCGACCGGGTATGACCGCGTCGAAACGTGGGTACCGGAAACCCCGCCGAGCGCGAGTGCCGACCGGATCCTCGGCGTCACCGCATGGACGGCAGCCTCGTTTGCTGCCCCGGACGGAACCAGGATCTCGACGTGTCCGTTGCCATTGCGGCGCGACGCTTGACCGAACTCGGTCACCCGCTCGGCGAAATCGCGATTGAGATTTCGGGTGCTTTGCCCGACCGGGAGATCGAGGGTTTCTGCCTGTTCGGTGATCACGATGGGATGGCGCAGCCGATAGTCGTTGGTGGCGGCCAGAGGCGCCGACGTCTGACCACTCTGGCAACCCGCCAGCGCCGCCGCCGAAACCGCCGTTGCGCAAAGAGCCATGACCCGGAGAGACCGGCTGCTCGGGAAACTCATACGCATGGCCCGCTCCTCACTCATAGATGTAGCCCACCTGGCCGTGGTAGGTACCCGGCACCTTGGCACCGGACACCCCGAACAGCTTGTTGATGCGGTTCAGGAATACCGTCTCTGCATCCGACGGCGGAAGGAAGTTCTGGTCCGGCCTCGTCAGCGCGTTCGCCGCAACCGGAGTGACCACATAGGGCGTGACGAAGACCACCAGTTCGGTCTGCTGACGCAGGAAGTCGCGGCTCTTGAACAGAGCCCCGAGGACGGGCAGTTGCATCAAGCCCGGAATGCCGTTGACCGCCTGCTTGTAGGTCTCCTTGAGGAGGCCCGCCATCACAAGCGTGCCACCGGAGGGAAGCTCGACGGTAGACTCCGCGCGACGCACCTTCAGTGCCGAGATCACGATGCCGCCTGTCGTGACCGCCCCGTCATTGGTCAGCTCACTGACTTCGGTCTTGACGCGCATGCTGATGCGGCCGCCCGAGAGGACTACCGGTGTGAAATCGAGGCCGACGCCGAACTTCTTGAATTCGACGCCGATGGTGTCGTTGTCCTGGCTGACGGGAACCGGAAACTCGCCGCCGGCCAGGAAGCTGGCGTTCTCACCGGAGATGGCGGTCAGGGTCGGTTCTGCGAGGGTGCGGATGACGCCGTCGCGTTGCAGTGCCTGAATCTCGGCATTGACATTGGTGCCGCCGGCCAGAAATCCGATGCCTCCGGTCGCCTGGGAGGTGATGCCGGGGTTGACCGGGAAATCGGACGCGCTGTTGAAAGTACCCCTATAGTTGCCGATGCCTATCGATCCGGACAGGTTCACGCCAAGCTGCTTGACGACCGACCGGTCCACCTCGGCAACAGTAACCTTTAGCTGGATCTGGTCCTTGCCGGCGACCGAAATCATGTTGAGCACCGGCAGGGCGCCCGCTCCGCTGCCACCGAACCGCGTAGCGAGATCCGCCGCACTCTGGGCGTCGGCCGCACTGACCGCGGTTCCCGACAGGACAACGTTGCCGTTAATGGACTCGGCATGGATATCGGAATTCGGCAGCACTCGCTTCAGGAGGGCGCTCAGGTCCGAGGTATCCGGCTCGACACGAAGATTGAAACTCGCCAGTTCGCGGCCGTTGCGCCCGAACAGGACGAGGTTCGCCTGGCCTGCCTTGTTGCCGAGCACGAACACCCGGTTCTTGCTGCGCACCACCGCATCCGCGATCTCGGGGTTGGAAACGAGGACGTCCGCAACATCTTCTGCGACGTTGACGACCACCGAGCGTCCGAGGCCGACACGCAGCAGCCGCGCAGTGGCGCGCTCGCCCGCAGCGACATGAACGGTTTTGGGGAAGCCGTCGTCGGCCCGTGCAGCCGGCATGGCCGAGACCGTGACCAAGACCGCCAGAGCCGCCAACAGACCGGTCGCAAAACGCCTGCCACTCATGACTGCTTCCTTCATGCTAGCCCACACGCGATGGCTCCCGGTTCCCGCCGTCATCGCGTCGAGCCCTGACTGGACACGCCATATTTTACGAAGCTGACGCCGCCTTTGCGGCTGATCGGACCGTCCATCTCGTCGCCGGAATCCTGGGCGCTGCGCAGGGCGAGGGAAATGGTCCCGATCTGCTGCGCCTGGGCGACGACTTCCGCCTGCTCCAGGCTGAGTTCGAGCGTGGCGGTGCGGTCCGGAGACAGCGACTTCTCGTCCTGTTCGCCGGCCGTCGTCGTGTCGATGGCCAAGACCCGAACGTTCTCCAGGATCGTTTCGCTCCTGGCATTGCTGCGGTTGGAATCCGAACTGCGGGTAAGAATGACATCGACCTTGTCACCGGGAAGGATGAACCCGCCTGCAGTCGTTTCCGCTTCAACGCCGACGGCGATCGCCCGCTTGCCCTTGGGCAGGATGGCAGCCATGAAGCCGCGGTCGGTGCGGATCAAGCGCTGTCCGCGGATCGGCTCACCACTGTAGATCGGCGCCTTGGCAATCTGGCCGACCATGAGCTCCTCTGCGTCAGGCTGGTTCTGGCGCGTGATCGCGCCTTGCGGAACGACATTTTCCGGCCATTCTGCCCAACTGATATCGGAGGCAGCCAGGTGATCGCCCAACCGTATATCTCGCGTGGCAACCAGAACCGCGACAGTCTGCTTCTCCGGCTCAACCCGCTCGACGGTCTGCGGCACTTCGGGGGCCTTGGTCGTCATCACCATGCGGGCTGCGAGGAGACCTGCGCCCATGGCAACGCCCAGGATCATCAAACGTGCATATTTCATTGCAAACCATCCACGATACGCGCGACGCCAAGGGGGCTCCTTGGCGGCAGTGTGGACGGCAAATCGTCAAAACATGGTTAACCAGAGGTGATTGAAATTGGTTAACTTCTTTTAGTTTTTGTTAAGCAAGTATTTATAAATCTTCAGTGACCTCACCGCCCGCAATTCGATGATCCGGCACCCTCAATACAGATCATAAGCTGACGCTCAGCCAAGCGCCGCTAGCGCGAACCAGTGCGTCGTCGGATAGGTCTGCAGGGCCGCTGCGGCAATGGCGATACCGTAAGGGATGCCGGTCCGGGTATCGTGGAGTCTCAGCATCCACTCCTGCCGGCCGAGACCACCGGGCAGATACGGCAGGCGGCGGAAACTCAGTAGTACGATGGTCAGAACCATGCCGTAGATGGTCGTGAGCATCAAAAAGGCGACCAGGTGAGACGACAAGCCGAGCCAAAGACCGATCGCGCTGGCGATCTTGGCATCGCCGCCGCCCATCCAACCCATTGCGAACAAGAAGAAGCATACCGCCAATACGGTGCCTCCGGCCACGGCGTGCAGAGCGATCTCCGCGACCGACATGCCCGTCGCGACCGCCAGGACGACAAAAGCGCCGGCGAGCAGGAGAGACACGCGGTTCGGAATTGTCATGGTGAGCAGGTCGGATGCGGCTGCAAAAGCAACCAGAACGGGAAAGACTACGAGCAGAGCAGCTTCCAACATGGGTCAAGACTCCGATCAACCGGTTCGATCATGTCCGAATGTCGGTAAAAAAGCGGGCCCGCTTGGTGGCGTTCCAAGCGGGCCGCAAACGTTTGGCGCGGGGCCGGTCAGGACGCCGGCTTGGCCTTGGCCAGCTCGGTGCTGATCTTGGTAAAGACCGAGCTCAGGTCGGTGCCGATGGTGACCACGGTGCCGACGATCACGACCGAGATCAGGCCGGCGATCAGGCCGTATTCGATTGCGGTGGCGCCGGACTCGTCCTTGGCAAAGCGCGCGAAAAGATTCTTCATGGTTTGCTCCTAGTACCACATGTTTTGACAGCTTCGTCCGTCGACCTTGTTTCCGGTCGATCGAACATGCTTGCACTGTAAGAAGCACTCCTTGCTTTTCAGTTAAAGCATCAAGAATTCGCATCAACTTTTGTAGCTCTGGTCGTTATGGTTAATGTTTCGTTTAATATTTTTACTAATAATTTAATTATTATATATTCATTAATTAATGTTTACTTCAATAAATATAGGCTGAATTCCTCTATTTACTCTCAACCTATTTATCACTTAAGCTTGCCATCAGCTTGCAGGACTGTACTCAGTACCCGAGAACACGACCGTTAGGGCTTCATTCACCAAACTTCGGCAGATTGTCGGCAGTGCCATCGATTTCGGAGCAACCCATGACCGGCGCCTTCCGACCGCGTTTCACGCTCAGCGCTGCCGTCTTCGCAACCCTCCTGTGCGGCGCCGCCGCCGCAGAGACGGAACCGGTCGCGGTGACCGTGGATCGCGCCAAAGTCTTTCGAATCGAAGCCCCGGCCGACACGGTGATCGTCGGCAACCCGTCGATCGCCGACGTGACCATGCACGACCGCTTCACCGTCGTCGTCACCGGCAAGACATTCGGCACCACGAACCTGGTCATCCTCGACAAGGATTCGCAGCCGATCATCGACGAAGTGATCGTCGTCAGACCTCCGGAAACGGACGTCGTAACGGTAACCAGGAACCTCAACCGATACAGTTATTCGTGCTCGCCGACCTGCGAACCGACCGTCCGCGTCGGCGACGCCAAGGACGCCTTCGAACTCACCGTCAATCAGGCCGCAGCGCGTAACGAAATGGCCGTCAGCGCCGCCGGCGCAACGAGATAACATGGGGCTGCGATGATCCGCCGACTGTTCAGGCCTGCGCTGGACATCGCGAACCGGTCAGCCAATGCGCCGGCCGGGCGAAGGGGACTGTTCGGGAGCTTCTCCAGAAATCGGCGCGGCACGACCGCGATCGAATTCGCCATCATCGCGGGGCCCTTCCTCGTCCTCATGTTCGGCATCATCGAGTTCGGCCTCGCCTTTTTCGTGAACCGCATCCTCGATCACGCCGTGATGGAATCCACGCGCCTCATCCGGACCGGCCAGGCCCAGAAGGCGAATTTCGACAAGGCGGCCTTCAAGGCCGAGGTCTGCACGCATCTGACCGATTTCCTGTGCGACAACGCCCGCTTCGACGTCGATGTCAGGACCTTCAGCACCTTCTCGTCGATCGGCACCCTGCCCGACCTTGTCGACGCGGACGGCAACTTCTCCAACAACTTGGCCTATGTGAACAGCAAGGCAGGCGACATCGTTGTGGCCCGCGTGATCTACCGATGGCCGATGTTCACATCCCTGCTGCAGACCGATCCGGCCGACACAGGGAACATGGAACGCCTGCTCGTTTCGACCGCCGTCTTCCGTAACGAACCGTTTCCTTGGTGAGCGAGATCATGCGGCGTCCCTCTCGATTTCGCTTTCTTTATCGACTGCCCTTCTTCGGGTCGGACCGGCGAGGCGTGGCCGCCGTGGAATTCGCCCTCATCCTGCCGTTCCTGCTGGTCCTGATGATCGGCATCGCCGAGACGACGACCGGCCTGAACTACAAGCGCAAGATCAGTCAGATCGCCAGTTCGCTCGCCGATCTGGTCGCGCAGACGGAGAAAGTCAATTCCAGCGAAATGTCCGACATCATAAAGGCGACCGAAGCCATCATGGAGCCCTACAGCACGTCCGGCCTGCAGGTGATCGTCGCCAGCATCGCCTTCGACAAGGACGGCAACCCCCAGGTCGTATGGAGCGTCGACGAGAACAAGGGAACACCCTGGGCCAAAGGGTCCGTGCCACCCATCGCGATCCCCGACGCCCTGAAGCTGGCCAACACCTATCTCGTGGTCGGATTTTCCAGCTATACTTACGTGCCCACCTTCGCATCGATGTTGCAGAACATCTTCCCGAGAGCGGCCTCGATCGACCTCGAGGACACCTATTTCCTGCGTCCGCGGCTGAGCGAGTCCGTCTCCTACAATTGACGCCGACCACAGCCGACCGGTCACACTCACCTTGCGATGGTCGCGCCGATCGATCCAATCAGGAGGCGCATGGATCAAGTGGGGCATATTCTTGGCCATAGCCTTTGACCGGTGTCATTGGCCCGATTCGAATATCCTGCAAAACAAGAGCGCCCAACCAGACGGCGATGCGCTCCTCACCGGCAGGGTCGCGGAGCGGACGACGGATTGGCGAACGGAACCGAGAGAACCGGCATCATGCCCACGAACAGGACCTACGACCAGATCGCGGTGGGAGACAGCGCAACTATCACGCGCACCTGCACCGCCAATGATCTCTACGTCTTTGCCCATGTGTCGGGGAACACGAATCCGCTGCATCTGCCGAACACCGACTGGACCGGCGACGGCAAAATCGATCCGCCCTTCGCACCGTCGATGTGGATAGGTGCCCTCATCTCGGCGGTGCTCGGTAACATCCTGCCCGGACCCGGCACCGTCTACCGCACCCAGAGCTTTGCCTTCTACAGCCGCGTCAATCTCGACGATCACCTGACCGTGACGGTCAAGGTCCTGGCCAAGGAAGCCGGCCGCCTGGTGCGGCTGGCGACGACGGTCACGCGCACGGACGGCTCTCCGGTCGCTGACGGGATCGCGGAAGTGACCGCACCCGATCAGACCATCGTGTTCGACAGCACGGACCTGCCCGCCCTGCTCATCGAGAGGCATCAACATTTCGACCGGCTGATCGCTGCGGCCAAGACGCTGCCGGCCCTGGCGACGGCGGTCGTCGCGCCGGACGACGCCAATTCGCTCGGTGGAGCCCTACTGGCGGCGCGCGAAGGCCTGATCCGGCCGATCCTGATCGGCGCGCGAGACCGTATCCTTGCAGCCGCGGACCAGCTCGGAACCTCCCTGGCAGACGGCGAGATCCTCGACATCGAGTCCGAGCCGGAGGCGGCGGCCCGCGCCGTCGCCATGGTGCACGAGGGCACCGTCGGAGCGATCATGAAAGGCCATCTGCACACCGACGACCTGCTGCACCACATCGTCAAGCGGGAGGGCGGATTGCGCACCAGGCGTCGGATCAGTCACATCTTCGTGATGGACATCCCCGGACGCGATACGCCGGTGATCATTTCGGATGCGGCGATCAACATCGCACCCGATCTCAACACCAAGGTTGACATCGTCCAGAACGCGATCGATGCCGGACTGGCGATCGGCATGAAGATGCCCAAGGTCGGCATCCTATCGGCGATCGAGACCGTCAATCCGGCAATCCCGTCGAGCCTCGACGCGGCGATCCTGTCGAAGATGGCCGAACGCGGCCAGATCACGGGCGGGCTGGTCGACGGCCCGCTGGCAATGGACAATGCCATCGACGTCCAGGCCGCGCGCACCAAGGGCATAACGTCGCTTGTCGCGGGTCATGCCGAGGTGCTGATCGTTCCAAACCTCGAGTCCGGCAACATGCTTGCCAAGGAACTGACCTTCATCGCCCATGCCGAAGCAGCCGGGCTTGTGGTTGGGGCCAAGGTACCGGTAATGCTGACCAGCCGTGCCGACGACGACAGGGCGCGTCTTGCCTCCTGCGCCCTGGCGCTGCTCTACGGCCACTGGAAGCGAACCGGATCCTCCGCCGTGCCGGCGCCGGAGGAGGCAGCCGAATGACGGCGGCGGTAAGCGGCAAGGACGATCCGACGATCCTGATCCTCAACGCGGGATCGTCGTCGATCAAGTTCGACCTCTATGCCGGCGAAGAGGAACTGGTGCGTGGCCAGATCGAAGGCCTTGGCGCGACGCCGCGGCTGCAGGCCAAGGTCTTGCGGAGCGGTCTCAGCACTGATCGTCCGCTCTCTGCAGACGAAGCGCACGATCACCAAGCCGCTCTTGCCATCCCTCTGAAATTACTTGAAGAAACGGCTCCAGGCCGAACGGTTCAAGCGGTCGGCCACAGGGTCGTGCATGGCGGCGTCGACTATGCCGAACCAGTCGTGCTCGACGATGCCATTCTCGCGCACCTGAAGCGGTTCAATCCGCTTGCGCCACTGCACCAGCCGCACAATCTCGCCGGCATCCTGGCAGCGCGCCAGGCGTTTCCCGACGCGCTGCAGGTGGCCTGTTTCGACACGGCGTTCCACCGCAGGCATCCCTGGGTGAACGATACCTTTGCGTTGCCGCGGGAGTTCTACGACGAAGGCGTACGACGCTACGGATTCCACGGGCTGTCCTATGAATACATCACCGAGACGCTACGCGAGCGGATGCCGGAGGCCGCGAGCGGCAGGCTGGTCGTGGCGCATCTGGGCAACGGGGCCTCGATGTGCGCGATCCGAGAGGGGCGCAGCATCGGCTCGACCATGGGCTTCACCGCCCTCGACGGACTGCCGATGGGCACCCGCTGCGGCCAGCTTGATCCCGGCGTCGTGCTCTATCTGATGACCGAGAAGGGTTTGAGCGCAAACGATATTTCGGACCTGCTCTACAAGCGCTCCGGGCTGAGGGGCCTGTCCGGACTGAGCCACGACATGCGCGAACTGGAGGCCAGCGACACGCCGGAGGCCAGGCAGGCGATCGACTATTTCGTGTTTCGCATCCGGCGCGAGCTCGGCGCCATGGCGGCGGTGGTCGGCGGGCTGGACACCCTGGTGTTCACCGGCGGCATCGGCGAAAATTCGACCACGGTGCGGGCGCGGGTGTGCGAGGGTCTCGAATGGCTCGGCATCCGCTTCGACGCCGGGCGCAATGCCGCAGGCGAAAGCCTCATCTCGACAAATAACTCGAAAGTTCAAGTTCTTGTCATGCGAACCAACGAGGAGGCAATGATCCGCCGGCATACCGCAAGGCTGTTCGGCCAGGCCGGCGCCAGACCCTAGCGGCCGAGCGCGCGGCGCCACTGCGGACGGAAGGTTTCGAGGACGGCCTCGTAGTCGTCATGAGTGACCGGCGCGAAGCCGCCGCCCATGTCCGGCTCGACGGCGAAATAGGCGGCGGGGGCATCGTCCTGCAGGGCAACCAGCCGTTCGCGGAGCAAGCCCCGGAACTCCTTCGATAAATCCGTGCGAACCGCATGCGCGCCATAGGGGATGCGCGGGGATTTCCAGACCACGGAGAGGCGCGAGACGTCGAGGCGTGTCTCGACGTAGGCCTCGTTGAGCGTGCCGAGCGAGTAGCCGAAGGCGGGGTTGCCGTCGAGACTGGACCAGACGAGAGCGGCGTCGACGCGCCGGTCGATCAGCGCGCGCAGGGCGTCGCGCGGGCCGGCGACATGCACAAGTGTCGAAAAATGCTCCGATGGATCAATGCCCTGCGCATAGAGACCAGCAAGCGGGACACGGTATCCGGCAACCGATTGCGGATCCGAGACGGCGAGGGAACGGCCTTTCAGGGCGTCGAGGGTGACAAGCCCGTCGACGGCGCGGGTGACGAGCACCGCGTGGAAGCCCGCCGACAGATCGGTCGCACGCGGGGATACCAGAGGCTCGACACAGGCGCAAAGCGTTGATGCGGCTGCATAAGCGGAAGCCGACAGACGGGCATAGTCGACCTCGCCACGCACCAGCGCGTCGACCAGGCCGGCCAGGCTGTCGATCAGGAACAGGTCGACCGGAACGCCGATGCGGTATTCCAGTTCCTCCCGGAACGGCTCGAGGCGCTCGCGCATGTCCTCCTCGCGGCCGATCGCGATGCCGACGCGCAGGCGGCGCAGGTCGTCGCGCCAATCCGCCACCGCCGAACCGAGCCCGCCGACCAACACCAGCACCGCCATCCACGCCGCGCGCCACGTCATCCGATTGACACAGCTCCATGATTCCGTCCGTCTAAGCCTAGCCGGATTCGCGCTCCCGCGATCGCTCCACCTTCCTTCGCCACGGGATATCCTCCATGGACAGTCGCATCACCACGGTCGTCTTCGACATCGGCAACGTGCTGATCGAATGGGATCCGGAGCATCTCTACCGCAAGCTCATTCCGGATCCCGAGGACCGGCGGCGGTTCCTGAGCGAGATCTGCACGCCGGCCTGGAACCTGGAGCAGGATCGCGGTCGAAGCTGGGCCGAGGCTGTCGCCGAACGCATCGCCCTGTTCCCCGATCACGCCGAGCTTATCCGCGCCTACGACCTGCGCTGGCACGAGATGGTGCCCGGCGCGATTGCGGAAACCGTTGAAATTCTTTATGAACTTCAGAACGCTGGGGTACCGCTCCATGCCATCACCAACTTCTCGTCGGAGAAATTCGCCGAGGCCCAGGAGAGATTTGCCTTTCTGAAAACGGCGTTTCGCAGTGTCGTCGTGTCGGCTCATCAAGGGCTGCTGAAGCCAGATCGCAGCATCTACGAGGTCCTGCTAAAAAGCGCCGGATTGGCGCCGGAAACCTGCCTATTCGTCGACGACTCGCTGCGAAACGTGGAGGGCGCGCGGACCGTCGGCATGCAGGCGGTCCATTTCACCACGGCGGACCGGCTGCGCGCCGACATGAAGGCGCTCGGACTGCCGCTGCGCTGACCCGGGTCAGCCCCCGGCGAAGCCCTCAAGGACGTTGACGCAGTTGCGGCCGAGAGCATCGACGGCATAGCCGCCTTCAAGGACGAAGAGCGTCGGCAGACCCAGACGGCCGAGGCGCTGGCCGAGGCGGAGGAAGTCGTCACCGGTCAGGCCGAACTTCGAGATCGGGTCGCGCTCGAAACAGTCGAGGCCGAGGGAGACGACCACGACCTCGGGGCTGAAGACGCCGAGCCAGCGGCAGGCCTCCTCCAGCGCCCGGGCATAGGCGGGCCAGTCGGTGCCGAGCGGCAGCGGCCAGTTGCGGGTGTAGCCAGTGCCGGCTTTCGCGCCGGCCTCCTCGGCGTGACCGAGGAAGAACGGATACTCGACACGCGGATCGGCGTGGATCGACAGGAACAGGACGTCGGGACGGTCGTAAAAGATCGCCTGGGTGCCGTTGCCGTGGTGGTAGTCGACGTCGAGCACGGCGACGCGGGCCGCGCCGTGGTCGCGCAGCCACTGGGCGGCGATGGCGGCGTTGTTGAGAAAGCAGTAGCCGCCGTAATAGTCGGCGCCGGCATGATGGCCGGGCGGGCGGCACAGCGCGAAGGCGGAGCCGGCGCCGTCGCGGATCAACCGGGCCGCCGTCAGCGCGGTGTCGGCGCTCGCCCTTGCGGCTTCGGCCGTGCCGGCGCCGAGCGGCGTGCCGGCATCGAAGGAATAGCGGCCGAGCAGTCCGTCGACGGATTCGGGCACCGGATCGGCACGCAGGCCACGAACCGGCCAGACGTAGGGAAACGCCTCGCCGCTGCGGCCGGCGGCCGTCCAACGATTCCAGAAGCCGTCGAGGAAATCGAGATAGGCGGGCGTGTGGACGCGTTCGAGCGGCGCACGGCCGAAGGCGTCGGGGGAGAGCACGTCGCCAAGGCGGCGCCGCTTCACCTCGTCCAGCACGATCTCGGCCCGGGATGGGATCTCGACCGCGGGCACAAGTTCGCCGTCGGCGATTTCGCGCTGGGGTCTATGCGCCAGTTGCACGGGCGAGAAGACGGTCTTCATCGCCGGTCAGACCCCCGGGTGGAAGCGGAACTCGGTGACCTGGCGATAGGTCTCGCCCGGCCGCAGGACGGCGCCGGCGAAGTCCGGATGGTTCGGGCTATCCGGCCAGCGCTGCGGCTCGAGGCACAGGCCGGCGTTGGGACCGTAGCGGCGCCCGTCGAGACCCTGATAGGGCAGGTCGAGCTTGTAGGCGTCGTAGAGCTGAAGCCCAGGCTCGGTGGTCCACAGGTCCATCGCGATGCCCGATCTCGGCCCTTCCAGGACGGCGGCCAGGTGCGGCTCCGCGCGCGGGGCGTCGGCGAGACAGAAGTTGTGGTCGTAGATCACCCGCGCGCCGTCGTCGAACAGCATCCGGACGGGTCTCGCATTGCGGAAGTCGAACGGCGTGCCGGCGACCTCGGCAACCTCGCCGGCCGGCAGGGCGGCCGGGCTCATCGGCAGGTAGCGGTCGGCAACGATGTGGAGCCGGTGGTCGAGGATGTCGGCAGATTCGTCGAGGTTGAAGTAGCTGTGATGGGCGAGGTTGAGCAGGGTCGGCCGGTCGGTGGTGCCGGTGAGTTCGACCACGAGTGCGCCTGCCTGCGTGAGCGTGTAGCGGCAGAACACCTCGACCCGGCCGGGATAGCCCTCCTCGCCGTCCGGCGAGACGAGGCCGAGCAGGACGGACTCCGCCCGGGTCTCCTTGATCGTCCAGACCCGGGTGCCGAAGCCGGTCACGCCACCGTGCAGGTGGTCGCCGCCCGGCAGGTTACGGCTCAACTGGTAATCCGTTCCGTCGAGGCTGAAGCGGCCGCCGGCGATGCGGTTGGCGCAGCGGCCAGCGATCGAGCCGAAGTGCTGACCATGGGCGATGTAATCGGCCAGGCTGTCGAAACCGAGGACCAGCGGACGGCCGCCGAGGCGCAGGTCACGGACGGTCGCGCCGAAGGTCAGGATCTTCGCCTCGAGACGGTCGGCGCGGAGGCGGATCTCCTCCACGACCGTGCCGTCATCCATGGTGCCGAAGGACCGGATCATCGCGCTGCCCCTCCCGGCAGGACGCCCAGGGATTCAGAGCGTCTGGTTGTATTCGCCGACTTCCGGGTTTTCGCGCAGCAACGCGTCGACGGCCTTGAACATGGCGTGCAGACGTTCCTCGGACGCCGGGCTCTCGACCACGACGACCAGTTCCGGCTTGTTGGAAGAGGCACGCACCAGGCCCCAGGTGCCATCGTCGGTGACGACGCGCACGCCGTTGACGGTGATCAGGTCGGTGATCGAGTGGCCGGCGATGGTCTCGCCGACGTCCTTCATCGCCTTGAAGCGGGCGACGACGCGGTCGACGACGTCGTACTTGATCTCGTCGTCACAATGCGGCGACATGGTCGGCGAGCCCCAGGTCTTGGGCAGGTCGCGACGCAGGTCGGCCATGGTCTTGTCCGGGTTGCGGTCGAGCATGTCGAGGATGGCGATGGCGGAGACGAGGCCGTCGTCGTAGCCGCGGCCGATCGGCGCGTTGAAGAAGTAGTGGCCGGACTTCTCGAAGCCGACGATGGCGCCGAGCTCGGTGACGCGGCGCTTGATGTAGGAATGGCCGGTCTTGAAGTAGTCGGTGGTAGCGCCGTTCGCCTGCAGGACCGGGTCGGTGTTGAACAGGCCGGTCGACTTGACGTCGACGACGAACTTCGAGCCCGGATGCAGGCTCGAGATGTCGCGCGCCAGCATGACGCCGACCTTGTCGGCAAAGATCTCCTCGCCCTCGTTGTCGACCACGCCGCAGCGGTCGCCGTCGCCGTCGAAGCCGAGGCCGACCTCGGCGCCGGTCTCCAGCACCTTGTCGCGCAGGGCATGAAGCATCTTCATGTCCTCCGGGTTCGGGTTGTAGCGCGGGAAGGTGTAGTCAAGCTCGGTGTCGAGGGGGATCACCTCGGCGCCGAGCGCCTCGAGAATGCGCGGCGCGAAGGCGCCGGCGGTGCCGTTGCCACAGGCGGCGACGATCTTGATCGGCCGGGCCAGCTTCGGCCGGTCGGTCAGGTCGCGGAAATAGACGTCCGGGAAGCCGTCGACGAAACGATAGCTGCCGCCGGATTTCGTGGTGAAGGCGGCGGACAGCACGATCTGCTTGAGGCGGCCCATCTCGTCCGGACCGAAGGTCAGCGGCCGGTCGATGCCCATCTTGACGCCGGTCCAGCCGTTGTCGTTGTGCGAGGCCGTGATCATCGCCACCGCCGGCACGTCGAGGGCGAACTGGGCGAAATAGGCCATCGGCGACAGGGCAAGGCCGATGTCGTGGACGTTGATGCCGGCCGCCATCAGACCGTTGACGACGGCCATCTTGATCGAGGCCGAATAGCTGCGGAAATCGTGACCGACGACGATGTCGGGGCGGATGCCGCGCTCGTGCATCAAGGTGCCGATGCCCATGCCGAGCGCCTGCATGCCCATCAGGTTGATTTCCTTCTCGAACAGCCAGCGCGCGTCGTATTCGCGGAAGCCGGTCGGCTTCACCATGGGCCGGGATTCGAAGGCATAGGTATTGGGCTTGAGGGCGGACTCAGGCTTGGGAAACATGGACAACCTCTCGACGTCGAAAGACCGAATTTCTGAAGGAATGGAGGGATCGACGATGGCCGGACCTTATTGAACCAGCACCATCGTGTCACCCGAAATGTCGAAGCGCTGAAGCCGGCCGAGCACCGACATGCCGAGCAGCGGGACGGACAGCGCGTCGTCGCGGATCACCACCGCCGAGACGTCCTTGAGGCGGATCGCGCCGAGCTTCAGCTCGCGCACCGTGACCGGGGCGGCCGCGATGCTGCCGTTGGCCGTGCTGACGCCGACGGTGTAGTCGTCGCGTCGGGGATGGATGCCGATGCGCCTGGCAACGGCCTCGGGCAGGGCGACGACCGAGGCGCCGGTGTCGACGAGCAGGGTGACGTCCTTGCCGTTGAGTTCCGCCTGGGCGAGATAGTGACCGTTGTCGGCCATGGCTATGCGGTGAACGCGCCGGCCGGCCTTCTGGTTCCGCTCCTGCTCCGCCGCCGTGGTCTGGGCGGTCTCGACCCAGTCCTGGAGCAGCCCGGGCGCGAACGGCGCCAGGGCGACCAGCACGACCAGGATCACCAGATACCGCACCATCGGAACTCTCCGAAGCCTCACCTCTGCCCGGATGCTAGCAGCTCCGCCTTAGCGCCCGGTGAATCGCCGCCCGCTCAGCAGGCTTCGAGGGTGTCGGCGAGCGCCGCGATGCGCGCGGCATCGGGGGCGCTGGACTGGGCGCCGGTCGCCATGCAGGCGAGGCTGCCGGCGGCGACGCCCTCGGCAAGCGCGCGGCCGAGACCGGCACCACGGTCGAGCGCCGCGGCCAGCGCGCCGCAGAAGGCGTCGCCCGCGCCTGTGGTATCGACGACCGCCGTCGGCGGCGGGCGAAGCCGCCAGGGCCGGCTGCCGTCATGGGCCAGCACGCCGCCGGCGCCGAGGGTGACGACGGCGGCCCGCCCCGCGGCGGCAAGGGTGCGGGCGAAGCCCTCGGGATCGGTCGGCAGGCCGAGAACCGCGCCGAGGTCGGCGGTCTCGCTCTCGTTGACGACGACCACATCCGCGGCGGCGGCGAGGTCGCCGACGCCGGGGCCGGCGACCGGCGCGGCGTTGAGGACGATCCGGCTGCCGGCGGCCCGGGCGCGGGCCGTCGCCGCCTGCAGGGCGGGAAGCGGCAGCTCGACCTGCATCAGCAGGGTCGAGACCGGCCCGAGCCGGCCGTCGAGCCAGGCAGCGTCCACCCGGGCATTGACGCCGCTGGCGACGAGGATGAGGTTCTCGCCGGCGGCGTCGACGCCGATCATGGCCAGACCGGTCGCGCCGTCGAGCACCCGTACGGCGGACAGGTCGACGCCGACGGCCTTCAGGCCGGCGAGCGCGGGGGCGGCGAAGGCATCGGTGCCGACGGCGCCGACGAGCGCGACCTCGGCGCCGGCGCGGCACGCGGCGAGCGCCTGGTTGGCGCCCTTGCCGCCCGGGAAGCTCTGGTGATCGGGGCCGACGACGGTCTCGCCGGCGGCCGGCAGGCGCGGCACGGCGACGACGAGGTCGAGGTTGACCGATCCGAACACGACGATCATGGCAGGCTCCCTCCCCGTGCCGGCCGCCTCCGGCTCACACCCAGCCGCCGTCGACGATGTAGGTCTGGGCGGTGCAGGCCGCCGCCTCGTCGGAGGCGAAGAAGACGACGACACGGGCGACGTCGGCCGGCACCAGCTTGCGCTTCAGGCACTGGCGCTCGAGGATCTCGCGCTCGGCCGCCTCGGTGACCCACAGGTCGAGCTGGCGCTGCGTCATGATCCAGCCGGGGGCGACGCAGTTGACGCGGATGTTGTCGGGGCCGAGGTCGCGGGCGAGCGAGCGGGTCAGGCCGACGACGGCGGATTTCGCCGCCGTGTAGCCGGCCATGCCACCGGCGCCGATCATCCAGGCGATCGAGCCCATGTTGACGATGGCGCCGCCGCCGGCTGCCTGCATGTCCGGGACGACCGCCTGGGCGGCGAAGAACTGGTGCTTGAGGTTGACCGCGATGCGTTCGTCCCAGTAGGCGGGCGTGACGTCCTGCCAGGCGTGGCGCTCGTCGTGGGCGGCGTTGTTGACCAGCACCGTCACGGGCCCGAGCGCCGCGCGCAGGCGCGCAACGGCGGCCTGCAGGGCGGGTATGTCGGTCAGGTCGCAGGGCTCGTAGCGCACGGTGGCGCCGGCGGCGGAAAGCTCCTGCACCAGAGCGCGAGACGGGGCCTCGGCGATGTCGAGAAAGCCCACCTTCGAGCCCTGGGCGGCGAAGCGGCGGACGATCTCGGCGCCGATGCCGCTGCCGCCGCCGGTGACGAGGACGACCCGGTCGTTCAGCGAGGGATAGACGGCGCCGGACGACACGCCGGCCTCACTTGGTGCCGTACATGCGGTCGCCGGCGTCGCCGAGGCCGGGCACGATGTAGCCGTGGTCGTTGAGGCGCTCGTCGATGGCGGCGGTGTAGATCGACACCTCCGGATGGGCGTTCTTGAAGCGGGCGATGCCCTCGGGGGCCGCAAGCAGACAGACGAAGCGGACGTTGTTGGCGCCGCGCTGCTGCAGCTTCTCGATGGCGGCGATGGCCGAGTTGGCGGTCGCCAGCATCGGGTCGACGACGATGACCATACGCTCGCTGAGATCCTCGGGCGCCTTGAAGTAGTATTCGACCGGCGTCAGCGTCTCGGGATCGCGGTAGAGGCCGATGTGGGCGACGCGGGCCGACGGCACCAGGTCGAGCATGCCTTCGAGCAGGCCGTTGCCGGCGCGCAGGATCGAGGCGAAGACCAGCTTCTTGCCGGCGAGCGTCGGCGCCTGCATCTCGGCCAGCGGCGTCTCGATGGTGATGTTGGTGAGCGGCAGGTCGCGGGTGACCTCGTAGCACAGCAGGAGGGAGATCTCGCGCAGCAGCCGACGGAAGCCCTGGGTCGAGGTGGACTTGTCGCGCATGATGGTCAGCTTGTGCTGGACCAGCGGGTGATCGATGACGATGGCTCCGGGCATGGCCTGGGGTCTCCTGTTCTTCCGGCCGGCGGCCGGCCCTGGTCCGGACACCTTCTTTCCCTATGCCCCGGATGGGCGGCGAAGAACAGTCCGGCACGCCGGATTCGCCTCCGCGACGGGCAGTTCGCGGTTGAAAAGCCGCCCCGGAGAGGCGCCGGCCTTGCCGGCGGGGAACCAGTTGGTGCAGCATTGCGTTGGCATTGGGGTCGGCCGCGCCGGCTGCCCCGCTCTGTTCCTGCCTGCCAGATCCGCCGGTCCTTCCGATGTCGTCCGTCCTGTCCATCGCCGCGCTGCTGACCGGCTCCGCTCTGCTGCTGATGGCGGGCGGGCTGCACGGGCTGCTTCTGCCGGTGCGCGGGCTGGCGGAGGGCTTCTCCGACGCCTCGCTCGGCCTGCTCGGCGCCGGCTGGGCGGCCGGCTACGTCGCCGGCTGCCTGGCGGTGCCGGTGATCGTCAAGCGCGTCGGACACATCCGCTCGTTCGGCGTGCTCGCCTCGCTGGCGGCGATCGCCGTTTTGCTCAATCTCCTGTTCATGCGGCCGGAGGTGTGGATCCCGCTGCGCGCGGTGTCCGGCTTCTGCTTCGCCGGGGCGGCGATGATCGTCGAGAGCTGGCTCAACGAGCGGGCGACCAACCAGACACGCGGGCGCATCTTCGGCATCTACACGATGATCAACCTGGGCGCGACGACGATCGGGCAGATGCTGCTCACCCTCGGCGACCCGGCCGGCTTCGCCTTCTTCGTGATCGGTTCGATCATCTATTCGCTGTCGCTGCTGCCGACCGCGCTGTCGACGGCGGCGACGCCGGCGCCGCTGACCCAGGCGCGGCTCGACCTCCGCCAATTGTGGCGCAACTCGCCGGTGGCGGTGGTCGCGATCCTGCTGGTCGGCGTCTCCAACGGTACGTTCGGCACGCTGGGGGCGGTCTACGGGCGGCGGATCGGGCTGGAAGTCAGCGACATCGCGATCATGATGAGCCTGGCGCTGCTGTTCGGGGCGGTTATCCAGGTGCCGGTCGGGCTGATCTCGGACCGGGTCGACCGACGCGGCGTGCTGGTCGGCATGGCGGTGGCGGCCATGAGCATCGGCACAACGCTCGCCTTTGCCGGCGGCTTTGGTCCGTGGACAGTGATCATGCTGGTGTCGGCCTTCGGCGGCATGATCTACTCGATGTATCCGGTGATCCTCGCCCATGCCAGCGACCACGCCGCACCGGGAGATTTCCTCAAGACCAGCGGCGGGCTGCTGCTGATCTTCGGTGCCGGCACCATGATCGGTCCGCCGGCAGCCTCGCTGCTGATGGCGGCGACCTATCCAGCGGCGCTGTTCCACGTCACGGCGGCCGCGCATGTGCTGATGGTGGCGTTCACGGTCTGGCGGATGACCCAGCGGCGGCCGGTCGATACCGAGGACAAGTCGGAGTTCGTGCCGGTCATCTCGACGGCGCGCTACGCCACCCCGGAATCGGCCGTGCTCGATCCGCGCGCCGAGGAGGCGCAGGAAGAGGACGCGGCCTGAGGCCGCCTCAGCCGGCGCGCGCCTTGTCGAGCTTTGCCAGCAGGCGTTCCCTGGTCGCCCGGTCGCAGAAGGCGGCCTCGATGGCGGTACGCGTCACCGCCATCAGGTCGTCCGCGCTCCAGCCGAAGGTGCGCGCGACTTGGCCGTATTCGCGTCCAAGCGTGGTGTGGAAGAAGGGTGGGTCGTCCGAATTCAGCGTGATGCGCACGCCGGCGCGGCGCAGCAGGTTGACCGGGTGAAAACGCAGCACCGGATAGAGGCCGAGTGCAAGGTTGGAACCGGGGCAGACCTCCAGCACGACCCGCTCCTCGGCGAGGCGCTCGACCAGCGCGCGGTCCTCGATGGCGCGCACGCCGTGGCCGATGCGTTTGACGCGCAGGAAGTCGAGCGCGGCGGTGACGCTCTCCGGACCGCCGAACTCGCCGGCATGGGCGGTCAGTCCAAGACCAGCCTCGCCGGCCATGCGGAACGCGCGGGCGAAATTGGCCGGATGGCCCTCGCGCTCGTCGCCGGCAAGGCCGAAGCCGGTGACCAGCGGATGAGGATATGCCAGCACGTCCCGGACCACCCGCTCGACCGCGGCGGCGCCGAAATGGCGCACGCCCACGGCGATCATGCGTCCCTCGATGCCGGTCTCCGCCTTGGCCCGCTCGATGCCTGCGGCAAGACCCTCGACGTAGGAGCGGTAGGACAGGCCGGCGGCGGTGGCGTGGTCGAGCGAGATGAACACCTCGCCGTAGATGGCGCCCTCGGCGGCAAGCATGCGGAAGTAGCTCTCGCTCAGCTGGGCGTAGTCGCCGGGGCGGCGGAACACGGAACTGGCGAGGTCGTAAGCCTGCAGGAAGCTGGTGAAATCGGACCAGACATAACGCCCCTTGGCGTCGATGATGGTCGAGACGTCGATGTTCTCGCGCCGAGCGATCTTCTGCACCAGGCTTGGCGGCGCCGCCCCCTCGATGTGACAGTGCAGTTCCGCCTTCGGCACGTTGTCCTGCCCCACCATCCGCTCGATCGCCTTTCCGCCTTCAGTGCCATGCCGGGAACCGGCTTCAGAATCCGCGCATCGGATTGCCGTCCGACCGGCGCAGCCAGTTGTCCGCCGACCAGACCGCACGACCGTCGACCATATGGACCGCATAAGCATGCCTGGAGCGTGCCGAGCGGTTGGGCGCCGACTTGTGCGGCACGCTGCCATGCAAGACGACCAGCGTTCCCCTGGGCGCGACCAGCGGTGCGTGGCGTTCTTCCGGCTCAAAGGGCGTTTCGTCAAGAGTCTCCATGACCAGATCGTCGCCCCGGTAGCGGAAACGGCTGCGCAGCCGCCCCTTGTGGCCGCCCGGAACGCCATAGAGGCCGCCGTTGCTGTCGTCGGCATCCTCGAGCGCGAACCAGAAGCCGGTGCAGGACAGCGGCGTGGTATGCAGGAAGGTCGAATCCTGGTGGCAGTTCACCTCGCCGCCGATGTGCGGCGGCTTGAAGATGTACATGGACTGGGCCAGCAAAGGCTCGACCAGGCCGCAGTCGTGCGCCGTGGCGGCGAGTTTCGGATCGCGCGAGAAGGCATCGAACACCGGATCGAGATCGTGCAGGGCGTGGCCGACCTTGTTGAGCGCGACATGCTTGTCCTTGATCAGGCGGCCGTCGGCGTCGAAGGCCTCCGCCTCGAAGAAGAAGCGGATCCGATCGCCGCTTTCGCGGAAATAGGCGTCGCGGGCGTGGCTCTGGGCGCCGGTCTCGAACACCGAGGCGACGCTCGACGGATCGAAGGCGTCGATCAGCGCGGTCATGCGTTCCTTCAGCGCGTCGCATTCGCCGGGGGTCTTGTAGCCTTCCAGGACGAGAAAGCCGTCCTCCTGCCAGGCGACCTTCATCGCCTCGGTCAGACGGCCGTCGCCGGGGGCCGTGAAACTGCGGGCCTTCATGTCGCTTCCCTTTCTGCCGATGCGACCGCGCTCAGGCGGCCAGAAAGCTGGTGCCGTGCGGGCCCGGCTCGATTCCGAGATGCTGGGCGACGGTCTCGCCGATGTCGGCATAGGTTTGCCGGCCGCCGATGCCGCGGCCGGCGATGCCCGGCCCGGTTCCGAGCACCGGCACGTGCTCGCGAGTGTGGTCCGTGCCGCGCCAAGTCGGGTCACAGCCGTGGTCGGCGGTGAGGATCAAGAGATCGCCGTCCTTGAGACGCCCCAGCAGTTCGGGCAGACGCGCGTCGAAGCGCTCCAGTGCTGCGGCATAGCCGGGCACGTCCCGGCGATGGCCGTAGAGGCTGTCGAAGTCAATCAGGTTGGTGAAGACCAGATCACCGTCGCCGACCTGGTCCATCGCCCGCAGCATGGCGTCGAACAGTTCGTCGTTGCCGGCGCCCTTGAGCACGGTCGTGACGCCCTGATGGGCGAAGATATCGCCGATCTTACCGACGCCGATGACGCTGCGGCCGACGGCGGTCAGCCGGTCGAGCAGGGTCGGCTCGGGCGGCAGAACAGAATAGTCCCGCCGGTTGGCGGTGCGCACGAACCCGGCGGCCGTCTCGCCGACGAAGGGGCGGGCGATGACTCGGCCGATGTTGAGCGCATCGACATGGCGACGCGCGACGGCACAGAGGTCGTAAAGCCGATCGAGGCCGAAATGGACCTCGTGTGCGGCGATCTGCAGGACAGAGTCCGCCGAGGTGTAGAAGATCGGCCTGCCGGTGCGGATGTGTTCCTCGCCCAGTTCGGCGATGATCTCCGTGCCCGAGGCGTGCTTGTCGCCGAGGATGCCGGGCAGGCCCGCCTCGGCGACAATGGCGACGATCAGGTCCTTCGGGAACGTCGGGATCGTTTCGGGGAAATAGCCCCAGTCGAAGCGAACCGGAACGCCGGCGATCTCCCAGTGGCCGGACGGCGTGTCCTTGCCCTTGGAGGTTTCCGTCGCATAGCCCCACAGGCCTTCGGGCGGTCCTGAGAAATTCAGGCCGGGAACCTCCCTGCCGGTCGACAGGCGCGCGGCGGCGCCGAGGCCGAGCCGGTCCATGTTGGGCAGGCGCAACAGACCCGACCGCAAGCCGGGCCGATCGCCGCCTCCCGCGGCACAGGCTTGCGCGATATGGCCGAGCGTATCCGACCCCGCATCGCCGAAGCGGGCGGCATCCTCCGCGCCGCCGATGCCGAAACTGTCCAAGACGCACAGGATTGCGCGAGGCATGAGCGTTCCTCTTTATTTCCCTGGCCCGCGCCCGGGACGGCTGCGGGCGATGTTGCTGCGCTCAGGGCGCGACACGTCCCGCGACGATGGGGCGGTCCGGCACGTCTCGCGCCGCGCTGATCGAGTAGGCCGCCCGCAGGGCCTCGCCCGCCCGGCGGGCAGCATCCGGGGTCGCGGCATGCACGATGGCAATCGGCGCGTCGGCATCGACACCGTGCCCGATTCCGGCCAGATCGGTGAAGCCGACGGCCGGATCGATCCGGTCTTCGGCGGTTCGCCGGCCGCCCCCCAACTCGACCACGGCGACGCCGACCGCACGGGTGTCGACGGCGACGACCGTGCCAGGCTGGACCGGATAGACCGGCACCTGGACCGGCGCGCTGGCCAGATAGGCGTCCGGCCGATCCAGAAAATCCGCAGGACCGCCGAGCGCGGCAACCATGCGGGCGAAGACCTCCGCCGCACGCCCGCTCTCGAAGGCGTCGCGCATGCGCGCGCAGCCCTCATCGGCGGTACCAACAAGACCGCCGGTGACGAGCAGCTCGCCACCGAGCGCCACCGTGACGTCCCACAGGCGGCCGTCGACGGCGGCGCCCTTCAGGAAGTCGACGGCGTTGCGCATCTCCACCGCGTTGCCGGCGGCCGAGGCGAGCGGCTCGTTCATGTCGGTCAGCAGTGCGGTGGTCTTGAGGCCGGCGCCGTTGGCAACCCTGACCAGGCTGTCGGCGAGCGCACGCGCCTCGTCCAGGCCCGCCATGAAGGCACCGGAGCCCCACTTGACGTCGAGGACAAGGCCCTGCAGACCGGCCGCGAGCTTCTTGGACAGGATCGAGGCGGTGATGAGGTCGAGGCTCTCGACCGTGCCGGTGACGTCGCGGATGGCGTAGAAGCGCCTGTCGGCGGGAGCGAGATCGCCGGTCTGGCCGATGACGGCGCAGCCGACCTCCCTGACCACCTTTCGGAACAAGGCGTTGTCGGGCTGGGTCCGGTAGCCGGGGATGCTGTCGAACTTGTCGAGCGTGCCGCCGGTGTGGCCGAGGCCGCGGCCGGAGATCATCGGCACCGCGGCGCCGCAGGCGGCCAGCGCGGGAGCGAGCATCAGCGAGACGTTGTCGCCGACGCCGCCGGTGGAATGTTTGTCGAGTACCGGGGCGTCAATGTCGGACCAGTCGAGCACAGTGCCGCTGTCGCGCATGGCGAGCGTCAGCGCGACGCGCTCGTCGAGCGTCAGACCGCGGAAGAACACAGCCATGGCGAGGGCTGCGACCTGGCCCTCGGTCACCGAGCCGTCGGCAAGGCCCCTGACGAAGAAGGCGATCTCCTCTGCGCCGAGCGTGCCGCCGTCGCGCTTCCTGCGGATGAGTTCCTGGGCGAGCATGGTCAGTAGCCTTCCCCGGCCTCGCCCGTTCCACCGTCGATGGCGGCGAGAAGCGCATCGAGCAGGCCGCTGGCGCCGAAGCGGAAGGTGGCGGCCGAGACCCAGTTGGCGCCGACGATCCGGTCGGCGAGCGCGAGGTAGGCGGCTACGTCGTCGAGGCTGCGGATACCGCCGGCAGGCTTGAAGCCGATCTCGCGACCGCCTTCGCGGCGGATCGCCTCGATCAGGTTGAGCATGATCTCGGCCGCCTCGAGCGTGGCATTGACCGGTACCTTGCCGGTGGAGGTCTTGATGAAGTCGGCGCCGGCGTCGATGGCGACCTCGGACGCGAGGTGGATCAGCAACGGGTCGCCGATCTCGCCGGTCTCGAGGATCACCTTGAGCAGCGCCGGCTGCGGGGCCGCGGCGCGCACGCGCACGATCTGCTCCTCCGCGAAGCCGCGCCGGCCGGCGACGAAGGCGCGGTAGGGCATGACCAGGTCGATTTCGTCGGCACCGTCGGCAAGGGCCCGTTCGGTTTCCCGGACGACGGCCAGCGTGTCCTCGCCGCCGGCGGGGAAATTGACCACAGTGGCGACCCTGACGCCGGTCCCGCCCAGGAGGCGGACGGCCTGGGCGACGAAGCGCGGCCAGATGCAGACGGCGGCGACAGGGCCGTGAGGCGTGACGGCACGCCGGCACAGCTCCTCGATGTCGGCCGGCGCGCAGTCGTCGTTCAGGTTGGTGAGGTCGACCAGCGGCAGGGCGCGGGCGGCGATCTCGGCCGGCGTGGCGGTCATCGTCCAACCTCCTTCACCAGGCCGCGCAGCAGCCGCTTCATGCGCTCGGTGCCGGTTTTCGCGACGGCCTTGGTCTCGTCGTGCGACAGGGCGTGGTCCTGCAGGCCGGTGCCGTAGTTGGTGATGACCGAGACGGCGGCGACGCGCAGGCCGAGGAAGCGGGCCAGGATGACCTCGGGCACCGTCGACATGCCGACCGCATCGGCGCCGAGCGCGCGCGCCATGCGGATCTCGGCCGGCGTCTCGAAGGAGGGACCGGAAAACCACATGTAGACGCCCTCGGCGACCGGCGCGCCGTCGGCCTCGGCGACCTGCGCGAGGATCGACCGCAGGTCGGGGTCGTAGGCGGCGCTCATGTCGAGGAAGCGGCGCTCGTCCTCCTCGCCGATGAGCGGGTTCATGCCCGACCAGTTGATATGGTCGCTGATCACCATCGGGCTGCCGGGCACGACGTCCTGGCGCAGGGAGCCGGCAGCGTTGGTGGCGACGAGGATGTCGCAGCCGAGCGCCTTGAGCGTTTCCACCGGCGTGCGCATGACGGCCGGATTGCCGCTCTCGTAGTAGTGCGCGCGGCCCGACAGGATGACGACCGGCACGCCGGCGAGCTTGCCGGCGACCAGTTCGCTGCCATGGGACGACACGGTGGAGACGGGAAACTCGGGCAGGTGGGTGTAGGGGATGCGCACAGCCTCTTCCAGTTCCTCGGCGAGAGCGCCGAGGCCGGAGCCGAGGATCATGCCGATACGGTAGCTGCCCGGACGGGCGGCGCGGACGATTTCCGCGCATTCGTGGCCAAAGCCGCTCATGGACGATCAGTCCCTTTCCTGAAATTCGAACCCGAAGGGCAGCAGTTCTTCGAGGGTGAAGGTGCGCCTGAGGCCCTGCAGATCGGCGATATGGACCTTGACGCCGCCGTCGGCAAATTCCTTCAGTTTCTGCCGGCAGCCGCCGCAGGGCGTGCACAGGGCGGCATCGGCGACCACCAGCGCCTCCAGGATCCGCGTCTCGCCGGCGCAGACCATGGCGGCGATGGCGCCGGCCTCGGCGCAGGTGCCTTCCGGATAGGCGGCATTCTCGACGTTGCAGCCGGCGACAATATGGCCGCCCTCGGTCAGCAGCGCGGCGCCGACCCTGAAGCCCGAATAGGGCGCGTGGGCGTTGTCACGCGCGGCCTTCGCAGCCTTAAACAAGGCGTCGAACCGACTCATGTGCGTTCCTTCAGATAGGGGATGCCGCTCGCTCGCGGCGGGATCGCCTTGCCGATGAACCCGGCGAGCAGGATGACGGTAAGGATGTAGGGAAGCGCCTGGAACACCTGCACCGGCACCTCGCCGATGCCGGGCAGCGGCTGGCCCTGCAGGCGGATGGCGACCGCATCGAGGAAGCCGAACAGCAGACAGGCGAACATGGCGTTGAGCGGACGCCACTTGGCGAAGATGAGCGCGGCCAGCGCGATGAAGCCCTTGCCGGCGGTCATGTCCTTGATGAAGCCGGAGGACTGGGCGATCGACAAATAGGCGCCGGCGATGCCGCACAGCACGCCGCACAGGATCACCGCCCGGTAGCGCAGCAGCACGACCGAAATGCCGGCGGTGTCGACGGCTGCCGGGTTCTCGCCGACGGCGCGCAGGCGCAGGCCGAAGCGGGTGCGATAGAGCGCCCACCAGGTCAGCGGCACGGCCAGGAAGGCGGCATAGACCAGCACGTTGTGACCCGAGAGAAGCTCGGCATAGATCGGCCCGACGACCGGAACGGCCCGCAGTTCCTCGGCGAAGGGAAAGACGATGTCGAGGAAGCGACCGCCCTCGGGCAGCGGCGGCGTGCGGCCGCCCTGGCGGAACCAGGCCTGGCCGAGCAGCGCGGTCAGGCCGGCGGCGAGGAAGTTGATGGCGACGCCCGAGACGATCTGGTTGCCGCGGTTGGTGATCGAGGCGAAGCCGTGGACGAGCGCGAGGCCGACGGCGACGGCGATGCCGGCGGCGAGGCCCGCCCAGGCGCTGGCGGTCAGATAGGCGACCGCGCCGGCGCCGAAGGCTGCACCCAGCATCTTGCCCTCGAGGCCGATGTCGACCACGCCGGAGCGTTCGGAATAGAGGCCGGCCAGGCAGGCAAGCAGCAGCGGCGTCGACAGGCGCAGCGTGGAGTCGAGGATGAGGATGAGGGTTTCGAACATCGCCGTCTCCTCAACCGACCGTCGCCGACGGCGCGCGGGCGAAGGTAAAGATCCGCACCAGCGTCGGCCGGAACATGTGTTCCAGCGCACCGGCGAACAGGATCACCAGGCCCTGAATGACCACGATCATGTCGCGGGTGATCGCCGGCTTCTCGAAGGAGAGTTCGGCGCCACCCTGGTAGAGCATGCCGAACAGGATCGCCGCGAGCACGATGCCGAGCGGATGGGCGCGGCCCATCAGCGCTACGGCGATGCCGACGAAGCCGTAGCCGGAGACGAACTCGATCAGCAGCCGGTGCTGGGACCCCATGATCTCGTTGATCGCCATCATGCCGGCGAGACCGCCGGAGATCAGCATAGCGACGACAATGGTGCGCGCCGGCGAGATGCCGGCATAGACCGCGGCGGTCGGGTTGGCGCCGAGGGTGCGGATGGCGTAGCCGAGACGCGTGCGCCAGACCAGGACCCAGACGGCGAGAGCCGCGACGAGCGCGAGCACCAGCGCCAGATTGACGGGTGCGGTGCCGAAGGAGGCGAAGGGCAGCAGGTCGTTCAGCATCGGCAGACGACCGCCGGCCTCGAAGGTGCGCGTCTCCGGCTGCATGGAGCCCGGCTTGGCCATGACGTTGACCAGCAGGTAGACCATCAGCGAGGCGGCAATGAAGTTGAACATGATCGTGGTGATGACGACGTGACTGCCGCGCCGCGCCTGCAGCCAGGCCGGCACGAAGGCCCAGGCGGCGCCGGCGGCCGCCGCGCCGAGAACGGCGACGGGCATGGTCACCCACCAGGGCACGATGCGGTCGAGCGCAAGGCAGGCCCAGGCGACACCGAGCCCGCCGATATAGGCCTGGCCCTCGCCACCGATGTTGAACAGTCCGGCATGGAAGGCGACGGCGACGGCCAGGCCGGTGAAGATGAAGTTGGTGGCGTAGAACAGAGTGAAACCGATGCCCTCGCCGAAGCCGAGCGAGCCCCAGACAAGGATCCCGACGGCTTCAAGCGGGCTTTCCCCGATCAGCAGCACGACCAGGCCCGACACAAGGAAGGCGGCGGCAAGGTTGAGCAGCGGGATGAGGCCGAAGTCGACCCAGCGCGGCAATTGACCAGCACTCATGGGTGCGCTCCGTGAACGGTTCCGTCATGGACGCCGGCCATCAGCAGGCCCAGTTCGGCCTCGCCCGTCTCGGCCGGGCGCTCGCCGACGATGCTGCCGTCGAACATGACCAGCACCCTGTCGGCCAGCGAGCGGATCTCGTCGAGCTCGACGGAGACGAGCAGGATGCCCTTGCCGGCATCGCGCATCTCGATCAGGCGCCTGTGGATGAACTCGATGGCCCCGATGTCGACGCCGCGGGTCGGCTGGCCGACCAGAAGCACGGTCGGGTCGCGCTCAATCTCGCGCGCGAGCACAATCTTCTGCTGGTTGCCACCGGAGAAGCTGGCCGTCTTGAGCTGGCAGTCGGGCGGACGGATGTCATATTTCTCGATCTCGGCGCGCGCCTCGTTGCGGATAGCCCTGATGTCCAGGAAAGGGCCGCGGCCGTATTGCGGATTGTCCTGATAGCCGAGGATGGCGTTCTCGTATTCGGCGAACCCGGTTACCAGGCCCATGCGGTGGCGATCCTCGGGCACGTGGCACAGGCCCCTTCGCCGCATCTCGGCCGGATCGAGCGGGGTGGCCGCGATGTCCACGGCCTCGCCGGCGATCCAGATGCTGCCCTTGCGGGCGCGGCGAATGCCGGCGATCGCTTCCAGAAGTTCCGACTGGCCGTTGCCGGACACGCCGGCGATGCCGACGATCTCGCCGGCGCGGACGTCGAAGGACACGTTCCTGACCACGTCGACGCCGCGGCTGTCGGTCACCGTCAGGTGGTCGACGACGAGCACCTTCTCCTTCGGCTGGGCTGGCGTCTTGTCGACCCGAAGCAGCACGCTGCGACCGACCATCAGTTCGGCGAGTTCCTCCATCGTTGTCTCGGCGGTGGCGCGGGTGGCGACCATCTCGCCGCGGCGCATCACCGAGACGGTGTCGGTGACGGCCATGATCTCGCGCAGCTTGTGGGTGATGAGCAAGACCGTCTTGCCCTGATCCCTCAGCACCTGGAGGATGCGGAACAGATGGTCGGCCTCCGCCGGGGTGAGCACGCCGGTCGGCTCGTCGAGGATCAGGATCTCGGCGCCGCGCAGCAGGACCTTGAGGATTTCGACGCGTTGCTGGAGGCCGACGGGCAGGTCCTCGACCACGGCGTCCGGGTCGACCTTGAGGTTGTATTCGGCGTCCAGGCGCCGGAGTTCGGCGCGCGCACGGTCGGCGCCGCCGCCCAGAAACAACCCCTCCTCCGCGCCGAGCAGGACGTTTTCCAGCACGGTGAAGGTGTCGACCAGCATGAAATGCTGATGGACCATGCCGATGCCGAGCCTGATGGCAGCGCGGGAATCGGCGATCACCGCCGTCTTGCCGCTGACCAGGATCTCGCCGCTGTCGGCGTGGTAGAAGCCGTAGAGGATCGACATGAGGGTTGACTTGCCGGCGCCGTTCTCGCCGACGATGCCGTGGATCGAGCCCTTCCGGACGACGAGATCGATGTCCCTGTTGGCGTGGACCGAGCCGAAGCGCTTGTTGATCTTGCGCAACTCGATGGCAGGCGTCATCGCGCTCCCCCTGTTACCCCCTCACGACCCCGCCGGTGTCCCCGGCGGTCGTGCTCGCGCGCGAACCGGCGGCGACCGGCGCCTCGGGATCCTAGCACCGGACCGCTGCCGCGGCGCCGGGCAAAACACGGAGACGCCGCACGGCAACCAAAGCGGGCCGTGCGGCGCGGTGCAGTTCCCGCTCAGAACGGGCAGGTCTGGTCGGCCATGTAGTCGTGGACCTTGACCGTGCCGGAGACGATGTCTTCCCTGGCCTTGTCGACGGCCGCCTTCATCTCCGCGGTGATCAGTTTCTCGTTGTGCTCGTCGAGAGCCCAGTCGACGCCGCCCTCGGCGAGGCCGAGAACGGTGACGCCGGACGTCCACCTGCCGTTGCGGGCATCCTCGAAGGCGTCATAGACGGCGACGTCGACGCGCTTCAGCATCGAGGTCAGCACCGAGCCTGGGTGCAGGGCGTTCTGGTTGCTGTCGACGCCGATGCCGAGCTTCCCGGCGTCGGCAGCCGCCTGCAGCACGCCGATGCCGGTGCCGCCGGCGGCGTGATAGACTACGTCGGCGCCACGGGCGAACTGCGACTTGGCCAGTTCACCACCCTTGACCGGATCGTTCCACGCTGCCCCGGTGTCGCCGGTCATGTTCTCGAACACTTCCGCGTCGGGCTTGGCCGCCAGAACCCCCTGCTTGTAGCCGCAGGCGAACTTGCGGATCAGCGGAATGTCCATGCCGCCGACGAAGCCGACCTTGCCGGTCTGTGACGCCATGGCCGCGAGCATGCCGACCATGTAGGAGCCCTCGTGTTCCTTGAACACGACGGACCGCACGTTGGGCAGATCGACGACCATGTCGACGATGGCGAACTGGATGTCCGGGAATTCCTTGGCAATCTTCTCCACGGCATTGGCCTGGGAGAAACCGATGGCGACGATCGGGCTCTGGCCGCGCTTGGCGAAGTTGCGCAGCGCCTGCTCGCGCTGGCTGTCGTTCTGGATCTCGAAGTCGCGGTAGTCGATGCCGCTGGCCTTCTTGAACTCCTCGGCGCCGGCATAGGCGGCCTCGTTGAACGACTTGTCGAACTTGCCGCCCATATCATACAGGACGGCGGGCTGGATGTCCGCCGCCTGGGCGGAGGCGGCCATAGCCAGGCCGGCGAAAGCGGCGCTGATCGTCAAGAGCTTCTTCACTCGTCTGTCCTCCGACATTCGGATCCGCCACGACGGCCGGATCCCCTTCTGCTTCCCTCTGAGACCGAACCGGCCGTCAGGCCGACTCCGCCAGTTGCGAACCAACCATCCCGCGGAGCGCCCGTGCCAGGGTCTCGTCCGCGATCAGATCGGTAATGACGCCGGTGCGCAGCGCGGCAAGCGTCGCTTCAGCCTTGCCTTCCCCGCCTACCAGCGCAATCACGCGTGCGCCGCGCACTTCCTCGAAATGCAGACCGACGGCGCAATCGCCGAGCGGCACCGGCGCGATGCTGCCGTCGATGGTCAGGAACTTGCCCATGAGATCGCTGACCGCGCCGGCCCGTTTCAGCTCTTCCTGCTCTGCCTTCTTGATCAGGCCGCGCTGGACGAGATGCCCCTCGTCGTTGATCGAGCCGATGCCGACAACGAACACATCCGACTGGCGCGCGCGTTCCAGAAGGTCCTGGACACTGCGCTGACCGAGAAACATGTCCCGTTCCTCGAGGTTCTCGGCGAAATAGGGAACCGGCAGATAATAGCCCTCGCCGCCGGTGCGCTCGAGCATGCGCTGGACGACGTCATAGGGGTTGGCCGACAGCTTGCGCATCAGCGACCCGGATATCGACATGATCGCCAGATCGGGCCGCATCATGCGCGGCATGGCCTCGACCGAGGCCTTCAGGGTCCGACCCATGCCGACGCCGACCCGGGTCACGTCCGGTGATGACAGCACGTTGGACAGGAAATTGCCGGCAGCGGCCGCCACGCCCCGGATCGCCGTGTCCTGATCGCCGCCGCCGAGGTCAGGCGCGATGATGCAGGTGGACAGCCCGAACAGGCGGGCGAACTCATCTTCCAGCTTGAGGCATTCGATCGGCCGGCCCTCGATCTGGAAGCGTACCAGCCCTTCCTTCTGGGCGTGGGCGATGAGCCGATGCACCTTGGCAGGCGAAACGCCGAGACGGCTGGCGATCTCGCCCTGCGTGCAGCCGCCCACGAAGGACAGCCACGCGGCCCGTACCGAGAGGTAAGTCGTCCAGTCCTCGTCCTGCACCCGCGCCACCCGTCGTCGTTGCCCGCCGCTTCGCTTCCGCCGTCGGCCCCGGGAAGGGCCCCTGGCGAAAATTTCTTCAGCTGATGAGAATTATTTCAGGAAACTTGCCTTTCCATTCGAGCTTCGTCAAGCGTCCGAAGGTCGATTCGGGCCTGATTTTCGTTTGTCGTCCAGCCTGTATCCCTGTCGCGATCGGATCTGCGTAACGTGTGGGCAGGCAGATCAACCACTGGGCAATTCCTGCCCATCGAAACGGCGAGAAAACCGACACCCGGCAAAAATTGCCGGGCAAAAATCGACCCAGCCCTGCGCAGGCAAAAGTGCGCACATTGTGCGCCTTTGATTTGCCGACGAATTTCGAGCCCGGCTGAGTCTGGCACGCCTATTGCTGTGCGACATTCATGCGTCGGCTCATCAAAATCGTCAGATATCCGCTGTTTTCCCGATGGGTCACGCATCCATCCGGCGCTTAGCCGCAACAACAAAATCGCCCAGGGAGACGTGGATTCTCGGCCTCGGCCTAACAAGGAGAAGACCATGCGTCTCAGTGCGTGCACATGCTTCCTCGGGGGCTCTGCCCTTTCGGCCGCAGCGCTGCTGTGCGGCCTCCTCTCGGCCGCTCCCGCCCTCGCGCGGGATTTCCGGCCGCCATCCGCCTTCAGTTCCCTGTCCCCGGCAACCGAAGTCGACGTGGAACTCGTTCTCGCTGTCGACATTTCGCAATCCATGGATACCGACGAACAGGAGGTCCAGCGCGCGGGCTATGTCGCGGCCCTGACATCCGACGAAGTGCTCGACGCGATCCGCTTCGGACCGACCGGCCGCATCGCCGTCACCTATGTGGAATGGGGTGGCGTCGGCGAGCATTTCACCGTGGCGGACTGGACCCTGATCGAGGACCGGGCGTCGGCCTCCGCCTTCGCCGCCAGAATCGCCGAAGCGCCCCTGCGCCAGGTGCAGCGGACGTCGATCGTCTCCGCTCTCGACCGGGCGGTCGAGATGATGCGGTCCAATCCCTACCAAGGCCTGCGCAAGGTGATCGACATTTCCGGCGACGGGCCCAACAACCAGGGCGGCTCGGTGACGGAAATGCGCGACCGGGTACTCGCCGCCGGAATCACGATCAACGGCCTGCCGCTGATGATGAAAGCGGAGACCACGGCCTGGCAGGCGATGCTGCACCTCGACCACTATTACGAGGACTGCGTGATCGGCGGGCCGGGGTCGTTCTCGATACCCGTCCGGTCCAAGGAGTCCTTCGCGGATGCGATCCGGATGAAACTGGTGCTGGAGATTGCCGGCCTGGTGCAGGATCAGCCGAAGGTCATGCTGGCGTCCTCGCGCCAACCGATCCGCTGCAACCTGTTCGACTGACGCACCGGCCCGGCGCCGCCGGTCACGCAATCGCGACTTTGCGTCCGGGCCGGTTTTCGGCACACTGTCAGACCATCGCGCCGGGCCCGTGCAGGCGGTCCCGGCGCCCCGAAGCGCTCGCGCAGGGAGGTTCGACTGCGCATGCCGTCTTGCGAACGCAGCCGGGCAGACACCCTCGTCCGCCCATTCGCTCTCTTCGGCCTGCCCGGCCGCGCCGCCGCGGCTGTCGCCGTCGTCCTGGTCGCCATGCTGGCGCCCGCAGCGCTCGATGGCGCCAAAGCCGACGAAGTCGATGTCGCCATCGTTCTGGCAGTCGACATTTCCTATTCGATGGACGAGGACGAACTTCGTCTGCAGCGCAGCGGCTATATCGACGCGGTCACCTCGGGCGAGGTGCTGGCGGCCATCCGCGGCGGGCTGGTCGGCCGGATTGCCCTCGCCTATGTGGAATGGGCGGGCGCGCTGTCGCAGGCCACCCTGATCGACTGGCACGTCGTCGATGACGCGGCGTCCGCGGAGACCTTCGCCTCGGCCCTGGCCGAAGCGCCGATCCGACGCGCCTACCGAACGGCAATCGGCGACGCGTTGCTGTATTCCGCTGCCCAGTTCGAGCGCCTGCCGCACGACGCCATGCGCCGCGTCATCGACATTTCGGGCGACGGCCCGAACAATCAGGGCACGCTCGCGCCGCTCGCCCGCGACATGGTCATCAGGGACGGTATCGTCATCAACGGCCTGCCGCTCGTGATGAAGGAACGCGGCTACAGCCTGTTCGACATCGTCGACCTCGACCGCTACTACCGCGACTGCGTCACCGGCGGCGCCGGCTCCTTCGTCATCCCGATCCGCAGCGAGGACGCCTTTGCCGAATCGATCCGCCGCAAGCTGGTGCTGGAGATCGCCGGCGTCGTTCCCGAGGTCGTTCCCGAGGTCGTTCCCGGGGACGAACCCGTGCGGATCTGGCGTGCCGCCGACGGCATCGATCCGTTCTGCCTGATCGGCGAGCGGCTATGGCAGCAGCGCATGCGCAACCTGGATCCCTGAGCGCATCGTACGCCGTCTCCCCCGATACTGCAGCCCCGGCCGGTCCTTTCCGACCCGGGCCGGCCTTTGCCTTTCAGCCGCGACCGGCTAAAGCTGGTGCGAACCCGCTTCAAACAGCCAGGTCACGTGCAGGAAACGCGAACGATGACGGATCGCCCCGTTCTGGCGCTTGTCGCCCATGACGCCAAGAAGGACGCGATGGTCGCCTTCGTCCGGCGCAACGCCGAGAAACTGTCGGTCTTCCGCCTGGTGGCGACCGGCACGACGGGCGGGCGCATCCTCGACGCCTGCCCGGAGCTCAACCTGATGCAGCTGAAGAGCGGCCCGCTCGGTGGCGACCAGCAGATCGGCGCGATGATAGCCGAAGGCAGGCTGGACGGGCTCTTCTTCTTCGCTGACCCGTTGTCGCCAATGCCGCACGACGTCGACGTCAAGGCGCTGATGCGGCTGGCGCTGGTCTACGACATCCCGATGGCGCTGAACCTGTCGACGGCAGAGATCCTGCTGCGCTCGGCACGGCTGACCGGGTTGCGGACCACCTCCGCGACCCCGGAAATCAGCGTGCCCCGATGACGAGCCAGCTTCCCGCTCGTCCGCGTGCCTTCCGCTTTCCGGTCCTCGTCGCCGACGTCGGCGGAACCAACGTGCGCTTCGCCCTGGTTTCGGACACCCATGCGCGCGCGCAGATGATCGATCCGCGCGAGACCGAGGCCTATCCGGACATCGTCGCGGCGATCCGCGACTGCGTTCTCGATACGACCTCGCTCATGCCGCGTACGGCCATCATCGCGGTGGCCGGGCCGGTGACCGGCGACCGGATCCCGCTGACCAATGCCTCCTGGGTGGTCGAGCCGCTGCGGATGATCGCGGACCTCGGACTGGACGAGGTCGTCGTCCTGAACGACTTCGAGGCCCAAGCGCTGGCGCTGCCGGGGCTTGTCGGCGACGACGTGGAGCAGATCGGCGGCGGGTCGCCGCTCGAAGGCGGCTCGAAGTTCGTGCTCGGTCCTGGCACCGGCCTCGGCGCAGCAGCCATGATCCATGCCGCAGGCACCTGGGTGCCGGTGCCCGGCGAGGGCGGCCATGTCGAACTTGGACCGGTCAGCGACGAAGACTACCGAGTTTGGCCGCATGTCGAACGGCTGGGCGGACGCATCGGTGCCGAACAGGTCCTGAGCGGCACCGGCCTGCCGCGGCTCGCGCATGCCGTGGCGGCGGCGGAAGGCCTGGCGCGAGGCTTCGCGACGGCGGCCGACGTGACCGCTGCGGCAGAACAGGGAGATCCGGTGGCCGCCAAGACTCTGCAGGTCTTCGCCCGTGCGCTGGGACGGGTGGCAGGCGACTTCGCCCTGACTGTGCTCGCTCGCGGCGGGGTCTACATCGCCGGCGGCGTCTCTGCCTATGTGGCGTCGTTCCTGAGAACCGGGGAATTCCGCGCCGCGTTCGAGGCCAAAGCGCCGCACGAGGCGCTGGTCAGGGCGATCCCGACCTTCCTGGTCCGCCACCCCAATCCTGCGCTGGCGGGTCTGGCCGCCTTTGCGCGCGCGCCGTCCCTGTTCGCGGTCGAAACGGCGGGACGCCGCTGGACAACCGCGGCGGACGGCGACACCGCCTGAGCCGGATACCACCATGCCCCGCCGTTCCGACGCGACCGAGCCGCTGCCGATCGACGCCGTGCTGCCGGAGCTTCTGGCTGCGCTGGAGAGCCATACCAGCGCCGTCCTCGTCGCCGAACCAGGCGCCGGCAAGACGACCCGCGTGCCGCTGGCGCTGCTCGACGCGCCCTGGCGCGGCGACGGCCGCATCCTGGTGCTGGAGCCGCGCCGGTTGGCGGCGCGTGCGGCGGCGCGCCGCATGGCCGAGACGCTCGGCGAGGCGGTCGGCGACACCGTTGGCTTTCGCGTCCGCATGGAGACCAGGGTCAGCCCGCGGACGCGGATCGAGGTGGTTACCGAGGGTGTGTTCACCCGACTGATCCTGGACGATCCGGAACTGCGCGGCGTCGCCTGCGTGCTGTTCGACGAGTTCCACGAGCGCTCCCTCGACGGCGACCTGGGGCTTGCGCTGGCGCTGGAGGTTCAGGGCGCGCTGCGCGACGACCTGCGCCTCGTCCCGATGTCCGCGACGATCGACGCCGCCGCGGTGGCGCGACTGCTCGGCGATGCGCCCGTCGTCGAGAGCAAGGGACGCAGCTTCCCGGTCGAGACGCGCTATCTCGGCCGACGGGCGGAGGAACGGATCGAACCGCAGGTTACCCGCGCCATCCGCAAGGCGCTGGCAGAGGAGACGGGATCGATCCTCGCCTTCCTGCCGGGTCAGGGCGAGATCCTGCGCGTGGCCGAGCAACTGACCGGGCAACTGCCCGAGCAACTGCCCGGGCAACTTGCCGGGCAAATGGCCGGGCAACTGCCCGCAGACTGCGTCGTGGCACCGCTCTACGGCGCGCTCGACGCCCGCGCCCAGGACGCGGCTATCCGCCCGGCACCGGCCGGGACGCGCAAGATCGTGCTGGCGACCTCCATCGCCCAGACCTCGCTCACCATCGAGGGCGTGCGCGTCGTCGTCGACAGCGGCCTGGCGCGCGTGCCGCGCTACGAGCCGCAGACCGGACTGACGCGGCTGGAGACAGTGCGCGTGTCCCGCGCCGCCGCCGACCAGCGGCGCGGGCGCGCCGGCCGGACGGAACCGGGCGTGTGCTACCGGCTGTGGGATGAGGCGCAGACGCAGGCCCTCGCCGCTGCCGACCGACCGGAAATCCTGGAGGCCGACCTTTCCGGCCTCGCGCTCGACCTCGCCCTGTGGGGCACGAGCGATCCGACAAGCCTTGCCTTTCCCGACCTGCCGCCTATGGCCGCCTGGGCCGAGGCGGTCACGTTGCTGAAGGCCCTGCACGCGTTCGACGGGGGAGGCCGGATCACCGACCACGGCCGGACGCTGGCGCGCCTGCCGCTGGCTCCGCGCCTCGCCCACATGCTGGTCGACGCCGAAGGGCGGGGGCTCGGAGCGCTGGCCGCCGACGTCGCGGTGATCCTGACGGAACCAGGCCTTGGCGGCTCCGATCCGGACCTGCGCGAGCGGGTGCGTCGGCTACGCCGCGACGGCGGCAGGCGGGCCAAGGACGCTCGCGCCCTCGCGGCCCGCTGGCACCGCCTCGCCAGACCTCGAGCCAGCGCGAAAACCGACGACGCCCCCGAACGCTGCGGCGAAGTCCTGGCGCTGGCCTATCCCGAACGCGTCGCCCAGGCGCGCGGCCAGCGCGGTCGCTTCCGCCTCGCCAACGGCCGCGGCGCAGAGATCGCCGAGGAGCAGGCGCTGGCGGGCGAGACCTTCCTGGCCATCGCCGAGATCCAAGGCCGGGCGGCGAGCGGCCGCATCCTGTTGGCGGCGCCGCTGACGCCCGGCGAGATCGAAGCGCTGTTCGCTGACGACATCATAGAGGAGGACGAGGTCCGCCTAGAGGCGAACGGCACGGTGCGGGCACGCCGGGTACGCCGACTGGCGGCACTCGAACTGGCCAGCCGGCCGGTCGCCAGCCCCGATCCGGAGGCGATCCGCATGGCACTGGTCGCCGAGGTGCGCCGACGCGGCATCGACCGGCTGCCCTGGACCAAGGATCAGTTGCGCCTGCGGGCACGGGCGGAGTTTGTCCGCAAGGCCGGCGGCGCGGCCCTGCCCGATCTTTCGGACGCAGGACTCGCCGACAGCCTGGACGACTGGCTCGGCCCGTTCCTTTTCGGCAAGACCGCGATCGCGGCGATCGACGAGTCGTGTCTCGGCGACGCGCTGGCCACGCTCCTGCCTCATGCGCTGGCCGCCGAGGTGGATCGTCAGGCGCCGTCGCACTTCACCGCGCCAACGGGATCCAGAGTGCCGATCGATTACGGCGCCGAAGCCGGGCCGACGATCTCGATCCGGGTGCAGGAACTGTTCGGTCTGGTGAAGCATCCCTCCGTCGCCGACGGGCGGATCCCGCTGACGCTGGAACTGCTGTCTCCGGCCCACCGGCCGATCCAGATCACGCGCGACCTGCCGGGCTTCTGGAAGGGCTCGTGGGCGGACGTGAAGGGCGACATGAAGGGCCGCTATCCAAAGCATCCCTGGCCGGACGACCCGGCCGGCGCAGAGGCGACGCGGCGCGCGAAACCGCGCGGCACATAGCGCATCTTCCGTGCCCTCGCCATCCGCTTGTGGTAGGACGGTGCCATTCCACATCGAGCACGGATCATGGTCATGCCTGCCGCAGACATCATCAGCCGCCTCGCTTCGAACGACGGGTTCCCCGAGGACACGATCCAGCATTGCCTGGACCATCCCGACGAGGCCATTCCGGTCCTGCTGGACCTGCTGACGGCGAATGCCGCCGGAAAGGACCTGACGGAGGAAACGAAGGCAGCCTTGTTCTATGGAGCGCACATCCTGGGAGAAGTCCAGGAAAAGCGCGCCTTCGCACCGCTGATGACGCTGCTACAGTCCGGCGACGACGATGTGGCGGACGTGTTCGGCGATGCGGTCACAGAAACGATTGGACAGATCCTCATCGCCGTCTACGACGGTGACCTCGCCACGCTCGAACGCGGCATCGCCAACCGGTACGTCGAGGCCTTCATCCGGGACGCGTTCTTTTCCGCCTGGACCTACACGGTGCTGACCGGAACGACGCCGGAAGTCCATGCCCGGGCGTTCCTGGAAGCCTTCCCGCGTGCCGTTGCTCCCGAGCCCGACAGCTTCCTGTGGGGGTCCTGGATCGCGACCATCGCCGACCTGCAGTACGAGGATCTCAAGCCGCTGATCGAGCAGACGTTTCGGGATGGGCTGATCTCCGTGGACGAATTCGGCCTGTGGCCGACCGAGATGAGCGACTACGACTACCATCTTTCCGAGGCCAGGAAGGCGACCGACCGCAAAGCCTGGATGCGGGCGAGCCGCTACTGGCCGTTCGAGGACACGATCGGGACGCTGCTGGACTGGGGGGCTGACGACGAGGACGTGGCCGCAGACGATGACTATCTGTCGTCGCTCGACCCCGCCTATCTCAAGGCCGCGGAAGGCGACTATCCGTTCCTGCCGGGCGAGCCCGTCCACAATCCGTTCAAGAGCGTCGGCCGCAACGACCCCTGCCCCTGCGGCAGCGGCAAGAAGTACAAGAAGTGCTGCCTGCAGTGAGCCGACCCGGGCCGGGCGACGAAGTAGTCCGCTACTCCTCCGAATGGGCGAGCAGGCTGGCGTTGCCGCCGGAAGCGGCGGTGTTGATCGACACCACCTGCTCGAGAGCGAAGCGCTGCAGATAGGCCGGTCCGCCCGCCTTCGGACCGGTGCCGGACAGGCCGGAACCGCCGAAGGGCTGGGTACCGACGACGGCGCCGATGGTGTTGCGGTTGACGTAGACATTGCCGACCGACAACCGGTCGACCACCTGCTTGACCGTGGCGTCGATGCGGCTGTGCACGCCAAGCGTCAGACCGTAGCCGGTGGCCGCTATCGCCTCCAGCATGGCGTCCAGCTCCTTCGCCCTATAGCGGACCACATGCAGGACCGGGCCGAACACCTCGCGCGTCAGGTCCGAGGGCCGGTCGAGGGTCACGATGTGCGGCGCGACCCAGAACCCGCCGGCTAGGTCACCCCCGGGCACGGTCCCGGCAAAGCGCAGCCGGTCCGCCGCGGCCATCGCCTCGATGTGGGCGAGAATGCCGTCGCGGGCGTCGGCGTCGATCACCGGGCCGATGTCGGTGGCCTGATCTCGCGGGTCGCCGAGCGTCAGTTCGGCGGCCGCGCCTTCGATCATCTCCAGCAGCCCGTCGGCGATGTCGTCCTGCAGGTAGAGCAGGCGCAGCGCCGAACAGCGCTGGCCGGCGGAGCGGAAGGCGGAGGTGACAACGTCGTCGCAGACCTGCTCCGGCAACGCCGTGGCATCGACCAGCATGGCGTTGATACCGCCGGTCTCGGCAATCAACGGCACGATGGGGCCGCGCTTTGCCGCCAGGCTGGCATTGATCGCCCAGGCCGTCTCCGTCGAGCCGGTGAAGGCGACCCCGGCGATACGCGGATCGGCGGTCAGCGCCGCCCCGACGCGGCCGTCTCCGGGCATAAAGAGCAGGGCGTCCTCGGGAACGCCGGCCCGGTGCAACAGCGTCACGGCCTCGCGGGCGATCAGCGGCGTCTGCTCGGCCGGCTTGGCGACGACGGCGTTGCCGGCAACCAGCGCGGCGGCAACCTGACCGACGAAGATCGCCAGCGGGAAATTCCACGGCGAGATGCAGACGAAGACGCCGCGGCCGCGCAGCCGGTAGCGGTTCTCCTCGCCGGTCGGGCCGGGCATCAGGCATCCCTCACCGAACCGCATGCGCGCCTCGGCGGCGTAATAGCGGCAGAAGTCGACGGCTTCTCGGATCTCGGCGATGCCGTCGGGCAGCGTCTTGCCGGCCTCCAGGGCGAGCAGCGCCATCAGCCGGTCGCGGTTCGCTTCGATCAGATCGGCCGCCCGCTCCAGCGCCGCAGCGCGGCTTTCGACCGGGCAGCGCGACCAGACCTCGAAGCCGCAAGCGGCAGATCCGACCGCCCGGGCCGCGTCTTCCGGATCCGCCTCGACGACCTCGCCGACGAGCGTGCGTCCGTCTGCCGGCGAATGCACCGGCTTCGGCCGGCCGACGGGCGCCAGGCCGGGTGCGAGCACAGTGGCGGCGGCCACCGAGAGCACCGCCGCGGTCATGCCGTCGACGAGCCGCGCTCGTTCCTCGGCATGGCCGAGTTCCACGCCGGCGGAATTGCGCCGGCTGTCGCCATAAAGATCCGAGGGAAGCGGGATGGCCGCGTTGCGGACCCGGCCGCCGCCGTCGAGGATGTCGGCGGGGCGCAGCAGCAGACGGTCGACCGGCACGGCCGCATCGCCGACGACCGATACGAAGGACGAATTGGCGCCGTTCTCCAGCAGACGCCTGACCAGATAGGCGAGCAGGTCCTTGTGGCCGCCGACCGGCGCATAGATGCGGCAGGGATAGCCGTGACGTTCGGCCACCGCCCTGTACAGGCTCTCGCCCATGCCGTGCAGGCGCTGGAATTCGTAACCGCCGTCCGGTCCCGCCAACTCCTGTATCTGCGCGACGGTCAGCGCGTTGTGGGTGGCGAATTGCGGATAAAGGATGTCGCGGGCGGCAAGCAGGCGCCTCGCGCAGGCGAGATAGGACAGGTCCGTCGCCGCCTTGCGACTGAACACGGGATAGTCAGCAAGGCCGCGCTCCTGGGCGCGCTTGATCTCCGTGTCCCAGTACGCGCCCTTGACCAGACGGACCATCAGGCAGCGATTGCCGGCGCGGGCAAGCTCGACCAGCCAGTCGACAACCTCCACGCCGCGCTTCTGATAGGCCTGGACGGCCAGGCCGAAACCGTCCCAGCCCGCCGTCACCGGATCGGCCACAACGGCGGCGACGAGGTCGAGGGAGATCTCCAACCGGTCCGCCTCCTCGGCATCGATGGTGAAGTTCAGATCGTACCGGCGCGCCATGCGCACGAGTTCCAGGAGGCGAGGCAGCAGTTCGGCCTGGACGCGGTCCGCCTTGACCGCCTCGTAGCGCGGATGCAGGGCCGACAGCTTGACCGAGATGCCGGGCCGGGCCGGCAGCGGACGATTGCCCGCCGCCGTACCGATCGCCTCGATGGCGGCGGCATAGGCCTGGAAATATCGCTGCGCGTCCGCCGCCGTACGCGCGCCTTCGCCGAGCATGTCGTAGGAATAGCGGTAACCCTTCGCCTCCTGGCCGCTGGCGCGTTCGAGCGCCTGTCCGATCGTCTCGCCCAGAACGAACTGGTGACCGAGCAGGCGCATGGCCTGGCGGGTCGCCGTGCGCACCGCCGGCATGCCGAGCCGCTTGACCAGCGCGGCGAGGATCGTGTCGGGCGTGTCGCCCGGATGCAGCAGGCGGGCGGTCACCCCCAGCGCCCAGGACGAGGCGGACACCAGCCAGGTGTCGGATTTGTGCCCAGCCGCCTGGTCGAAGCGGGCGGCGGCCAGCTTGTCCTCGATCAGTCGGTCGGCGGTGGCGGCGTCCGGCACGCGCAGCAGGGCCTCGGCAAGCACCATCATCGCCAGGCCTTCGCGGGTGGTCAGGCCGAACTCGCGCATGAAGTCCTCGACGCCGCCAAGCCCCGAACGCGCAGACCGCATATCCTGGATGTAGCCGGCGGCACGGGCGTCGATGCGCGCTTCCGCGTCGGCCGGAAGCCCGGTTTCGGCGAGAAGCTGGCGCACGAGGCCTTCGTCGTCGGGCGCATAGGCGGCCCGGAACGGGGGCACGGCTGCGATCTCGGGATTCGGCGCGGATGCGGACACGTCGGAGCCTCCTTGAGGACTGGCCGCCGAACCAGGGGACGGCCTTGCAATCCGAAGTGTAACAAGCTCCCTTCTTCCTTTTTTATCGATTTTTAGTAATATTCCTTTGAATTCGAATTAGAAAGGCCATTCTTTGGAGACTTCCACTGACCTTGACAGGATCGACCGAAAGATCCTCCACGCGCTGCAGGGCGACGGCCGGATCACGACCACCGACCTGGCCGAGCGGGTCGGCCTGTCGACGACGGCAACGGCGGAGCGGATGAAGCGGCTGATCCGCGAAGGCTACATCCTGGGCTTCACCGCCGAGCTCAATCCGCAGAAACTCGGGCTCGGGCTGCTGGTGTTCGTCGAGGTCAAGCTGGACAAGACCACCGCGGACGTGTTCGACGCCTTCGCCACCGCCGTCGGCCGGTCTCCGGAAGTGCTCGAATGCCATATGGTGGCGGGCGGCTTCGACTACCTGATCAAGAGCCGGGTACGGGACATGACCCACTACCGGCGCTTCCTTGCCGACGTTATCCTCAATCTGCCGGGGGTGCGCGAGACCCATACCTATGCGGTCATGGAGGACGTCAAGGACACGCACGTGCTGCCGCTCTGGGCCTGAGCCGCAGGTTCCGACACCGTCACGAACGCTTGTCTTGACCGTCAGGGACCGGACACGGCACGACCGGATCGACAGACTCGAACGCTCATTTTCTGGGGGAAGCCGATGAGACGACTGACCAGACTGACCGCGGCGGCCGCGACGACGTTCGCCCTTGCCGGCTCCGCCATCGCAGCCGATCCGACAAACTGGACGGCCGTGATCGAGGAAGCCAAGGGGCAGACCGTCTATTTTCATGCCTGGGGCGGCGAGCCGCGCATCAATGCCTATATCGACTGGGCGGCCGGACAGGTGTCGGAGCGCTACGGCGTGACCGTCCGGCACGTCAAGGTCGACGACACGGCGACCGTGGTCAGCCGCATCATCGCGGAAAAGAGCGTCGGCAAGACCGAGGAGGGAGCGGTCGATCTGGTCTGGATCAACGGCGAGAATTTCCAGGCGCTCAAACGCCAGAACCTGCTTGCCGCGGAGGGCTGGGCCGACACGCTGCCGAACTGGAAACACGTCGACGTCTCCGGCAAGCCGACCGTCGTCACCGATTTCACGGTGCCGACCGACGGCCTGGAAAGCCCCTGGGGCATGGCCAAGCTGGTGTTCCTGTACGACACCGCGATCATGACCAGGCCGCCGCGGTCGCTGAAGGACCTCGCCGACCATGCGGCCGCCCATCCCGGCCGGTTCACCTATCCCCAGCCACCCAACTTCCACGGCTCTACGTTCCTCAAGCAGGCGCTCACAACGCTGATCGACGACCCGCAGAAGCTCCAGATGCCGGTCGACGAGGCACGCTTCGACGCCGACACGGCACCGCTGTTCGCCTTCCTCGACGCGCTGCATCCGAACCTGTGGCGCCAGGGGCGCGCGTTCCCGCAGAACGCGGCGGCGATGCGCCAGATGCTCGCGGACGGCGAGATCGACATCTCGTTCAGCTTCAACCCGAACGATGCATCCGGCGCCATCGCGGCGGGAGAACTGCCCGACACGGTCCGCACCTTCGTGTTCGAGGAGGGCACGATCGGCAACACCCATTTCGTCGCCATCCCGTTCAACGCCAAGGCCAAGGCCGGCGCGCTCGTGTTCGCCGACTTCCTGCTGTCGCCAGAAGCCCAGGCGCGCAAGCAGGATCCAGCGGTCTGGGGCGATCCGACCGTGCTCGACGTCGCTGGCCTGTCTGCAGAGGATCGCGCCCGCTTCGACGCGCTCGATCTCGGCGTGGCGACGCTTTCGCCGGCGGACCTCGGTCCGACGCTCCCCGAACCGCATCCGTCCTGGATGACCCGGCTGGAAGATGCCTGGATCGCGCGCTACGGCGCGCCGTGATCGGGACGCCGGCCCAACGATGCGGCGACTCCCGCTCCTGCTCGTGGTCCTGCTGCTGACTGGACCGGTGGCGCTCGGACTGGCGGGGACGCTGCTGCCGGCATTCGGCTACCTCCCGGCGCTCGGTGCCGAGCATCTGTCGCTCGCCCCTCTGCGTAGCGTTCTAGCCACCCCGGGCATCGTGCAATCGATAGGGCTCAGCCTTGGGACGGGGCTGGCCGCCACCGCGCTGTCTCTTGCGATCGTGATCGCCTTCACCGCGGCATGGCACGACACGCGCGCCTTTGCCCGACTGCGGCGGCTGATCTCTCCGCTGCTTGCCGTGCCGCATGCGGCTGCGGCCTTCGGGCTCGCGTTTCTCATTGCTCCCTCCGGCTTCCTGATGCGTCTTGTCTCGCCCTGGGCGACCGGCTTCGACCGACCGCCGGACCTGCTGGTGGTCAACGATCCCTACGGTCTGGCCATGACCGCCGGGCTGGTCGTCAAGGAAGTGCCGTTTCTGTTCCTGATGACCCTCGCCGCCTTGCCTCAAACGGACGGGGCACGGCTGTCGCGGGTCGCGGAGAACCTCGGCTACGGCAAGACGACGGCCTGGCTGAAGGCCGTGTTCCCACTGGTCTACGCCCAGATTCGGCTGCCGGTGCTGGCTGTGCTCGCCTATTCAACCTCGGTGGTCGACGTCGCTCTCATTCTCGGGCCGACAACGCCTGCGCCCCTCGCGCCGCGCATCCTCGCCTGGATGGGCGACCCGGACCTGTCGCTGAGACTCAAGGCCGCCGCCGGAGCGCTGGTGCAACTGGCGCTGAGCGGCGCGGCGATCGGCCTGTGGATCGTGATGGAGCGGGTCCTGCAGCGCAGCGGTGCGGCGTGGGCGACCGCCGGGGCGCGCGGCGCCCGTGACCGTGGCGTCCGGCTTGCCGGCCTTGCGGCCATGGCCCTCGTCGCGGGCACGGCGGTGACGGCACTGGCGCTGCTCGCCCTGTGGTCCGTCGCCGGCCCGTGGCGCTTTCCCGACGCCCTTCCCGGCAGCCTGACGGTGGGCCACTGGACGGCGGCCGCACCGCTGGTCGCACTGCCTCTGCTGACCACCCTGCTGATCGGCGGCCCGGTCTGCCTCACCGCGGCTGCCCTGTCGGCCGCGGTGCTCGACATGCGCACGCGGTCCGGCCGGCGCGGTCCGTCGCGCGCCCGCGTTCTTCTGTTCATGCCGCTGTTGGTGCCGCAGATCGCCTTCCTGCTCGGGTTACAGGTCCTGTTCCTGACCCTCCGCCTCGACGCGAGCTTCGGCGCGGTGGCGGTCGCCCATCTCGTGTTCGTGCTGCCCTACGTGTTCCTGTCGCTGGCAGATCCATGGGACGCCCTCGACCCGCGCTACCGTCAGGTCGCTTTGACGCTCGGAGCATCGGAATCCCGGACGTTCTGGCTGGTGCGCCTGCCGCTGCTGCTGCGGGCCGTGCTGACGGCGGCGGCCATCGGATTTGCCGTGTCGGTCGCGCAATACCTGCCGACCGTGCTGATCGGCGGCGGACGCTTTCCGACCGTCACGACGGAAAGCGTAGCCCTGGCCAGCGGCGGCAGCCGCCCGCTGATCGCCGTCCACGCGGTTCTGCAGATGCTGCTGCCCCTTGCCGGGTTCATGGCGGCGACCGCCATTCCAGCGCTGCTGTTCCGCAACCGCCAAACCCTGAAGGCTGTCTCGTGACCAACCACCCAGCGGCGGCCGAGGCCGGCCTGACCTTGAACGACGTCGAGATCCGCCTCGGCACGCGAATGCTGCTGCGGCTGTCTGCCGCTGTCGCACCGGGAACCGCCCTGACCGTGATGGGGCCGAGCGGGAGCGGCAAGTCGAGCCTGCTCGCCTTCGTCGCCGGCTTCCTCGATCCGGCGTTCACGGCCAGCGGGACGGTGCGGCTGGACGGCGAAACGGTGACGAGAAAGCCGCCGAATGCCCGGCGGGTCGGCCTGCTGTTCCAGGCGCCGCTGCTGTTTCCCCACCTTTCGGTGCGCGGCAACCTGCTGTTTGCCATTCCGTCCGGGGCCGGCTCCCGGCAGGAGCGCATGGCCCTGGCCGAAGCGGCGCTGGAAGAGGCGGGGCTGGACGGCCTCGGAGACCGGGATCCGGCAGCTCTTTCCGGCGGCCAGCAGGCGCGCGTCGCGCTGATGCGCGTGCTGCTGTCGAAGCCGCGGGCCCTGCTGCTCGACGAACCGTTCTCCAGCCTCGACGCCGCGCTCAAGGAACAGATGCGCCAGGTCGTTTTCGCCAAGGCGCGCGAGCGGGGCCTGCCGGTGCTGCTCGTGACCCACGATCCGGAGGATGCCCGAGCGGCCGGCGGGCGGATCGTCGACCTCGGCACCTAGGTCGAGCGCGGGCCGCCGCCAGGTCTAGGTCGCCGTTCCGACCTAGCCGGCTGCGTCGGCCGGTTCTGCCTGCAGAAGGCCGTAGCGCTCGATGCCGATCTGCTCGATTAGCTGCAACTGGGTCTCGAGGAAATCGATATGCCCTTCCTCATCGGCCATGAGCTCTTCGAACAGGTGCATGGTCACATAGTCACCATGTTCGCGGCAAACCTCACGGGCTTCCTGGTACAGGGCGCGGGCGGAATATTCGCCGGCGAGATCGCACTCCACGCATTCCTTGAGCGACTGGCCGATGCGCAGGGGATCGAGGCTCTGCAGGTTCGGCAGCCCTTCAAGGAAAATGATGCGCTCGATCAGCTTGTCGGCGTGCTGCATCTCTTCAATCGATTCCTCGCGCTCCTTACTGGCCAGCTTCGTGAAGCCCCAGTCGGACAGCAGGCGATAGTGCAACCAGTACTGGTTGATGGCCGTCAACTCGTGGCGCAGCGCCTTGTTGAGATACTCGATGACCTTGTCTTCGCCCTTCATCCAACCGTCTCCCTCGTCCCGGCCTCGTCCCGATCTACAGCGCTTTTGCCGCCATATCCAGAGCGGCCTGCGGCCTCCTCCGGCTTTTCGTGGATCAGGTCGATGACGGAAGGGAAACATCCGCCGCAACGCGGGCGGCAACCGAGCTTGCGGAACACCGACCCGGGCGTCGGCAGCTTGCCGTCCGGGTCTTGCCGCATCTCTTCAGCCGCCTTGCGGAGCTGGCTGTCGGACAACACGTTACACGAGCAGATGATCATTCGACGGTCTTGGGCGCCGGTTACAGTTTTGGCGGTTCGTTTCGCCGCTCAATTCTGGCATACAATGGTCGTGGGCATAAACTAAAGTTCCAAACAAGAGTCAACTTTTCTCCTTTCCGCGCCATCCGACCGAGGCCTCCAGTCCATGACCGACACACCTCCGCTCGACGAACGCCAGACAATCGTCCTGACTGGCGCCAGCAGGGGCATCGGCCATGCAACGGTCAAGCGGTTCTCGGCCGCCGGCTGGCGGGTGATCAGCTGTTCCCGGCACGCTTTCTCCGACAAATGTCCCTGGCCATCTGGCCCGGAAGACCATATCCAGGTCGACCTGTCCGATCCTGAGAACCTCGGCTACGCGGTCCAGGAGATGCGCAAGCGGCTGGAAGCCAACGGCTCCAAGCTGCATGCGCTCGTCAACAACGCCGGCATCAGCCCGAAGGACGATGCCGGACAGCGCCTCGATTCGCTCACCACCCCGATGCATGTGTGGCGCCATGTGTTCCAGGTCAATTTCTTCGCCCCGATCATGCTCGCCCGGGGACTGTTCAAGGAACTGAAGAACGCCGGAGGATCGATCGTCAACGTGACCTCCATCGCCGGCATGCGCGTGCATCCCTTCGCTGGAACCGCCTATGCCACGTCCAAGGCGGCGCTGGCCTCGCTGAGCCGTGAGATGGCCGCGGACTTCGGGCCGCATGGCATCCGGGTGAACGCGATCGCACCGGGCGAGATCGACACGTCCATCCTCTCGCCCGGCACCGAGAAGCTCATCGAGGACATCCCGCTCCGTCGCCTGGGGAGGCCGGACGAGGTCGCCGACACGATCTTCTTCCTCTGCACGTCGCCGTCGTCCTACGTCACCGGCGCGGAGATCCACATCAACGGCGGCCAGCACGTCTGACGTGCCCGCTCGATCGAATCGACACGCAGCGGTTTACCCCCCCTTCACGCTTGCACGCTAGACACTGTGGCGTGGGGCTGGCGAGCGCCTTCGATCTTGGAACTCGCGTCAACGGGGTGGACTAGACGATGAAACGTGCCACAGGCTGGATTGCAAACCTCAAGTTCGGTGTGAAAGTCGGCGGCGGTTTTGCCGCCGTGCTGCTGCTGACGGCGACCGTCGGTGCCGTCGGCGCCTACTCGGTGCTCAACCTGTCCGGCCGCTTCCACGTGGCCGAACAATCCACCGCCGTGATGGCGATGCTGCAGGACGCCGACGCCAAGCGGCAAGCGTTCATGGTGCGCGGCGAACGCGACTTGGCGCAGCAGACGGCGGAAGCCCTCGATGCGCTCAGTGTGGGCCTTGAGGAACTCAAGACGCGGCTCGCGGGAAATGCCGCCGGCGAAGCCGGGGTTGCCGAGGCCAGTGACGCGGTGACCCGCTTCGGGTCCACGTTCGACGACGTCCGGCACCTGTTCGGCGACCAAGCCCGTCAGCGCATGATTCTCGACGGCGCCCTTTCCGAACTCGATGTCCTTGCGCGCGCCATCGACGCCAGCGTCGGGAAGCTGCGCGGCAGCGCCGGAGAGGCTGCGACGACCGCCCGCAACACCTTGCTCTCAGCCAACCGGATCGGCCGTACCGCGGCGACCCTGCAGGAGGAGACACTGGCAATCCGCGACCTGTTCAAGGAAGCCGAAGAAACCTTCGATAACGACAAGATGATCGAGGCCTGGAAGCTGGCTGAGGCCCTCGTGCCGGCCGCCGCGGGCATGAAGGACGCCATCATCGAGGGAATCGATCCGGGCGGGATCGACGCGCTTGCAACCCAAGCAAGCGACCTCGCCGATAGGCTGGGACGCCTGACGAGCGCGTCGGGCTTCGGCGAGGCCTACACCCTGCGGACGGAAACGCAGACGCTGCTCGATGCCCTCGCGGCGCAGGCGCGCGACGTGCGCAACCAGACCTTCTCCGCAGTCGAGAACGTCGACGCGAAGACTGCGCAGGCCAACTCCCAGCTTTCCGCCATCGAGACCATTGCCACCGACACGGCGGCGATCCGGATCCGGGCCCTTGCCGTCCAGGCAGCGGTGCTCGACTTCCTCGCCGACCCGAGTACCAAGAAGCGTTCTACCGTAGCGTCGCGCCTGAGCGAACTGCGCGCCCACGATGACACGCTGAAGAGGAACTCCGTCGGCTTCGCCGTCGTGGCAAGCCAGGCGGACTCGATCACCACCTCGATCGGCACGCTCGAGACCGCCTTCGCCGACATGGCCGAGGGCCGGGCGCTGCTGGATGCAAAGGTCCAGGAACTGAACGGGCTATCGGACACCGTACGCAGCCTCATTTCCGACTTGGCGACCGAACAGGCCGCGTCGGCGAGCCAGTCGAGCCGGACGGCGCTCGGCACCATCGGCGTGGCGGTTCTAGCCGCAGTGCTGGCGGGCACCGCCCTTGCCTTCGGATTGAGCCTGATGGTGACCCGGCCGATCCGCCAGACGACCGACGTCATGTCGCGCCTGGCAACAGGCGACCTGAACGTCGATATCCCGGGCATCGAGCGCGGCGACGAGATCGGCGCCATGAGCCGGACCGTCCAGATCTTCAAGGACAATGCGATCGAGCGCCTGCGGCTTCAGGAAGCCAGCGCGCGCGAGGAAAGCGCGCGCACCGCACGCCAGCAACGCATCGAACAACTGATCCAGTCGTTCCGAGCCACCGTGCAGACGCTGCTCGCCTCCGTCGGCGAGACGGCCCAGGGGCTGGACGACACGGCCCGGTCGCTGACCCAGATCGCACGCGACAGTTCGGGCCGGGCGAGCGATACGCTGAACGCCTCCGACGAAGCGACCAGCAACGTACAGACCGTCGCAAGCGCGGCGGAGGAACTGGCCGCCTCGATCGCGGAAATCAGCCGGCAGGTGGCCCAGACAAGCGAGGTCGTGAACCGCGCGACGGAAGGCACTCGCATGACCAACGAGAAGGTCGAAGGCCTGGCGGCTTCGGCAGCCAAGATCGGCGAAGTGGTGACGCTGATCCAGGCGATCGCCGAGCAGACCAACCTTCTGGCGCTGAACGCCACAATCGAGGCGGCGCGCGCCGGCGACGCGGGACGCGGCTTCGCGGTCGTCGCGGCGGAAGTGAAGGAACTCGCGAACCAGACCTCCAAGGCGACCGAGGAGATTGGCGCCCAGATCGCCGCGATCCAGGGTGCAACCCGTGCCTCCGTCGAGGCAATCGCGGGCATCACGAGAACGATGGAAGAGGTCAATACCTACACCGCCACCATCGCCGCGGCCGTCGAACAGCAAGGTGCGGCAACAACCGAGATCTCGGTGAATGTTCAGCGCGCGGCGCAGGGCACCACTTCCGTGTCACACAACATGTCGGACCTGTCGAATGCGGTCGATCATACGGCCCAGTCCGCCGAAACCCTGCTGACGGCGTCCGGGGCACTGGCCGAGAGGACCGGCGAGTTGCACGGCGAAATCGACAGCTTCCTCGACGAGGTCGCGGCGGCATAAGGCGCCCGGCCTGCAGCCCGCGTCGGATACGCCGAGACGGCGCCTCCGACGTGGGGCGACCGCCTCGGGGGCAAATCCCGACGTCACCTCATCGATCCGACGTCAGGGGCTCCGCCGCGTTCGGGCTGGTTCGCACTCTCAGAGTTGCATTGCGAAGCGACCTCCATTCCCGTTCATCTTCTTTTGTTATTTATTTTCGAAAATAGATCGCAAATTAGAGACCCGTTAACTTCGCTCCGGCATTTATTGCAGTGCCGCATTTCCTTGGGGTGAACATCATGAATCCTACTGGCACCAAACTTTCCATCGGTTTTCGTCTTTATAGCCTGCTCGCCCTTTTCGCCCTCGGCCTCGCGGCCCTGATGGCTGTCGAATCCTGGAAACAGTACGAGAGTCTCCACACGCAGAAGCTCGCGGAGTTGCGCAGCCTGACCGAATCAGCCGTGGCGGTCATGGCCGATCACCAGAAGATGGTCGACAACGGCACGCTGTCCCTCGAGGAAGCGCAAGCACGCGCCTATCAGGCCATCGGCAGCATGCGCTACGGTGGCAACAACTACTTCGTCGTCCAGCTCATGGACGAAAGCCTGGCCGTCGTCATGCACCCGGTCCGCATGGAACTGGTCGGCAAGGACCAGCGCAATCTCAAGGACGCTAACGGCAAGCCGTTCGCCAAGATGATGGGCGACATCGCGCGGCGCGACGGCAAGGGCTACATCGACTACGTCTGGCCCAAGCCGGGCAGCGACGCGCCGGTCGGCAAGATCTCCTATTTCGAGGGCTTCAAGCCCTGGAACGTCCTGATTCTGACCGGCGTCTATACCGACGACCTATCGGCGATCTTCTGGTCCGATTTCACGGCGCGCCTGATCATGGACTTCGCCCTGCTCGCCCTGCTGGCGGTCGCCGCCTTCTTCGTCGTGCGCAGCATCACGCGCCCGCTGCGCAGCCTGCAGAACACCATGCAGGCGCTGGCCGACGGCGAACACGACATCGCCATCCCGGGCATCGAGCGGGGCGACGAGATCGGAGACATGAGCCGGACGGTCCAGGTGTTCCGCGACAACGCCGTCGAACGCAGCAAGCTCGAGGCGGCTCAGACGCGCGAACAGAGCGCCCAGCTCGAACGCCAGCAGCGCGTCGAGGCCGCGGTCGCCGATTTCCGCGTTACGGTGCAGCAGCTGCTCGGCGCCGTGTCGGAGAGCGCGAACGAAATGAACGCCACGGCCGGAACACTATCCAACATCGCCCGTGAGTCCTCGGAGCGCACGACCACCGCGGCCAGTGCGTCGACCGAGGCATCGAACAACGTCCAGTCCGTCGCCAGCGCGGCGGAGGAACTGTCCGCCTCGATTTCCGAAATCAGCAGCCAGGTCGCCCGGACCAGCGACATCGTCGCCCAGGCGACCCAGAACACGCAGGCAACCAACGCGAAGGTGTCCTCGCTGGCGGAAGCGGCCAACAAGATCGGCGAGGTCGTCACGCTGATCCAGGCGATTGCAGAGCAGACCAACCTTCTGGCGCTGAACGCGACCATCGAGGCAGCGCGTGCCGGCGAGGCCGGCAAGGGCTTCGCGGTCGTCGCCGCCGAGGTCAAAGAACTGGCCAACCAGACCTCGAAGGCAACGGAAGAGATCGGTTCGCAGATTTCGGCGATCCAGGCCTCGACCGGCGAAGCGGTCAAGGCGATCCAGGATATTGCGGCGACCATGCAGAAGGTCGACGGCTACACGGCGGAAATCGCCGCGGCGGTCGAGCAGCAGGGCGCGGCGACCAACGAGATCAGCCACAACGTCCAGCAGGCGACCAGAGGCACCCAGGACGTCTCGCAGGACATCCACAGCCTGTCGTCCTCCGTCAACCAGACCAGCGAGGCGGCCTCTATGGTCCTGACGGCATCCTCACGGGTGTCCGAACAAACCGACCGCCTGCGCGCCGCGTTCGACCGTTTCGTCGCGACCGTGGCGGCCGCCTGAGGCACGGCAACTTGTCACCGACAAAGGGCGGAGCAAAGGCTCCGCCCTTCTTCTATCGACCAACCGGATCGGACTTCGTCAACCGGCTCAAGCCGCTGCGACCGCACGCTTGGCCATCACCGTGATCAGGTTCGCCCTGTAGACCGCCGATCCGTGGATGTCCGACAACAGATCGTTCGGATCCACCGGGATACCCTCTACCGCAGACGGATCCCAATGGGCGGCAAGGGCCCGCTCCATCGCCTCGACGCGGAAGACGCCGCCCTGGCCGGCCCCTGTGACGGCGACCCGGACGGAGCCGTCCTTGTGTCTGGCGACAAAGACGCCAGTCATGGCGTAACGCGAGGCAGGGTTCGGATATTTCGCGTAGGACGATTTTTCCGGCACCGGGAAGCTGACCGCGATGATGATCTCGTTGTCCTCAAGCGCCGTCTCGAACATCCCGGTGAAGAAGTCGTCCGCGGCGATCTCACGCTTGTTCGTAATCACGGTGGCGCGCAAGGCGACGAGCGCCGAGGGATAGTCTGCCGCCGGGTCGTTGTTGGCGACCGAGCCGCCGATCGTTCCCATGTGGCGCACGTGCGGATCGCCGATGCCGCCGGCAAGCTTCGCGAGGCCGGGAAACAGCCGCTTGACAACGTCGGAGCCGGCGACGTCGGAATGCCTGGTGCCGGCGCCGATACGCACTGCGCCTCCGCTTTCGGAAATGCCTTTCAGGTCCGCGATGCCGCCGATGTCGACCAGGTCGCTCGGCGCCGCAAGGCGCTGCTTCATGGTCGGGATCAGGGTCTGGCCGCCGGCAAGCAACTTGCCGTCCTCGGCCTTGGCGATGAACTGGGCCGCTTCGGCCACCGAACCCGCCCTGCGATAGGTCGTTTCATACATGTCGATCGTTCTCCCTCAATTCTCCGGCGCCGCTGTCGCAGCGGGGGAGCCGGGCGCACCGTCGTCCTTGGGACGCGGCGCCCGGCCTTGCTTGTCCGTTCACTCGGCTGCGACCGGCATCCTGGATGCCTGGATCGCCAGCCAGACCTTTTCCGGCGTCGCCGGCATCGACAGGTCGTTGGTGCCGATGGCGTCCGTGATCGCGTTCATGACCGCCGGCGGCGAGCCGATCGCGCCGGCCTCGCCGCAGCCCTTCATGCCGAGCGGATTGCCGGGGCAGATGGTCTCGGTGGTCATCAGCGTGTAGGACGGCACGTCGTCGGCGCGCGGCATGGCGTAGTCCATGAACGATCCGGTCAGAAGCTGGCCGCTGTCGCTGTAGGACGCGTTCTCCAACAGCGCCTGACCGATGCCCTGAGTGAGGCCGCCATGGACCTGCCCCTCGACGATCATCGGGTTGATGATCTTGCCGAAATCGTCGGCAGCCACGAAGTTGACGATCTCCGTCTTGCCGGTGTCGGGATCGATCTCCACCTCGCAGACATAAGTGCCGGCAGGGAAGGTGAAGTTGGTCGGGTCGTAGAAGGCACCCTCCTTAAGACCCGGCTCCATGCCTGCCGGCAGGTTGTGGGCCGTGTAGGCGGCAAGCGCGACCTGGAAGAACGGCATCGACTTGTCGGTGCCGGCAACCTTCAGCTCGCCGCCCTCGAACACGATGTCGCCCTCGGCGGCTTCCATCAGGTGGGCGGCGATCTTCTTCGCCTTAGCCTCGACCTTGTCGAGCGCCTTGACGACCGCGGACATGCCGACTGCACCGGAACGCGAGCCGTAGGTGCCCATGCCGAACTGCACCTTGTCGGTATCGCCGTGGACGATGGAGACCGCCTCGGTGTCGACGCCGAAGCGTTCGGAGATCAGCTGGGCGAAGGTCGTCTCGTGTCCCTGACCGTGGCTGTGCGCGCCGGTCAGCACCTCGATGGTGCCGACGGGATTGACGCGGACCTCCGCCGATTCCCACAGGCCGACGCCGGCGCCGAGCGAGCCGACCGCGGCCGAAGGCGCGATGCCGCAGGCCTCGATGTAGCAGGACAGCCCGATGCCGCGCAGCTTGCCCCGGCTCGCGGCTTCCGCCTTGCGCGCAGGGAAGCCGTCGTAGTCGATGGCCTTCAGCGCCGCGTCGAGGGTGGCGTCATAATCGCCGGCATCGTAGCACATGATGACCGGCGTCTGGTGCGGGAAGGTGCGGATGAAGTTGCGGCGCCGGAACTCGGCGGGGGAGAGCCCGACCTCGCGCGCGGCCGTCTCCATGATCCGCTCGACGAGATAGGTCGCTTCCGGACGCCCGGCGCCGCGATAGGCGTCGACCGGCGTGGTGTTGGTGTAGACCGTCTTGACGTTGCAGTGGATCGCCGGGATGTCGTACTGGCCCGACAGCAGAGTCGCATAGAGGTAGGTCGGCACCGAGGACGAGAACAGCGACATGTAGGCGCCGAGATTCGCCACGGTCCTGACCCGGAAGCCGGTGACCTTGTGGTTGGCGTCGAGGGCCAGTTCGGCCTCGGTGCGATGGTCGCGGCCGTGTGCATCGGTCAGGAACGCTTCGGTGCGGTCGCAGACCCACTTCACCGGCCGGCCGACCCGCTTGGACGCCCACAGGCAGACCATTTCCTCCGGATAGATGTAGATCTTGGAGCCGAAGCCGCCGCCGACGTCGGGCGCGATCACGCGCAGCTTGTGTTCTGGCGCGATGTTGTAGAAGGCAGAGAGCACGAGGCGCGCCACATGCGGATTCTGCGAGGTGGTATAGAGCGTGAAATGCTCCTCGGCCGTGTCGTAATCCGCCAGGGCGGCGCGCGGCTCCATCGGGTTCGGCACGAGGCGGTTGTTGGACACGACCAGCCGGGTGACATGGGCGGCGGAGGCGAAGGCGGCATTGGCGGCGGCCTCGTCGCCGATCTCCCAGTCGTAGATCAGGTTGCCCGGCGCCTCCGGATGCAGCTGCGGCGCGCCGTCGGCCATGGCCGCGATCGGATCGACGACGGCCGGCAGTTCCTCATAGTCCACCACAACGGCATCGGCGGCGTCCCGCGCCTGAGCCTGCGTCTCGGCGATGACCACGGCAACGGCCTGGCCGGCGAAGCGGACGGTTTCCGGCTCGAGCGCCCGCCAGGCGCCCATCTTCATCGGCGTGCCGTCCTTGGAATGGATCATCCAGCCGCAGATGAGGTTGCCGACACCGTCACCGACCAGTTGCTCGCCGGTCAGAACGGCCTCGACGCCGGGCATGTCGAGCGCGGCGCTGGCGTCGATGCCCTTCACCTTCGCGTGGGCGTGCGGCGAGCGCACGAAGGCCGCATAGGTCATGCGCGGCAGCGTCATGTCGTCGGTATAGCGGCCCTTGCCGGTGATGAAGCGCTTGTCTTCCTTGCGCAGGGCCCTCGCCCCAATGCCTTGAACTCCCATGGCGTGTCTCCCTCGGACAGCTTCCAATCCCTGAACGGTCTTGCAGTGGCGTTATGTGGCGTTATGTGGCGATGCGCCGGGCTTATTCCGCCGCGGTCTTCATCGCCGCCATCTGGTCGGCGGCCGCCTTGATCGCCTTGACGATGTTGTGATAGCCGGTGCAGCGGCAGATGTTGCCTTCCAGCTCGTGCCGGATTGTCTTTTCGTCGAGCCGGGCGCCGTAGCGCTCAATCATGTCGACCGCGGCCATGATCATGCCCGGCGTGCAGAAGCCGCATTGCAGACCGTGATGCTCGCGGAACGCTGCCTGCACCGGGTGCAGTTCGTTGCCATTGGCAAGGCCCTCGATCGTCGTCACCGACGCGCCGTCGGCCTGGGCGGCCAGCATGGTGCAGGATTTGACCGCTTTGCCGTTGACGTGAACCACGCAGGCACCGCACTGCGAAGTGTCGCAGCCGACGTGGGTGCCGGTCAGGTTCTGCGCCTCGCGCAGGAAATGAACGAGCAAGGTGCGGTCTTCGACCGTGGCCGAGACCTTCCTGCCGTTCACCGTCATGGTTACTTTCGCCATCGTGTTACCTCCCTCATGGATCCATCCCTCTGGGCCGCGTCGCCCGGATGGTGCGTTGCGTCAAGAACTGAGAACCGCCAGCACGGCGATGATCGCCGCCAGGACGACCAGGCCCCAGACCATCGGTCCGCCGAATGCGCCGCGTGCCGCCGCCTGTTCGACCTTCTCCTCGGTTTCGTGGACGACTTCCTCTATCCGATGCTCGACCTCTTCCACGGCATGCAGTGCCGCTTCGCCCGCCTGCTGCATGGCGATCGTCTTGGCCTCTTCGACCACGGCCACATCCACGTCGGCCGCGACTGCCGCTCCTCCGACCATTTCGGAGAACTTGCCGAAGAAGTCGTCTGCCATCTTGCGGGCGGTGGAATCGATCAGCCGGCTGCCGAGTTGGGCCAGCTTGCCGCCGACCTGGGCCTTGGCCGTGTAGGTGAGGATCGTGCCGGTGCCGTCCTCGGCCAGATGCACGTCCGCCGACCCCTTCGCGAAGCCGGCGACGCCGCCCTTGCCCTCGCCGACAATGGTGTAGCTCTCCGGCGGGTTCATGTTCTCGAGCGTCACCGCGCCCTTGAACTTCGCCTTCACCGGACCGATCTTCGACGTCACCGTGGCATTCATCTCGGTCGGAGACGTCATCTCCAACTCTTCGCAGCCGGGGATGCACGCCTTCAACACTTCAGGATCGTTGAGGGCATTCCAGACGTCATTTCTTGGCGCCAGAATCCGGTATTCCCCTGTCATATCCATGGCTGTCTCGACCTCTTTATTCCTCTTGTGTATGGCGCGGACGGACCGGCGATCGCCCGATCTCCCGGTACGTAGATTGTCGGAGTGCCCGACGCCTGACAAGGTTCAGGAAGAAAAAGAATTGTCACCGAAGCGGACGCTCGATGCCGAGGACGCGACCTGCCCGCAGCAGGCTCTCAGAGCCCCACGCACCGACGTCTCGGCCTCGTGCCGACACCTTTTCCTCCCTCAGGCCTCACGAGACGCCTCCGCGTCCGGGAAAGCCCGATCCCGAGCGTGCCAAATCCGGATGACGATCAGAAGGGGCGGCGCAAAACCGTCGGGCGAAACTGTCTCACGCGTGAGACACCCGCGGGGCCAGCAGGACCGCGTGGCAGGTCAGGCTTCGATCCCGTATCGGGCCATCTTGCGGTACATGGTCGCCCGGCCGACGCCGAGATCACGGGCCGCGGCCGAGACATTACCGCGCGCGCGGGCGAGCGCGCGGCGAATCGCCGAGCGCTCCGTGCCGTGCGGATTGCGCACCGCAGCGGGCGCCCCGAGCACCTCGTGAAGCGACGGCGACAGGCTGAGTGCCTCCTCGGACAGGCCGAGGGTCTTGCGCGCCTGTCGCGTGGCGCCGACGACAAGGTCGTCGCCGTCCACCGCCAATAGCGAGACACCTCCGGCACCGTGTCCTTCCGCGACGACGATCTTCGAACCCGTGTAAGCGGTCCGGAACAGATCGCTCTCGACGGCCCGGGCGCTCTCGGTCACGACGAGACCGAGCACCTGCGCGAAAGACAGGGTCAGATCACGCCGACAGCTCGATACGTCGAGGACCGCGACCATCCGCCCAGCGTGGTCGAAGACGGGCGCGCCCATGCAGCTCATGGCGGTGTTCTGGGTCCGGAAATGCTGGTCCTGATGGATGATCACCGGACGCTTCTCGGCAACGCAGGTGCCGATGCCGTTGGTGCCTTCGCTCGCCTCGCTCCAGATGGCGCCGGCACTCAGGCCCCAGGCGTCGAAATCCCCCTCGTCGCCGGGCGCGCTATTGGACGTGAGGATGAGCCCTTCGACATCGGTGAGAACGACGCAGCAGCCGGCGCTGGCGGCGGTGGCGAACAACCGCTCGAGCGTCGGCTCGGCGATCTCCAGCAGCCGGCCATTGCGCTCGCGCGCCCGGTGCAGTTCCGGCGCCTCGACGCGCAGCGGCGTGCGGCGGATGCTCGGGTCAAGGCCGTGGTACATCATCGACCGACGCCAGGACGCGGCGACGACGGAGCGAGCAGCGCTGGCGCTTTCCTGGACCGTCGCGGCGACCCTGTCGGCGTGGCGCAAACCGGTCGTATGAGCCGTCAGCATCATCTATTCCTCCCAATACATGAATGCCTACTCATACCTTATTGTTCAAGCCGACCAAAACGCGGGCGCCTTGTCAAAGAGTTTCGCAGATCCCGGGACCAATTGCCGACCGAGCCCGGCTGGCGCGTGGCGGTCCCGTCGCTGTCTCCGCTGCGCCGCAACCGCCCAACCGCAAGCCGGTCGCGGCCTTCCATTGACCGCCGGCATAACCTTGCCTAATGGCTTGGAAATGGAGACTCAGCATTCGAAGCGAGAACGAACCTTGGCCGAGATGCCTATCGCGCCGGACCTCACCCCGCCCGGCCGCGCCCCGGCCGCACGCTGGCCGCTCATTCTCGAAACCTGCGGCTGGAAGGACTACGCGCTGCTCGACATGGGACGCGGGCGGAAACTGGAACGCTACGGCCGCTTCACGATCATTCGCCCCGAACCGCAGGCGATGGGAAGCCCGCGTCTGACGCCAGCGGCCTGGGATCGCGCGGATGCGGTCTTCACCGGCGATGTCGAAGAGGAAGGGCCCGGACGCTGGCGCTTTTCCGGATCGGTGCCCGAAACCTGGGAGATGACCTACGGCCCGGTGCGCTATCTCGGTCGCTTCATGTCGTTCCGCCATGTCGGGGTTTTTCCCGAGCAGGCGCCGCATTGGGACTGGGTCGGCGACAAGATCCGGATCGCCGCAAAGGCCCGCCGCGAGCGGCCCGTCAGAGTGCTCAACCTGTTCGGCTACACGGGCCTCGCCTCCCTGCTGCCGGCCGTTGCCGGCGCGCAGGTCACCCATGTCGACGCCTCCAAGAAGGCGATCGCCTACGCGCGCGAAAATCAGGCCCTGTCGGGGCTGGATGAGCTTCCGGTGCGCTGGATCTGCGAGGACGCATCCAAGTTCGTCGCCCGAGAGGTCCGGCGCGGCAACACCTATGACGGCATCATCCTTGACCCGCCGAAATACGGCCGCGGACCGAAGGGAGAGGTCTGGGACCTGTTCACCGATTTGCCTGAGATGCTCGCCATGCTGCGCCAGCTGCTGTCGCCCGACGCCCTGTTCATGATCCTGACCGCCTATGCGATCCGGGCCTCGTTCCTGTCGATCCACGAGCTGATGGCCGAGACGCTGGCGCAGCAGGGCGGACTGCTGGAATCAGGGGAACTGGTGATCCGGGAAGAAAACGGCACGCGCTGCCTGTCGACCTCCCTGTTCTCGCGCTGGAGCGGCCAATGACGGATCAATCAGGCCGGCCGCGCGTCGGGGCGGTCAAGCAGATTACCAGCCATTCCAATCCGATCGTCAAGGAGATCAAGGGGCTGGTGACCCTGCGCAAGCACCGCAGCCAGTCGGGACTGTTCGTCGCGGAAGGCCTGAAACTCGCCACCGATGCTCTGGCGGCCGGATGGTCGGTCCGTTATCTGGCGCTCGGTCCGGAGGCACGCGACAACCCGGTCGCACAGCGGGCGGCCGCGAGCGCCAAGGCGCGCGGCGCCCTCATCCTGGAAGTCAACACCGGAGTGCTCGCCGCCATCACGCGGCGCGACAACCCGCAGATGGTGGTCGGCGTCTACGAACAACAACTGACGCCGGTGGACGCCATCGATCCTGCGCGCGCAACCGTCTGGATCGCCCTCGACCGGGTGCGTGACCCGGGCAATCTCGGCACGATCATCCGCACCGCCGATGCGGTCGGCGCCTCCGGCGTCATGCTGGTCGGCGACTGCACCGATCCCTTCGCGGTCGAGGCCGTTCGCGCCACGATGGGGTCGCTGTTTCACGTGCCGCTGGCCCGGCTGTCGACGGACGCCTTCAAGGCCCTGGCCGCAAAATGGCCGGGCATGGTGGTCGGCACGCATCTGGAGGGATCGGTCGACTACCGGAGCCTCGACTACTCGGAACCAGCACTTCTGCTCATGGGCAACGAGCAGCAGGGGCTGCCCGCCGACATGGCCGCCTGCTGTTCCCATCTCGTCCGCATTCCGCAGGTCGGACAGGCGGACAGCCTCAATCTCGCCGTCGCGACCGGCATCGCGCTCTACGAAATCCGCCGCAAGCATCTGTCACTCTGATCGGATCCCTCGGGCATGCGTCTGTTCATCTTCGGCATCGGTTATTCGTCCAGGGCCTTCATCGACCGCGTTCGCGACCGCTTCGATTGGATCGGCGGGACTACCAGGTCTCCGGAAAAGGCGGCGCGGCTGAAGGATGTCGGCGTGGAACCGTTCCTGTTCGACGGTACCGAGCCCGGCGGGGGCATCCGCGATGCCCTGGCGCAGGCAAGCCATGTGCTGCTTTCGATCGCGCCCGATGAGGCCGGCGATCCTGCTCTCATCCACCATGGCGCGGACATTGCAGCGGGGCGTCCGCACTGGATCGGCTACCTGTCCACCGTCGGCGTCTATGGCGACCACCACGGAGAATGGGTCGACGAAGACACGCCCTGCAGGCCCGTTTCGAAGCGCTCGGTGCAGCGGGTCGCCGCCGAACAGGCGTGGCTGCGCTTTGCCGATGAGCACGGCGTTCCGGTGGCCATCTTCCGACTGTCGGGCATCTACGGCCCCGGACGCAATGCACTGGTCAATCTGATGAGCGGCACGGCGCGGCGACTGGTGAAGCCCGGTCAGGTGTTCAACCGGATCCATGTCGAGGACATCGCCGGCGCACTGGAGGCGTCGCTCGCGAGGCCCCGGACACGGATCTACAACGTGACGGACGACGAACCGTCGCCACCGCAGGACGTGGTCGCCTATGCAGCGGATCTGCTCGGCGTCGAACCGCCGCCGGAAATCCCGTTCCAAAGCGCCGACCTGTCGCCCATGGCGCGCTCCTTCTACGGGGAGAACAAACGGGTCTCGAACCAGCGGATCAAGGCCGAACTCGGCTTCAACTTCCGATTCTCGACCTACCGCATCGCCCTTGAACACCTGAAAGCCGAGATCGACTCAACCACCCAAGGTAATCACTCTTAGTGAATGCATCTCTAGGTATATTTCGGTAAAATTGCGGATGTTTCGTATTTACCCTTAGTCAGATTTGTTGCAACGCCACAAAACCCATCAACTTGCGATCTATATTTTCTGAGACTGCATCCATATTTTACTAACCTATTCGCACCTGGATATTTTAAGTTCACTTTTAATTAAGGCCGCAGGAGGACTCTGGACGAATACAGAACGCTCGAGGCCAACTATGAAATTTCCAGGCATCCCCATCCTCGCCGGTCTGCTGCTGGTCGCTCCGTCCGTCGCGGCGCAACCGGCCGCTCCCGACGTCAAGGCCCTTATCACCGCCGAGTTCATCGCCCAGACACGGGAATGGCTCGCCAACCCGATCGTCCCGCTGTCCGTAACGGCTCAGAACGAGTTGCGCGGCAAGGTCGATCAGGCAATGATCGACGCTCTGGACAAGCAGTGGGTCGACGAGCGCAAGTCCGAGGACAAGCCGCTCATTTCGGCCACCTTGTCCGCGCCGCTGTCGACCTATCTGCTGCGCATCCAGGCCCAGAACCTCGGCCTCTACACGGAAATCTTCGTGATGGACGCCAACGGCCTCAATGTCGGTCAGAGCGCCATCACCGGCGACTACTGGCAGGGCGACGAAGCCAAGTTCCAGAAGACCTTCCCCGTCGGGCCGCAGGCCGTCTTCATCGACGAACCGGAATGGGACGACGAGCACAAGATCTGGGCCGTCCAGTTGAACCTTTCGCTCGCCGATGCAACGGGTTCGAAAGCGATCGGCGCAGCCACGGTCGAAGTGAACCTGACCGAACTGCAGCGCCGCAATGCGCCGGCCAGCTGAGAACCGGGAACCAATGACGATGTTTGCCAATCTTTCCGTTACAAAAAAAGGCGCCTTCGCCTTCCTCGGCCTCGCCCTGATCGGGGCGGTCGCCGGTTTCAGCACCTATCAGAAGACGGTCGCAACGGCGGCCGCCGTATACGAAGTCGAGGCGATCACTTCGATCGCCGGCGACACGGAGACCTTAGAGTCGACGATTCTGGAACAGGCTCTGGCCGTCAAGAACTTCCTGCTGACCGGCAACCGGGACTGGGTGGATCGCGTCGAGGCCCTGACGGCCGATATCGACGCCAAGATGACCGACTTGAGCGCGAAGATCGCCAAGGACGCGCCCGACCAGGCGGCCAAGGCCGGAGCAATCCGGGCCAGCTGGACCGCCTGGCTGGAAACCTACGCCAGCAAGCAGATCACCCTGATGCGGGTTCCCGAAACCGTCGACCTGGCCCGCGCGATGGAACTGACCAGCGAGGGCAGTACGCTCATGGACGGCATTGTCGCCGCCAATGCGGCGCTGCATCGCGATCTCGCGGACATGTCCGCGAAACTGATCGCGCTCGAACAGTCGCAACTCGCGCAGGCGCAAACCATCGCGCTCGGCAGCGCGGTGCTGATCACCGCCTTCGCCGCACTGTTCGGCTTCCTCAACTACCGCCTGATCTCCAAACCCCTGGCCCGCCTCGCCGTGGTCGTGCGCGCCCTTGCAGACGGCAAGATCGACGAGGAAGTCGATTTCGGCACCCGCACGGACGAAATCGGCCGGATGGGCAGCGCACTCGGCGTGTTCCGCAGCAACCTGATCCGCACCCGCGAGCTGGAGGCTGAAACCGAGCGCCAGCGCCAGCTCACCGCCGAACAGCGGCGGGTGGAGATGGACACGGTTGCCAACAACTTCGAGGAAACGGTGCTGTCGATCACCGAGCAGATGATCACGGGCCTCGATTCGCTCAACGGCACGGCATCGACCCTGGCCCAGATCGCCACGGGCACGACCGAACAGGCGGTCGCGGTCTCGTCTGCCTCGGAACACACGACCAACAACGTCAACACCGTCGCCAGCGCCACCGAGGAACTGTCCGCCTCGATCGCGGAAATAAACGAGCAGGTGCACTCCGCCTCCAAGGTCGCCGCCGATGCGGAACACGAGGTGGACCGGTCCAACCAGGCGGTCGCCAAGCTGCAGGGCGTGGTCGCCAAGATCGGCGACGTCACCAGCCTGATCACCGACATCGCGGAGCAGACCAACCTTCTGGCGCTGAACGCCACAATTGAGGCGGCGCGCGCCGGCGAGGCGGGCCGCGGCTTCGCGGTGGTGGCCTCGGAAGTGAAGGCCCTGGCCGAGCAGACCGCCAAGGCGACCGAGGAGATCGACCTGCAGATTTCGGAGATGAAGCTTGCCGCGTCGGAGTCCATCCATGCCACGGCGTCCGTCGCCGAGATGGTCCGGAAGATCTCCGAGCGGACTGCGGCCATGGCCGCAGCCACGGAAGAGCAGAACGCGGCCACCAACGAGATCGCCCGCAACGTCGCGGAGGCCGCCAGCGGCACCCAGAACGTCACCAGCGCGATCGGTACCGTGAGCGATTCTGCGAACCAGACCGGCTCTCTGAGCCAGGAAATGCGCAGCGCCATCCACGAACTGCACGAGCGCTCGACGCGCATGCGCCAGGCGATGAACGAGTTCCTGCAGAAGGTTCGCGCCGCCTGATCCAGGCCCGGCTCCCCGCACAGCGGCGCCCGCGAAACGGAGTTCGCGGGCGCTTCTTCATTCATCGCGACCGGACGCGGTGTTTCGGCTGCGGCACGACGGGCAGGTAGTGTTTCAGCGTCTTCCTGCCGTGGGGGACCCTCACAGGTCTCGTGTCGGACACTCCCCCGGACATGGTCATGTCCTCTCCGACCTTTCAACTGGGCCGGCATAGGGACCTCCGGAAACGGGGCGGAAGAGCCTGACGGGACCGGTCTCGCGAAAGCGGCAGCCCGTTGCTGGCACGAGATCGGCCCTGTCCCTCCCCCTTGCAATATCGGACTGGCTCCCCATATCGTGAACAACGGGGTTGCCGGACGCCACCTTTCGGCCTCTACAGCCAAAAGGTCGAGTGGCCCTCATATTTAAAGCTACGTTAATATGAGCCGTGCGATGCTGCTTTTCGTCCCTGAAGCGGCACACAATGACCAGCGCAGGGGCATTTCATTAACAACTGTCATCAGGACGTTGAACAAGCCAGCTATCGGGCTGGCGATACAAGACGTTTGCGATAAGCAAGAAGAAAGAAACCTCCATGAACCATGGAAACGTAAAATGGTTCGACTCGCGCCGGGGAATCGGCGCCATCGAACCGCATGAGGGCGATGACGTCATCGTCGAACTGGACAGCCTGCGCCGGTCGGGGATCGAGTCCCTGAAGGAAGGCCAGCTTGTTGCCTTCGACATGGCCTGGCGC